>NZ_CP075175.1:0-337500 GCF_021223605.1 Paenibacillus sp. 481
TGCTCAGTCTGCTTTACAAGTTCCTCCAGATCATCCATCGTAACTCCTTTTAACAACACATCGCTAGGTGTTAATTCAGAATGCTCTTTGTTTACACAATGTTGAATGATGCTCTGTAGGCTTTCTCTAAATAACTCCGCAAATTGTTCGATGCTTTCCTTGTGGTACTCTTTAACGCTATAACTGATGGACATTGCTAAAGCACCTTCTGTAACTCCACCGTTAATATCCAGCACACTGTCCCGCACCGCATGCTCACTCATATCTATACCACTTGAGTACGGAGATATTTGGATTGCAGTGCTTCCCAAGTCCTGCATGTCTTGATCGAACTGACCTAAGTAGTTGAAGCTGATTTCTGGATGCGCGTTAAAGGTCAATTTTTGCGCTGAATCGGTCGCTTCAACAGCCCCGGATAAATAACGCCATATTCCATACCCTATTCCCTTTTGTGGAATTTGGCGCAATTCTTCCTTCACTTGCTTAATCCGTCTTGATACGTCTTGGCCTGCATTCATCTCCAACGCAAGAGGGAATTGACTCGTAAACCAGCCTACCGTCCGTGTGATGTCGAGATCTGGGATAATAGACTCTCGGCCGTGGCCTTCTAAATTTACCAGCACACGTTCGATCCCTGTCCACTTATGGATAGCCATTCCTAACGCTGTGAGCAACAGGTCATTCACTTCCGTATTGTAGGCGCGGTGTGCTTGCTTTAGCAATTGCTCTGTTTCTTGCTGCGTCCATTGAACAGTGATTTCATCACTCTCACTTAAAAGGGATTGCTCGACCGTAAAATCTTTTTGCAATGGCGTATACGTCGCGGCTTCAATTTGTTCCCAATACGCCTGCTCATGCTCCATTGCTTCACTCTTCGCATATTCGGCCTGCTGTTCAGCCCACAACTGGAAGGAATCCGTTTTTTGTGGAAGTTGAATCTCCTCCCCCTGAACCGCTTGCTCATAGCCTATCCCAACATCTTCGAACAAAATGCGCCAAGATACGCCATCGATTACCAAGTGATGGATCGCAATCAATAAATGATCGCCGTCTGCACATCGGAACAGTCCAAGTTTCATTAGCGGGCCTTCACTTACATGGATACTGCTCTGAATAACCGTTGCCTTCTCTTCAATCGACTCAGCCACGTTCGCTTCACCTGTTAAGTCGATCACTTCCAAGCTGTACAGTTCACCTTCGTTGATACTGCGATTCCACGCCTCTACCCCACTTGCTGTCTCACGGAACACCATCCGCAGCGCATCGTGATGTTCAGCAATCTTCGTGATAACGCTATGCAGTACCTTTTCATCAAACCCTTGCGCCCGATACAACATGAATGCTTGGTTATAATGGTGCGCATCAGTCATTTGTTGCTCAAAGAACCAATGCATAATCGGAGTAAGCCTTACAGCACCTACGATTTCCCCTTGCTCGGCCATACGCCCAATCGGCTGTACGTATTGACTTAAATCCGACAGCACAGGATGTTGGAACAACTCTTTCATCTCCAACTTGTATCCTGCTTGAAATAGCCTTGACGCCACTTGGATCGATTTAATGGAATCCCCACCAAGATCAAAGAAGCTGTCGTGAATACTAATGGTGGAGGCACCTAGCACGTCCTGCCAAACACTCACTAACGCCTGCTCAACCGCTGTACGTGGCGCGACGTATTCCACTCCAGTTTGGATGCCTCCCTCTGGGGCTGGCAGCGCTTTGCGATCGAGCTTCCCGTTCGACGTAAGCGGCATTTTGTCTACCTGCATGAAGTACGACGGAACCATATACGTCGGCAAGGCTTGAGACAATTCACTTCTAAGCTCGCTTACGGTCAACTCGTGCTCGGCCTCAGCTACAAAGTATGCGCACAATTGTTTGTGTCCCGCTTCATCCGCAATAACGATGACGGCCGCTTCCTTCACAGACGTGACTTTCGCCAATTGAGCTTCAACTTCGCCTAGTTCAATCCGGTAACCACGGATTTTCACCTGATCGTCGATCCGTCCAATAAACTCCACGTTTCCATTCGGCAACCAGCGTGCCAAATCGCCAGTCCGATACATCCGCTGTCCAGACACAAACGGATTGTCCACGAACTTCTCCTCCGTCAACTCTGGACGATTCACATAGCCTCTCGCTACACCTTTACCTGCAATATACAGCTCGCCGATAACCCCAATTGGCTGCAAATGCTGCTGCTCGTTCAAAATATACACTTGCGTATTCGGGATCGGTTTCCCTAACGATACCTTTACATCCGCCTCACAGCGGCTGACCAGCGCGTCCACCGTCGTCTCTGTCGGGCCATAGTGGTTGTACAGCGTGTAGCCTTGCTGCACGATCTTGTCCTTCAATCGGTCTTCCAGGCGTTCGCCTCCGCAAATAACAACTTGCAAGCTCTCGATCCGCTCGCGATCAACCAATAGCTCTTGCATCAGTATCGGAGAAGTATCGAGCAAGTTAATCGCATGTTTACCTAGATACTGTGCCACAACGTCTGGTTGTAACAGATTCTCCTTCTTGATGCCATGCAGCGTAGCGCCATGCAACAGTGTGGCGAATATTTGCTCTACACTTGGATCGAACGTGTATTCCGCCGTTAACAGCACATGGGGATTCAGCGGTTGAATGTACTGCTTGTAATACCAGCTCACAGTATTTATAGCGTTCTTATGCTCGATCACAACGCCTTTCGGCTGCCCCGTTGTGCCTGACGTATAGAGCACATAAACGGCATGATCCGGGCTTGTAATTGGCGTCAAGTTCGTGCTGTCCATATCGTAAGAAGCTTCATCCTCAAGCCATATCGGCTTCGCAGCCAACCCGTCAGCATGTCCACCAGCAATCCGCTCCTGTAAATGACGTTGCAGCACGATCACTTGAGCATTCGAGTCATCCAAAATATAACGGATACGCTCTGCCGGATATGCAGGGTCAATCGGTACATAAGCGCCTCCCGCTTTGAGGATAGCGAAGATGCCGACCAACATATCGAGGGATCGCTCCACCATGATACCGACGAGTTGATCAGGCTGAACGCCATTGTTTCTCAGCGTTCGTGCAAGCTGATTCGCCTTGTCATTTAATTCACGGTACGTCAATTGTTCTGTTCCAAACACCACAGCCACTTGATCCGGTGTACGCTCCACCTGCTCCTCGAACAATTGATGCATCGTTTGCTCCGTTACATCATCTGTGCTCGTATCATTCGTATCATTGAATGCTTTCAAGAGTAGTGAACGCTCTTGCGCCGTGAGCAGCTCCATTGTAGAAAGCTCCGTTTGCGGAGCACTTACGATGATGTCGAGTAACTGCGCAAAATGCTGGGCCATTCGTTCAATCGTCTCTTGCCTATACAAGGCAGTTGCGTATTCAATGCTGCACGTAATTCCATCTGCTTCGTCCGCAACTTCCATCGTCAAATCAAACTTCGCTACCGTATATTCACTTGTATACGGCTTGAAGTGTAAATCTTCAAGGCTTATTTCCGTCTCCTCTGCATGCTGCCAAGCAAACATCGTATCGAACAGAGGATTGCGGCTTACATCCCTTTTTAACTTCAATTTCTCAACTAGCTCTTCTAACGGATAATCTTGACGCTCAAATGCTTGAATGGTCGTCTCTTTGACCTCCAGCAAGTAATCTGAAAATGTCTTATTTGCCTCAGGGTAATAACGTAAGGCCAATGTATTAACAAACATCCCGATGAGCGGCTCCAAATCTGCGTGCGCTCTGCCCGCAATAGGAGTTCCTACAATAACGTCTTCCTGCCCCGTATATTTATGCAACAGGACTGTATATGCAGCTAACATGACCATATATAAAGTAGAACCTGTTTGTTCGGCAATCTGTTTTAATTTTCCACTTGTCTGAATGCTTATCGCAAAATCATACTGAGCTCCCTCAAAGCTTTGCAAGGCTGGTCTTGCAAAATCGGTCGGCATCTCGAGTACAGGTAGCTCACCCTTGAACGTATCTAACCAGTGCTTGGCTTGCTGCTTAATCTGCTCACGATGAATCCCTTCTTGTTGCCATACGGCATAATCTTTGTATTGAATTCGCAGTGGTGACAACTGCTGACCACCGTATAGTCGCATAAACTCTTGCACGAGTATTTCCGTCGATACGCCGTCCGAGATAATATGATGCATATCGTGCAACAAGATATGCCGCTGCTGCTCTAGCTCTATTACGCCAACCCGCAGCAGCGGAGCTTGTGCCAAATTAAAAGGCCGTACAAAGTTGCTAACCTGCACCTGCGCCGCTTCTTCATGACTTGCTTGCCCGTATTCGATAGCAAACTCTACATGCCGATCAATGCGCTGTACAGGTTCACCATCGATAAGGTCAAAATAGGTGCGCAGCGTCTCGTGACGATCAATCAACTGTTGAAATGCTTGTTCGAGACGCAACCGATCGAGTTTTCCTTCTATGATTAGTGCGCCTGGCATATTGTAGTTGATTTGTCCGCCTTCCATATGACTTAATATATACATGCGCTTCTGTGCAGAGGAAACCGGATAATATTCACGTTCACTTTCAATTTCGCTTAGTGCAGGAATATTGACGTAGCTACCTTCCTCTTTGGAGCTGAGCACTAGCGCCATTTGTTCAATTGTCGGATATTCAAACACATCACTCAGTTGGACATTTATTTTCAGTTGTTTATGAATTTTAGCGACCAATGTCGTCGCCCGTAACGAATGACCACCGATGTCAAAAAAGTTGTGCTTTACGCCGATAGTTGTAACGCCCAGCACTTCTTCCCAGATGTGTACCAACTGTTCTTCTATTTTCGTCCGAGGCGCCACATATTCGATGCCAGCTTGGGCATTCCCCTCTGGTGCAGGCAGCGCTTTACGGTCAATTTTACCGTTAGAAGTTAAAGGCATCCGCTCTAACTGCACAAAATGGGATGGAATCATATGTCCCGGTAATTTTTGCGCGAGTGAACTTCGTAATTCAGTCAATACAAGTGGCTCATCTGCTACAAAATACGCACACAGCACTTTCTGCCCATGCTCGTCCTCTCTCGCAATGACGACGGTTTCGTTCACAGCAGCCGCTTGTGCAAGCTGCGCCTCTACTTCGCCAAGCTCTATCCGGAAACCACGGATTTTCACTTGATCGTCAACGCGACCGATAAATTCTACAGATCCGTCCACCAGCCACCTTACCATATCACCTGTGCGATACATGCGTGTGCCAGGTATAAACGGGTTGCTAACAAATTTTTCCGCTGTAAGCTCAGGTCGATTTAAATAGCCCCGCCCTACGCCTGCGCCCCCAATATACAGTTCGCCAACGACGCCAATCGGCTGAATCTGCATCTGTTCATTTAAAATATAAATACTCGTATTATGAATCGGCTTTCCTAAAGACACTGCTTTATCCAATTCACATTGTCCCGTAATGGCATCAACCGTTGTTTCGGTAGGACCATACGTATTATAAAGCACATATCCTTCACGTATGAGATTGTCTTTTACTTTCTCCTCAAGCCTCTCTCCGCCACTGATTACGATTTTTAAATGCTCTACTTTGGGGATATCCGCTAATATTTCTTGAATGAGTAACGGAGTTGAGTCCAACACATTAATCTGGTGTTTGTTCATGTAGTCTGCAACATATTGCTTGTTTAGGAGGTTGTTTTTCGTGATGCCGTGTATGGTCATGCCATGTACTAATGAACCGAAGATTTGTTCCACACTCGGGTCAAATGTATATTCCGTCACTAACAACACTTTCTGGTTCATTGTCGTATAGTACGTATTGTAGTAAAAATGAATCACATTAACAGCACTCTTATGTTCAATCATTACACCTTTAGGCTGTCCCGTTGTACCAGAAGTATATAACACGTAGATGAGGTTGTTCGGACCCGTAGTCGGTTCTAGGTTTGAGCGGTCTGTGCTGTAAAATCGCTCCTCCCCCAGCAGTACGACCTTCCCTGTAAAAAGAGTGGCTGCACGATCCAGTATGTGCTGCTGTGTGAGTAGCAGCTTTATACCCGAATCTGCAATCAAGTAGCGGATACGATCCTCGGGATACGCTGGGTCGATCGGAACGTAAGCCCCACCAGCTTTTAAAATAGCTAACATCCCCACGATCATGTCTATTGACCGTTCTGTCATTAACCCAACGAGATGATCCGGCTGTATCCCTTCGTTTCTTAAAGTGTGCGCCAATTGATTTGCCCGTTCATTTAACTCCAGATACGTTAATTGCCTATCCTCGAACACAATGGCGATGTGATTCGGTGTTCGGACGACTTGTTCTTCAAATAACTGATGAACGGTCTTATCCTGCACAACAGGTACCGCTGTATCGTTAAAAGCTAGCAGTATTTGTGTCTTTTCTTCATCTGATACAAGTTCGAGTTCTTCCACTTTCAGTTCTGGCTGGAACAGCACGATCGAAAAGACGTGGATGAGATGGTTAATAAGCTGTCCAATATGGGCCTCATCATAACGATTGTCGTTGTACATCACACTCAGATTGATCGAATCATGAGCTAAATCAAATCGAAACATGATGTCCCATACCGCTTGTTCTGTAAAATCAAAATCATGAAGCTCTTGTAAGGAAACGACGGTATGAATGATCGGAGTGCCCTTTTCATCAGAGTGGATATGAAGTTTGTCAATAAAATGCCAGAAAGGAATACTTTGATGGTCTAACACTTCATTGACAGACAATTTCATTTGGTTAAGCAACGATTTGAACGTATGTTGATGCGTGATATTATTTTTCAAGAGCAACAGCTGGTTTGAAAAAGAATCCGTATTATTGTCATCTCGGATGGTCGGGATACCCAAAATAATAGATTGTTCCCCCGTATATTTATGCATAACCAACTTGATTCCTGATAGCAAAATTAAAAATACACCGATATGAGATCCGCCCGCAATCGTTAAAATACGTTGTGATATATGCGGTGGCAACGAGCTATGTAAAGATTGGATGTGATTCGAACTATACAACATGCCTTGGGAAATCCGATTATAAGGAAGACTCGTAATATGATCTTCCTCGTCGAATTTATTGTCCCAAAACAACTTCTCTTTTTCTAAAAATGATTTCAAACAGAATCTCTCCTTTTTCTACGTATTAAAAGGATACTATCTATAAAAAAATTGTGAGTGTGCGCGAATAAAAAGCATTCGCACACACTCGGAAACGATGAATTAGAACGTGAAGTCTACTGATTCGAGCAGTTGGTTATTTGGTTTGGCATTGTCCTTCAGCAAGAAGTCGCTCAATTTCAAATGAGGACTGCTTACCATTTCTGACAATACGGCCACATAATCTTTCGTCAGCTGCTCAATCATGCTTCGATTAAATAGCTTCGTAGAAAATTCAAATGAACCTCGTAACACACCTTCATCCGCATGCATGGACAATGACAAGTCAAACATGGAATCAGTTAAGCCTTTTTCATATGGAACCATCGACAGCGAATCAAGTTCAATCTGGATTTGATCCATATTTTCCAAAGAGAACATCGTATCAAACAATGGATTGCGGCTTGAGTCTCGCTCCACACCCAACTTTTCTACCAGTTCTTCAAACGGATACTCTTGGTTCTCAAAAGCTTGCAGCGTTCTTATTTTGACTTCCTGCAAATATTCAGCGAACGTTTTGTCCTTTGCCGGATAATTGCGTATTGCCACGGTATTCACGAACATTCCGATAAGTGGTTCCAGCTCTGCCGACAACCTTCCGGCCACTGGTGTCCCTACAATAATGTCTTCTTGCCCACTATGTTTAGACAATAATAGCGAATAAGCTGCCAAGAGAACCATATACATCGTACTGCCCGTCGTCGATATCAATTGATTGATCTGTTCCACCAATTCTGCTTCAACAACAAAAGTATGCTCTGCACCCTCAAAACTACGTGTCGCAGGTCTTGGATACGCCACAATTAAGTCAAGTACAGGCAATTGTCCGGCGAACTCTCCAAGCCAGAACTCCTCCTGCTTCGTGTACAAAGGGCTTTGCAAACGTTGCTCTTGCCAGACAGCGTAATCTTTGTATTGAATTCGCAACGGTGGTAACTCTACGTCATTGTAGAGTTGGATAAAATCTTGTGTGAGAACGTTCATCGAAACGCCATCCGAAATGATATGATGCATATCCAGCAGCAAGAGATGACGATTCGGTTCGAGCTCTATTAATCCAACTCGTAATAACGGTGCTTGTTGGAGATTGAACGCACGCACAAATTGGGTGATTAGCTCATCTGCATCGTCGGTATTTGCTCGTAAATACTCAATGTTGAACGATACACTGTCATAAACGCGTTGGACAATTTCTCCGTCCACCATTTCGAACCCTGTTCGTAACGAATCATGGCGCATAATCAGTTTGCGGAATGCATCTTCCATTCGTTGAAGAGCGACGACGCCTTCGATCACCAGGAAGTTGGATAGGTTATAGCTGCTTTCTCCGCCTTTAAGGTTACTTAAGATGAACATACGCTTCTGCGCCGATGTTACCGGATAGTACTCTCGTTCGTTGACAGTTGGAATCGATTCATACGTGCTTTGCTCTGTGTTTGTAATTAATTGAGCCAACTGTTCAATCGTTGGATGTTCAAATATGTTTTGCAGCGACACCGTTTTGTTCATTTCTTTATGAATTTTGGCGACTAAGGTCATTGCCCGTAAAGAGTGCCCCCCAATTTCGAAGAAATGATCCTTCACTCCGATGTTGGCTACACCAAGAATTTCTTGCCAAATTTGCACCAATTGAGCTTCTGTTTCCGTTCTTGGCGCTAAGTAGCTTGTTCCTGTCTGCATATTTTCCTCTGGAGCAGGCAACGCTTTGCGGTCAATTTTTCCATTAGGCGTCAACGGCATCCGATCCAACTGTACAAAGTAAGTAGGAATCATATAACTTGGCAATACACGATTCAGCTCGCTGCGAATATCGCTCGTCTTCGTTTCAACGCCAGCTACATAGTATGCACACAAAGCCTTTTGTCCGTTCTCCCCGTCAATTGCAACAACGATCGTTTCCTTGACAGATTCTATGTTCAGTAGCTGTGTTTCTACTTCGCCGATTTCAATTCGATATCCACGAATCTTAACCTGATGGTCGATACGGCCTAAATACTCTATCGTGCCATCTGGCAGCCATCTCGCCAAATCGCCTGTGCGATACCATCTGTGCTCTGGTCGGAATGGATCCGTTCCAAACTTTTCTATCGTCAAATCGTCTCTTCCCATGTATCCTTTACCAACGTTATCTCCTGAAATGAATAGCTCACCAGGCACCCCGATAGGCTGTAACAACCCCGTATCCGATAAAATGTACATGGCTGTATTCGAAATTGGCTTACCAATTGTAGGTACACCAGCCTCTGCTGTTTCAGGTGTAATCGTCAACGTTGTAACAACATGTGTTTCCGACGGACCGTAATGATTGTGCAGATGCACTTGGTTACGACGAAGGAAGCTTGCAAGCGCTTCTGGCACAACCAGTTGTTCTCCTGCTGTTACGATGTGCTTGACGCAGCTGGGGAACCGCTCCGCAAGTCCTTCTTCCAAAAATAAAAACTTCGTCAGTGCTGTAGGCAACAATACGACATCAATACTCCACCGCTCAATGAATGACAACAAGTAATCAACATCTTTTTTCGCATCTTCTTCAATGATGAACAAGCGCCCACCTGCTGCCAGCGTAGAGAACAACTCCAAATAGCACATATCAAAGCTGCTCGTGAAATATTGAAGTACGCGTTTGTCATAAGTGAGATTCGTAAAGTTGTATTGATACTCCAGTAAGTTCACCATATTACGATGCTCGAGAATTACACCTTTAGGAAGACCTGTCGTACCCGATGTATAGATGATATACAACGGATCAGTTGCTGCTACGCTTACCGTACTTGAATCCGCATACTCGCCTCGATCATCGGTGTAAGCTATCTCCTGTCGCTCTTGTAAATCTAGCAGCTCCACATCAGGGAATTGTGCCTGAATACGTTCCACTTGAACGGCTTCTGTCAGTAACAAACGAATTCCGCTGTTCTCCATCATGTACTTGATTCGGTCAAACGGATATTGCGGATCTATCGGAACAAAGCAGCCTCCCGATTTCAATATTCCAAATACGCCAGCTATCATATCCGGTGAACGTTCCGCCATCAGACCGACGACGCTACCAGATTGCACGCCACGTTTTTGCAATATTCGCGCAATTTGATTTGCTCTGTCATTTAATTCACGATACGTCAACTGTTCCGTGCCAAATACCACGGCCACTTCATCCGGTGTTCGCTCCACCTGTTCTTCAAACAGTTGATGGATCGTCTTGTCTCGTGAATAGTCTACAGTCGTACCGTTAAACCGCTCCATGATTTCCGCTGTTTCTTCGGCTGTAATCATTTCGAGTTCACTAATACGAGCGTTCGGATTACTTACGACTTGTTCAACGATTTGCAGCACATGCCCTTGAATCCGTTCGATACTCTCCTGATCGTACACGTTAGCGTTATACGTATAGCTGATGTGCAGATCATCGCCTGGATTAACCATCAAGTTCAAATCATAGTTCGTTTGATCAAGCGTATCGACACTCTCGATTTCAAAGCTAGCCTGATCATCATCGCTCAACTGCTCGAGCTGCTCCCCAACGGGGAAGTTCTCAAATACCATAAGATGATCGAACAACTCTTGCTTATGATCCGTCAGCGCCTGAATCTCGTACAGTGGATATTTGTCATAGCTGCTTGATTCGACTGCTTGCTGCTGCGTTCTTACCAACACTTCTGCAAACGTATCTGCCGCATCACTCTGAATCCGTACTGGAATCGTGTTAATAAATAAGCCGATCATGCTTTCAACACCTGGGATTTCTGACGGTCTGCCTGAAACAACACTGCCAAATACCGCGTCTCCATGACCGTTATATTTCTGTAGAACAATCGCCCATACAGTTTGCAGTAACGTATTAATGGTAACTTGATACTGCTTCGCTACCCGATTCATTTGTTCGGTCAACGCTTTACCGAACACAGATGTCAATTGCTCAATCTGATAACCTTTTTCTTTAGCTTGCAGCGAAGGCTTAGGTAACGTCGCACGCTGGTCATAACCAGCTAAATATTGCTTCCAGTAATTAGAGGCCGCCACTTGATCCTGCCGCTCCAACCATTCAATATAGCGGCTATATGGCGTTACTGGTGGAAGCTCAGGCTGACGTTGTTCCAAGATTTCAAAATAGCTGCCAAACGCTTCTTGCGCCACCAACGACATGCACCAGCCATCCATCAAAATATGATGGAAGCTCCAGATAAAGCGGTAAGCCTTATCTTCTGTGCGCAAAATCGATACCCGGATCAGTTCATCTTGCGCGAGGTCATAGCCTCTGGCCTTGTCTTGTTGCATAAACGACTCTAGAACCATTTCGCGTTCGTGCTTATTCCGTTCACGCAAATCTTCCAAATGCCATTGAATATTTTTGTTGCGGAATACAACTTGCAAAGGTTGCCCCTTCCAGTCGCTATAGAAATTGGTTCTAAAAATTTGGTGTCGTTGTGTCAGTAACGCCAAGCTCTGTTTAAACACATCTAAGTTAAAGCTCCCCTTCAGGTCAAATATGGTCTGCTCGTTGTATGCTCCTGATGTCGGATCTTTTAAACTGTGGAACAGCATTCCTTGCTGCATTGGCGTGAGCGCGTACACGTCTTCCATTGCCCCAACATGCTCAGTTTGTTTGACAAGCTCCTCTAAATCTTCCAGACTTAAACCTTTTAACAGGACGTCGCTTGGCGTCAACTCGGACAAATCTTTGCTTACACAGTGCTGAATGACACTCTGCAAACTTGTTCTTAGCAAGCTCGCAAACTGTTCTATCGTTTCCTTACGGTACTCTTTAACGCTATAACTGATAGATAGCGTCAAGGTGCCTCCTGCAACTCCACCATTAATATCCAGCACACTGTCCCGAACCGCTTGTTCACTTAACTCTGCACCACTTGAGTACGGGGATACTTGAATAGCTGTGCTTCCCAAGTCCTGCATGTCTTGATCAAACTGACCTAAGTAGTTGAAGCTGATTTCTGGATGCGCGTTAAAGGTCAACTTTTGCGCTGAATCGGTCGCTTCAACAGCCCCGGATAAATAACGCCATATTCCATACCCTATTCCCTTTTGTGGAATTTGACGTAAACCTTCCTTCACTTGCTTAATCCGTCTCGATACGTCTTGACCTGCATTCATCTCAAGCACGATAGGGAATTGACTCGTGAACCAGCCCATCGTCCGTGTAATATTGAGGTCTGGAAGAATGGCCTCTCGGCCGTGGCCTTCCAAATTCACCAGCACTCGTTCAATACCACTCCACGTATGAACCGCCATACCTAACGCTGTGAGCAACAGGTCATTCACTTCCGTATTGTAGGCGCGATGTGCTTGCTTCAACAGCTGCTCTGTCTCCTGCTGTGTCCATTGCACCGTGATCATTTCACTCTCACTTATTAGCGAGTGATCAGCTACGAAATCTTTTGGCAATGTTGCATACGTTGCTGCCTCTATCTGCTGCCAATACACTTGCTCCTGCATCATCGTGTCGCTCTTCGCATATTCAGCTAACTGTTCAGCCCACGTCAGGAAGGAATCCGTTTTTTGTGCAAGTTGGATCTCTTGCCCCTGAACCGCTTGCTCATAGCCTATCCCGATATCTTCAAACAAGATGCGCCAAGATACGCCATCGACGACCAAGTGATGGATCGCGATCAATAAATGATCTCCATCTGCACAGCGGAACAAACCAAGTTTCATTAACGGGCCTGTATTTAGATTGATGCTGCTCTGAATGGCTGTTGCCTTCGCTTCGATCGTGTCAGCTACGTTCGCTTCACCTGTTAAGTCGATCACTTCCAAGCTGTACAGTTCACCTTCGTTGATACTTCGATTCCACGCCTCTACTCCACTTGCTGTCTCACGGAACACCATCCGCAGCGCATCGTGGTGTTTAGCAATCTTCGAGATGACGTTATGCAGTACTGCTTCTTCGAATCGATGCTCACGATACAGCATGACCGCTTGGTTATAATGATGAGCATCTACCATTTGTTGCTCAAAGAACCAATGCATAATCGGGGTAAGTCTCACAGCTCCTGTGATATCCCCTTGCTCAGCAATACGACCGATCGGACGTACATACTGACTTAAATCTGAAAGTACAGGATGTTGGAACAGTTCTTTCATCTCCAGCTTGTACCCTGCCCGGAACAGCCTTGACGCTACTTGGATCGATTTAATGGAATCCCCACCAAGATCAAAGAAGCTGTCATGGATACTAATCATGGAGGTACCCAATACGTCCTGCCAAATGTTCACCAGCAGTTGCTCCACCTCTGTACGTGGCGCGACGTATTCCACTCCGGTTTGCATGCCTCCCTCTGGGGCTGGCAGCGCTTTGCGATCGAGCTTGCCATTCGACGTAAGCGGCATTTTGTCTATTTGCACAAAATACGACGGAACCATATACGTCGGCAAGGCTTGAGACAATTCACCTCTAAGTTCACTTACGGTTAACTTGCGCTCGGCCTCGGCCACAAAGTACGCACACAACTGTTTTTGTCCCGCTTCATCCGCAATAACGATGACGGCCGCTTCCTTCACAGACGTGACTTTCGCCAATTGAGCTTCAACTTCACCTAGTTCAATCCGGTAACCACGGATTTTCACCTGATCGTCGATCCGTCCAATAAACTCCACGTTTCCATCCGGCAACCAGCGTGCCAAATCGCCGGTCCGATACATCCGCTGTCCAGACACAAACGGATTGTCCACGAACTTCTCCTCCGTCAACTCTGGACGATTCACATAGCCTCTCGCTACACCTTTACCTGCAATATATAGCTCGCCGATAACCCCAATTGGCTGCAAATGCTGGTGCTCGTTCAAAATATACACTTGCGTATTCGGGATCGGTTTCCCTAACGATACCTTTACATCCGCCTCACAGCGGCTGACAAGCGCGTCCACCGTCGTCTCTGTCGGACCATAGTGGTTGTACAGCGCGTAGCCTTGCTGCACGATCTTGTCCTTCAACCGGTCTTCCAGACGTTCGCCTCCGCAAATGACAACTTGCAAGCTCTCGATCCGCTCGCGATCAGCCAATAGCTCTTGCATCAGTATCGGCGAAGTATCGAGCAAGTTAATCGCATGTTTGCCTAGATACTGTGCCACAACGTCCGGTTGTAACAGATCCTCCTTCTTGATGCCATGCAGCGTAGCGCCATGCAACAGTGTGGCGAATATTTGCTCTACACTTGGATCAAACGTGTATTCCGCCGTCAACAGCACATGGGGATTCAGCGATTGAATGTACTGCTTGTAATACCAGTTCACGGTATTTATAGCGTTCTTGTGCTCGATCACAACGCCTTTCGGCTGCCCCGTTGTGCCTGACGTATAGAGTACGTAGACGGCATGATCCGGGCTTGTAATCGGCGTCAAGTTCGAGCTGTCCGCATCGTAAGAAGCTTCATCCTCAAGCCATATCGGCTTCGCAGCCAACCCATCAGCATGTCCACCAGCAACCCGCTCTTGTAAATGACGCTGCAGCACGATTACTTGAGCATTCGAGTCATCCAAAATATAACGGATACGCTCTGTCGGATATGCAGGGTCAATCGGTACATAAGCGCCTCCCGCTTTGAGGATAGCGAAGATGCCGACCAACATATCGAGGGATCGCTCCACCATGATACCGACGAGTTGATCAGGCTGAACGCCATTGTTTCTCAGCGTTCGTGCAAGCTGATTCGCCTTGTCATTTAATTCACGGTACGTCAATTGTTCTGTTCCAAACACCACGGCCACTTGATCCGGTGTACGTTCCACTTGCTCCTCGAACAATTGATGCATCGTTTGCTCCGCTACATCATCCGTGCTCGTGTCATTGAACGTTTCTAGGAGCAGTGTGCGCTCTTGCGGTGCAATAAGCTCAATGTCTGACAGCATGATGTGCGAATGACCCAAAATGAGGTCTGATAGTTGTATAAAATGCGTAGCCATTCGCTCAATCGTTTCGCGCTTGAACAATTTAGTCGCATATTCAATCGAGCATACAATATTGCCATCTTGCTGGCTCGCTTCAAAAGTTAAATCAAATTTCGCAATTTTATTTTCGCTTTGAAAAGGCTTGAAGCTTAAACCGTCGATGCTGATTTCATCTTCTCCTGTATTATCTAAGGCAAACATCGTGTCAAACAAAGGACTGCGGCTTAAATCCCGTTTGAGCTTGAGCCTCTCTACCAATTCTTCCAATGGATAGTCTTGGTTGTCATAAGCGTTGAATGCATGCTCTTTAACTTCTTGCAAATAGTTGAAAAAGGACTTCTGTGCTGATGGATAGTTCCGAATCGCTAACGTATTGACAAACATCCCGATAATCGGTTCCAAATCAGCATGTGGCCTACCCGCGATCGGCGTTCCTACAATAATATCTTCTTGTCCCGTGTATTTATAAAGTAAAGTTGTGTATGCTGCCAAAAGTGTCATATACAAAGTTGTCCCCGCACGAGTTGCCAGCTGCTGATATGCTTCACTTCTTACAGGGCCAAGGTCAAACTCGATCGTTGCTCCTTCAAAGCTTTGCACAGAAGGCCGTGTATAATCAGTTGGTAAATGGAGCACAGGCAATTCGCCTTTGAACACGCCCATCCAGTAATCCTGCTGCTGCACCATCTGTTCACTTTGAACACTTTCTTGCTGCCATGCAGCATAGTCTTTGTACTGGATACGAAGCGGTTCCAACTGTTTACCAGCGTATAACTGAACAAATTCATCGATTAAAATGTTCATCGATACGCCATCAGAAATAATGTGGTGCGTATCAAACACTAACAAATGCTGATCCTGTTTAAGCTCTACCACACCAATTCGCAGCAGTGGCGGCTTCCGCAAATCAAAAGCTTGGACGAAGCGGCTCACATACTCGCTCACTTCCATCTCATGGCCTTGCGCAAAGTCTACGTTAAACTCAACCTCTGTAAATACTCGCTGTACAGGAGCGCCATCAACAAGCTCAAAACCAGTACGCAATGCTTCATGGCGCGAAATAATAGTGCGGAAAGCTACTTCAAGCTTGGAACTATCCAACTCTCCGTCTATGATCAAGGCTCCAGGCATATTGTAGCTGAGTTCTCCACCCTCAAATTGACATAAAATATACATCCGTTTCTGTGCCGACGATAATGGATAGTACTCCCGCTCCGCAATGACAGGAATCGAATCATAATTTAACTTCTCCATGCCTGAAATACGGAGTGCCATCTGTTCAACGGTTGAGTATCCAAATACATCTCTTAACGGCAAGCTTCTATTCAATTCTTTATAAATCTTGGACACGAGGTTGGTTGCGCGTAAAGAATGTCCTCCGATTTCAAAAAAGTTATCTTTAATCCCGATGTCTGATACACCCAGCACTTCTTTCCAAATCCGTACCAATTCCGTCTCCAACGGGGTTCGTGGAGCTACGTACTCCACTCCAGTTAGCACGCTTCCGTCTGGAGCAGGCAGCGCCTTCCTATCAATTTTACCGTTCGGTGTAATCGGCATTTGTTCTAGTTGAACATAAGCGGACGGCACCATAAACGACGGTAATTCTTGCGACAATTGTTGACGTAAATCACTTACACTCCACTCATATGCGGCTACCACGTAAGCACACAAATATTTTTGCCCTGCACTATCATCTCTCGCGATGACAACCGCTTCTTGAATAGAGTCGATTCTGAGTAATTGATTTTCGATTTCACCAAGCTCCACCCGATTACCACGAATTTTAACTTGATGATCCATACGGCCCAAATACTCAATATTGCCGTCAGGTAACCATTTTGCTAAATCACCTGTTCTGTACATCCGTGCATTCTGCCATTCAACCGAGTTATCCTTATGAAGCCCATGGGCAGCAAAAGGATCTTGGACAAACTTTTCGGCAGTCAGTTCTTGACGATTTAAATACCCACGTCCTACACCATAACCGCCAATATACAACTCACCGATGATGCCAATCGGCTGAAGCCCAAATTGATCATTTAAAATATACATATTCACGTTAGGTAACGGCTTACCGATAGGCAAGTTCGTATACGGAAGATCGGTTGACTCAAAATAGCAGGAGTCAATACTTGCTTCCGTTACCCCGTAGCTATTCACAATTCGAATCTGCGAACTATAACGTTGAATCAGCTTATCGAATTCTTGCGCAGGGCAATAGTCGGAGCCGATGACCAATATTTTTAAGGAACCAATGTCCAACTGTTGCTCATAGACATACTCCATAAGCGGAATGACTAATACTGGTGTTGAGTCAAATAAAGTAATCTGATGCTGTTGGAGTAGCTCGACGATCCGCTCAATGTCTGCTCTTGCTTCATTTGGACAAATGATGAGCTCCCCACCATTTAACAATGCCCGTATATAATCACCGGTAAAGACGTCAAAGGAGAAGCTAGCCCATTGCAACAAACGCAAATCGACTTCTTTCAGCTTGTACTCCTCTGCCCATGCATGTGAAATTGCACATACTTGGCCGTGCTCAATCATGACCCCTTTCGGATTACCTGTAGTACCCGACGTGTATATGACATAAGCTAGATGATTGGGCTCCGTGTTATTTTCCACATTAGTGCCGTCAGCATGGTAACTGCTAGCTTCATCCAACAAGACAAGCTTGCCTGCAAAGACTACTCGTGCTTGTAAATGGCTCTGCAAAAGCATGACACGGGCACCTGAGTCCTCCAACATGTACTGGACACGTTCTTGCGGATACTCGGGATCGATTGGCACATACGCTCCACCCGCTTTTAAAATGCCTAAAATACCAACAATCATCTCCAAGGAACGGTCAACCATGATACCGACCAATTGCTCTGGCCCTACCCCTTCGGCTCTTAACGTTCGCGCGAGCTGGTTCACTCGTTTATTAAGCTCGTCGTACGTCAACTTCTGATCTTCAAACACAACTGCAATTTGGTCTGGAGTCCGTGCTACTTGCTCCTCAAATAACTGATGTATCGATCTTGTCGCTGGGAGCTGCAATGGCACCCCATTAAATTGATCCAGAAGTTGTGCCTTTTCGGGTTCGGTTACAAGCTCAATCTGATTCACACTCATGTATGGGTTCTGAACAATTTGGTTAATCACGTGTACGAAATGTCCCTTAATCCGCTCGATACTGTTCGGCTCGTATACATGCGTGTTGTAATCAAACACGAGATCGATCTGTTCACCAGGCATAATCGTCAGGTTGAAATCGTAGTTCGTCTGTTCCACTGCCTCTATATTAGAAATGCTAAGGCTATTATCAGCATTGCCTAACTGCTGCAATCGCTCGCCTAAAGGATAGTTCTCGAACACGACAATATGATCAATTAAATTCTGCTTCTGGCTAGATGCTGCCTGAATTTCGAAAAGCGGGTAAGTTTCATAAGCATTGGATGCTACAGCTTCTGATTGAACTCGCTTCATCGTATCTACAATGCTTTCCGCTGCCTTACTCTGGATCCGTACAGGAATAGTGTTAATGAACAATCCAATAATACGCTCTACACCCTGTATGGATGACGGTCTTCCAGACACAACACCACCGAAGACAACATCATCGACTCCATTATATTTCTGCAACAGAATGCCCCATACCATTTGCATAAAGGTATTGATTGTTACTTGATGCTGTTTTGCAACTTGATTGATTTGTTTAGTCAGCTCCGCATCAATAACAACTTTCGTTTTTTCCAGCTTATATTCCTCAGCTTTTACTAGCCCAGCAGCTTTTGGAATAGTTACCTGATTCTCATAACCTAATAAATAGTTTCTCCAGTAATTCGCGGAGTCTTCTTTATTTTGCTTCTCCAGCCATTCAATATATTGATGGTAAGAAGACACCTCGACTGATACGGGTTCATTTTGTTCTTCAAGTGCATAATAATGACCGAAAATTTCTTCAGTTGCCAGTGAAATACACCAGCCATCCATCAAAATATGATGATGACTCCAAATTACGTGATAGCATTGATCTTCCGTTCGTAAAATGGCTAGACGCATCAACAGATCATCTGCTAAGTTGAAGCCTTTAAGCTTGTCTTCTTGCTTGAAGCTGTCGATAGTTGAACGGCGTTGCTGCTCATCTAGAGAACGTAAATCTTTTTCTACAAATTCAGTTTCCCTGTGACGATAAACAACCTGCATAGAACTATCTTTCCAACCACTGTAGAAATTGGTTCTGAAAATTTGATGTCTTTTAACGAGCATCTCAAAGCTTTGCTTGAATCGTTCAACATTCAGATCGCCTCGCATATCAAAAGACGTCTGCTCATAATACGCCCCCGATTGTGATTCCATCAAACTGTGGAAGAGCATTCCTTCTTGCATTGGTGTCAATGCATAAATATTTTCGATTTCACCGACATGGCGAACATGTTCTTCTAATTGCTCCAGCTCATTCATCGTCAATCCTTTAAACAGGACATCGCTTGGCGTTAACTGAGTACGTTTCTTACCCACACAATGTGTAATGACTTCTTGCAAGCTTGTTTTAAGCAATGCCACAAAACGCTCCATCGTTTCGCGACGGTACTCTTTCGCGTTGTAATTTACCGTAAATAATAGCGTACCACCCGAAATCGCGCCGTTCATATCGAGCACATGTTGTCTCACTTCATTGTTGCTTGCTTCTGCTCCAGTGGAGTGAGTCGACAATTGAATAGCTTTATTATTCAAATCTTGGTCAAACTGACCCAAGTAGTTAAAGCTAATTTCTGGTGTCGCTCCATAGATGACTTGCTCCTTGGAATGGGACAAATACCTCAGAATACCGTAACCGATTCCCTTTTGTGGAATTTGACGCAACCCTTCTTTTACTTTTTTAATTTTGTCCCCAGTGCTATGAACATTGTCCATTTCAATCACTACTGGATATTGGCTCGTAAACCAACCTACCGTGCGTGAAATATCAATATCCGGAACAATCATTTCCCGTCCATGTCCTTCTAGATTGATCCGCATACTCTCCTGACCTGTCCACGCATGAACGGCCATACCCAATCCTGTTAATAAGAGATCGTTTATTTCCGTATTATAGGCACGATGCGCTTGTTTAAGGAGTTGTTCCGTTTCCTGTTCCGTCCACTGCACCGTAATGATCTCACTGTCTGCGATTAATGAATGCTCCTGCACGAAATCTTTTGGTAATGGGCTAATTTCCAACTGCTCGATATGCGACCAAAATGACTTTTCTCGCTCAATGGTTTGCTCATTAGCGTACAAGGACAACTGATCTGCCCACAATTGGAATGAATCTGTCTTTTGTGGCAAACGAATATCTTGTCCGAGCAACGCTTGTTCATAGCCTGACGCAAAATCTTCAAGTAATATTCGCCATGAAATCCCATCAACGACTAAGTGATGAATGGCAAGCAATAAATGATCGCCGTCCGCGCAGCGGAACAATCCCAGCTTCACTAATGGACCTTCGCTCAAATTTATACTGCCTTGTATTTCGGTTGCTTTTTCTTTGATTGCTTGTTCAACATGAGCGATCTCAATAAAGTCTATAACTTCCAGACTATACGGCTCGCCTTCCCCGATTCCACGATTACGAGCCTCAAATCCGTTATCTGTTGAACGGAACACCGTACGAAGTGCATCGTGATGTTCGACAAGTTTATGCACTGCTTTTTTAAGCACAGCCTCGTCGAATCCTTGCTCCCGATACACCATTGCAGCTTGATTGTAATGATGTTCGTCAACAAATTGTTGTTCAAAGAACCAAGACTGAATTGGCGTTAATTTAACGGCTCCCGTCACTTCTGCTTGGTCAGCCATTCTGCCGATCGGCTGTAATTGTTGTCCCAATTGAACGACCGTTGGATGCTGGAATAAATCTTTCATTTCCAGTTTGTAGCCCGCTTCGTACAATCTTGATGACACTTGGATCGCTTTGATGGAGTCGCCGCCAAGCTCAAAGAAGTTGTCCAGCGTACTTATTGTTTTGGCCCCTAGTACTTCCTGCCAGATGGATACTAACAC
This sequence comes from Paenibacillus sp. 481, assembly GCF_021223605.1. Lineage (NCBI taxonomy): Bacteria > Bacillati > Bacillota > Bacilli > Caryophanales > Paenibacillaceae > Paenibacillus > Paenibacillus sp. 481. Next base: position 21,063 of record NZ_CP075175.1, read on the forward strand.
CTGCTCTGCCTTTGTACTCGGCGCTTCATATTGTACACCTGTCTCTACTTCACCAGTTGGTGCAGGCAATGCCTTACGATCCACTTTACCGCTTGTATTTAAAGGCATGCGCTCCATTTGTACGTAGTACGATGGAACCATATAGTTTGGTAACGCCTGTGAAAGTGCATGTCGCAAATGACTTCCACTTAATTGTCCATCTGCAACAAAGTACGCGCATAAATATTTTTGCCCATTCTCATTTTGTCTGATGGTAACAACAGCTTCTTTTACCAAATCCACTTTAGAAAGATGAGTCTCTACTTCGCCGAGCTCAATCCGATAGCCACGAATTTTCACCTGATCGTCAGCACGACCTATAAATTCAACAGTGCCATTCGCAAGCCATCTGACCATATCACCTGTACGATACATCCGTGTACCTGGCATAAACGGATTGTCTATAAATTTTTCAGCAGTAAGCTCAGGACGATTGAGATATCCTCTTCCTACACCTGCGCCCCCAATATAAAGCTCACCGATTACGCCGATCGGCTGCAGCTGCTGATTATCATCTAAAATATAGACACTCGTATTCGGAATCGGTTTACCCAACGATACTTTCTTGTTTAGTTCACATTGGCCGATAAGCGCATCGACCGTTGTCTCAGTAGGACCATACGTATTATAAAGCACATATCCTTTAGTGATGAGGTTGTCTTTTAACTTCTCTTCCAGTCTTTCTCCACCACTTATAACTATTTTTATACTGTCTACTCGTGGTGTATCTGCCAATAGCTCTTGTATGAGTAACGGCGTTGTATCTAGCACATTAATTTGGTGTTTGGTCATGTAGTCTGCAACATATTGCTTATTCAAGAGGTTGTTTTTCGTGATGCCATAAAGGGTCATGCCATGTAATAATGAACCGAATATTTGTTCCACACTCGGATCAAACGTATATTCCGTCACTGACAACACTTTCTGGTTCAATGCCGTATAGTACGTATAGTAGTAAAAATGAATCACATTAACCGCGCTCATATGCTCAATCAGGACACCTTTTGGTTGTCCTGTTGTACCAGATGTGTACAACACGTACAAAAGATTGTTCGGTGAAGTGTTCAACTCTAAATTGGAACCATCGTTACTGTAAGCATGCTCATCTTCTAAGACGATGATCTTTAGCGATAAAGCCATCTTCACTATGCTTGCTTGGAAATGACTTTGAAGCACTATCACCTTCGTTCCAGAATCCTCAAGAAGATATTGAATACGCTCTTCCGGCAGTGAAGGGTCGATCGGCAAATACGCTCCTCCGGCCTTAATAATACCGAAAATACCTACGATCATCTCTACCGAACGATCTGCCAAAATAGCAACGATAGATTCTGGACCTACACCTTCCGCTCGTAATGTACGTGCGAGCTGATTCGCTCTCTCATTTAACTCGCGGTATGTCAATTGCTGATCTTCAAATATAAAGGCTGCTTGCTCAGGAGTAAGCTCAACTTGTTCTTCAAACAGTTGATGAACCGTCTTCCCCTGTGGATACTCCACAGCTGTGTCGTTAAAATCTGTTAATAATTGCAGCTTTTCAGGTGAAGTAACCCAATCGATCTCACTCAATTTTGTCTGTGGAGCATGTACAAGGACATTAAGAATTTGCACAAAATGTACAGCCATGCGCTCGATCGTTTCACGCTTAAACAGGGATGTCACATATTCGATTGTGCAGTCAATGCCTTCTGCTTTTTCAGTCGCTTCAAAGGATAAATCAAATTGAGCAACCGTCTGTTCGATAGGATATGGCTTGAATTTTAACCCTTCGAAGTCCAATTCCTTCTTCTCCGTATTTTGCAAGACAAACATGGTATCGAATAACGCATTACGACTTAAATCGCGATTGAGATTAAGCTTCTCCACTAGCTCTTCAAGCGGGTAGTCTTGGTACCCGTATGCTGCAAGTGTGCTCGATTTAATTTCTTCCAAATAGTGTGCGAACACTTTATCTTTGGAAGGATAGTTTCTTAGAGCCAGCGTATTTACAAACATTCCAATGATAGGCTCTAAATCTGTATGCAATCTACCAGCAATTGGCGTTCCCACAATGATGTCTTCTTGACCCGTGTATTTGTGCAGCATCGTTGTATAAGCCGCCAGTAATACCATATACAAGGTTGTACCCGTTTCGACAACAAGCTGATGCAGTTGCTCAAGAAGTTGTTTATTCACTGTAAAAGTAATGGAACTTCCCTCAAAGCTTCGCGTCGCTGATCGAGGATAATCCGTCGGCAACTCAAGTACGGGGAGCTCTCCCTTAAACACTTCTAGCCAATAAGCTTCCTGTTCATTGATTTGATCGCGCTTCATTCCTTCTTGCTGCCATACCGCATAGTCCTTATACTGAATTCGCAGTGGTGATAATTCTTTGTTCCCGTACAAATCGACCAGCTCTTGAATCAGATTGTTAAGAGAGACGCCATCAGAAATGATATGATGCATATCAAATAACAACAGATGATGCTTAGGTTCGACTTCAATAATCTCTACGCGTAGTAATGGTGGCTGTTTAAAGTCAAATGGACGCACAAAATGGTGAACATATTTTTCCGCCTCTTCGAGGCTCGCTTGCTTATACTCGATATTAAATTCCACTTGGGCATGCACACGCTGTACAGGTAGTCCGTTCACAAATTCAAATCCGGTACGCAGCGACTCATGACGTACAATTAGCTTGCGGAATGCTTCCTCTAAACGCCCACGATCCAGTACTCCTTCAATCGTCATAACAGCTGACATGTTATAGCTTAGCTCGCCGCCTTCAAGCTGACTTAAAATATATAAGCGCTTTTGTGCTGAAGACACTGGATAATACTCACGCTCCGTACTAACTGGAATGGAGGTGTACGTATTTTGTTCCATGCCTTCAATAAGCTGTGCCAGTTGCTCAATCGTACTATATTGGAACACATCTTTTAGCGGCACCTGTACACTCAGTTTTTTATGAATTTTAGCAACCAACGTCGTCGCGCGCAAAGAGTGTCCACCAATTTCAAAGAAATTGTCTTTAACACTTATATCTGTTGCTCCTAATACTTCTTGCCAGATGTGTACAAGCTCCGATTCCAGGGCTGTGCGCGGGCCAACATGTTCGCTACCTGTCTGCATGCTACCTTCAGGTGAAGGTAATGCTTTGCGATCTATCTTTCCATTTGGTGTAAGCGGCATTTGCTCCAACTGCACGAAATAAGATGGAATCATATATGCCGGTAAAGATTGAGCCAGAGCATCCCTTAGCTGCCCCAATGTCAATTCACCATCAGCTACGTAATATGCACACAAATGCTGTTGTCCGCTATTATCGCTATTAGCTACGATAATGGCTTCTCTGATCGTCTCCATGTTCAGCAATTGTGCTTCTATTTCCCCAATTTCAATGCGGTAGCCACGTATCTTCACTTGATGGTCGATACGACCTAAATATTCAATTGTTCCATCAGGTTTCCATTTCGCCAAGTCACCCGTGCGGTAGCATCTTTCAGATGGTTGGAAAGGATCAATCATAAATTTTTCTGCAGTCAAATCTTCCCTACCAATATAGCCTTTACCGACGTTGTCCCCTGAAATGTATAGCTCCCCAGCTACGCCAATCGGTTGTTGTGATCCTGATTTCGATAAAATGTACATTGAAGTATTGGCAATTGGTTTGCCGATTGTAGGTACACCAGCCACTACTTCATCAGGACTAATCGTTAGCGTCGTGACAACATGCGTCTCCGAAGGTCCATAATGGTTGTGCAAATGAACTTGATTACGACGTAAAAAGCTAGCTAATGCTTCCGGTATGACAAGCTGTTCCCCTGCCGTAACGATATGCTGTACGCAAGTTGGGAACCGATCTGCCAGCCCTTCTTCCATAAACAAAAACTTTGTCAACGCCGTAGGCAACAGTACGACATCAATGTTCGAGCGCTCAATAAATGACAGCAAATATTCAATGTCCTTCTTCGCTTCCTCCTCAATAATGAACAAGCAACCACCTGCAGCAAGCGTAGAGAACAATTCCAGATAGCACATATCGAAACTACTCGTGAAATATTGCAATACGTTTTTGTCGTAAGGTAAATTCGTATCCTTATATTGAAAATGAAGCAAATTGACCATATTTCGGTGCTCTAAGACAACACCTTTTGGAGTTCCCGTTGTTCCTGACGTATAAATGATATACAGCGCATCGGTTGCTCCCACAGCAGCGATGACTTCTCCTGAGTTTTCATTTTCTTCCGTTCCGATAACGGGAGTCGACTCTAGCTCCTGATGGATGTCAACCAACTCCACATCAGTAAACTCAGCCTGTATCGAAGCCATATATGCAGCTTCCGTCATCAATAACCGAATGCCGCTATTTTGGATCATGTACTGAATACGCCCGAACGGATACTTCGGATCAACAGGTACAAAGCACCCTCCGGCCTTTAAGACACCTAATATTGCGGCCACCATTTCAGGCGAGCGATCCGCCATCAGACCGACAACAGAACCTGGTTTAACTCCTCTAAGTTGTAGTGTACGTGCCAAATGATTCGCACGTGCGTTTAATTCACGATACGTTAGCGCATGATCACCGAACTTTATCGCGATCTGCTCCGGCGTTCTTGCTACCTGTTCTTCAAACATGTGGTGAATGGTCTGTTCCCTTGGATAGACCGTTCTCGTATCATTAAATGCTGCTAATTGTTCTAACTCTGCTGCCGTCACCATTTCAAGATCCTGTAAACGAACATCGGGATCATTTACAATTTGCTCTATAATGTGAACCATGTGACCCTGCAGTCTTTCCATCGTTGCTTCGTCATATACGGAAGCATTGTAGCCGAAGCTAATATGAATCTCATTGCCTGGAATGATCGTTAAGTTAAAATCATAGTTTGTGTGCACGAGCATTTCGACATTCGTAATCGTAAAGCTTGCCTGACCATCGCTTCCCAAGCGCTCCATTTGCTCTCCAACAGGAAAATTCTCAAACACCATGATATGGTCAATCAGATCTTGCTTTTTCTCCGTGAGCATTTGGATTTCATAAAGTGGGAAAGTATCGTAAGCATTTGATGCAAGTGCTTGTTCCTGCGTTCTGCTTATCAACGTAGCAAACGTGTCATCCTCTTCATTGCGAATACGTACCGGTATCGTATTAATAAAAAGACCGAGCATGCTTTCAACACCAGGTATATCTGATGGACGTCCAGATACGACACTACCAAATACAACATCCTGATTATTGTTATATTTTTGTAAGACAACTCCCCAAGCCGTCTGCATTAATGTGTTAATCGTTACACTGTGTTGATTGGCAATCCGGTGCAGTAGCTCCGTCTGCTCTTTGCTAAGTACATAGTTCAACTGCTTGGCTACATAGTTCGCTGCCTGCTCATTTGCATTGACTTTCGGCAACGATGTTTGTTGCTCATAACCGTTTAAATACTCGCTCCAGTAACGTGCTGATTTGTCATTATCCTGACGCTCCAACCATTCGATATATTCACTGTATGGCGTTACTGCAGACAGTTCGGGTTGTTTTTGCTCAGAAAAAGCAAAGTATGTGCCGAATACTTCTTGAGTAACTAGTGACATACACCATCCGTCCATCAAGATGTGATGGTGGCTCCAGATGAAGTGATAGGCTTGATCTTCCGTCCGTAAAACAGCAAGACGCATCAATACGTCTTCGGCGAGATCAAATCCCTTCCCTTTATCACTACTTTTGAACTCTTCGATGTACGCCTGACGTTGTTGCTCCTCTACATCACGCAAATCTTCAGTCACAACCTCAATCTGCTTGTGACGATACACGATTTGCAAAGGTCTATCTTGCCAATTGCTATAAAAATTAGTTCTAAATATTTGATGTCTGGCAACAAGCATTTCCATGCTTTGCTTAAATCGAGCAACATCAAAATCACCTTGTAAATCAAATGTCGTCTGTTCAAAATAAGCGCCAGCTTGTGATTCTAACAAACTGTGGAATAGCATTCCTTCTTGCATAGGTGTCAGCACATAGACGTTTTCAATCTCACCGATATGCCGGACATGATCGACTAACTGATCCAACTCACCCATTGTCAACCCTTTAAGCAAGACGTCGCTTGGCGTCAATTGTGTCCGCTCCTGCACGACACAGTGTGCTATCACTTCTTGCAGGCTCTTATTAAGTAGTGATACCAAACGCTCCATCGTTTCACGACGGTACTCTTTGGTGCTGTAATGAATAGACATGGATAAAGCGCCGCCCGTAATCATTCCGTTCAAATCCAATGTATGTTGTCTGCGAGCATTTCTACTGATTTCGGCACCGGTAGAATACGTTGACATATGAACTGCATTATTTTTCAAATCTTGATCGAATTGCCCCAAGTAGTTAAAGCTTATTTCAGGTGTCGAATGATGCGTAACTTTCTCCTCGGCTGTAGTCAAGTACCGCAAAATGCCGTAGCCAATACCTTTTCGAGGAATTTGACGCAATCCTTCTTTCACCTTTTTAATTTGGTTTCCAATATCATGCTCGGCATCGGTTTCAACAATGACTGGAAATTGGCTCGTGAACCAACCAACTGTACGTGAAATATCAATATCAGGAATGATCGCTTCCCGTCCGTGCCCTTCTAGATTGATCCGCACCTTCTCCGTGCCTGTCCAAGCATGAATAGCCATACCTAACGCCGTCAGTAAAAGATCGTTCATTTCCGTACTGTAAGCACGATGGGCTTCTTTCAGGAGCTGCTCCGTCTCTTGCTCCGTCCACTGCACAGTAATGAGGGCACTGTCTTCCATCAAAGATTGATGCTCTTGCTCGAAATCTTTTGGCAACGGATTTATTTCCACCTGCTCGATATCCGACCAGTAGGTCATTTCACTCTGTACTACCTGCTCATCCGCATAAATGGATAGGCGCTCTGCCCACATTTGGAATGAATCTGTCTTCTGCGGCAGACGAATATCATGTCCAAGCAACGCTTGTTCGTAGCCTGCTGCAAAATCTTCAAATATGATTCTCCACGAAATCCCATCCACGACTAAATGGTGAATCGCGAACAATAGATGATCTCCGTCTGCACAGCGGAACAATCCCAACTTGACTAACGGACCTTCGCTTAAATGGATGCTGCCTTGAATTTCCGTTGCTTTTGCTGCAAGAGCGATTCCGACATTTTCTTCATCCCTCACATCAACGACTTCCAAACTGTAAAGCTCGCCTTCGTCAATTCCTCGGTTCCATGCTTCTACCCCAGATTCGGTAGCACGGTACACCGTACGAAGCGCATCGTGGTGCTCGATAAGTTTATGCAGAGCCTTTTGAAGTGCCGCTTCATCGAATCTTTGTTCCTGATGCAACATAACAGCTTGGTTATAATGATGGGCATCTACAAATTGCTGTTCAAAGAACCAAGCTTGTATTGGCGTTAGCTTCGTCGCCCCAGTCACTTCCCCTTGGTCAGCCATTCTGCCGATCGGCTGGATATGTTGTCCAAGTTGAATAACTGTAGGATGCTGGAATAAGTATGTCATATCCAATTTGTATCCTGCTTGATACAACCGCGAAGAAACTTGAATGCCTTTAATGGAGTCGCCACCCAACTCAAAGAAATTGTCTAAAATGCTTATCTTCTTTGAGCCTAGCACCTCCTGCCAAATGGATACGAGCACGTGCTCCGTCTCTGTACGCGGCGCCATATATTCTACCGCAGATTCTACCTCACCTGATGGTGCTGGCAATGCCTTACGATCGACTTTACCGCTTGTGTTGAAAGGAAAACGCTCCATTTGCACAAAATACGATGGCACCATATATCCCGGTAATTGTTCAGAGAGCGTATTTCGCAACTCGCTTGCTTTTATTTGCGTATCAGCAACAAAATACGCACATAAATAATTTTGTCCACGCTCATCTTGTCGTACAGTTACAACTGCTTCTTTTACGGAATTAACTTTGGCCAGATGGGTCTCAACCTCACCTAGTTCAATCCGGTATCCGCGTATTTTAACCTGATCGTCTATACGACCGATAAATTCTATATTTCCATCCGCCAGCCATCTCACCATATCACCCGACCGGTACATCCGTGTACCTGGCACAAATGGGTTATCCACAAACCGCTCAGCAGTAAGTTCAGGACGATTTAAATATCCTCTTCCTACCCCATCGCCACCAATATACAGCTCACCAATGAATCCAATTGGCTGAAGCTGTTGATTATCGTCCAAAATATAAACACTTGTATTATCAATAGGTTTTCCTAATGATACTTTTTTGTCTATATCACATCGTCCGATAAGAGCATCAACTGTTGTCTCAGTTGGGCCGTACGTATTATAGAGCACATATCCTTTATTAATAAGAATGTCCTTTAACTTCTCTTCGAGCCTTTCTCCTCCACTAATGACAATCTGGATGGCCTCTACTTTTTCGGAATGACCTAATAGTTCTTGTATAAGTAAAGGAGTCGAGTCAAGCACATTAATTTGGTGTTTGTTCATGTAGTCTGCGACGTACTGCTTATCTAAGAGGTTGTTTTTCGTGATGCCATGAAGGGTCATACCGTGTACGAATGAACCAAAAATTTGCTCGACACTCGGATCAAACGTGTATTCCGTAATTAGCAAGGCTTGGGGGGTAACTGTTGTGTAATACGATTTATAGTACCAACTAATCGTATTTATCGCGCTCTTATGTTCGATCATAACGCCCTTAGGTTGTCCCGTTGTTCCTGATGTATAAAGCACATACATCAAGTTATTCGGTGTATTGACAATCTCTAAGTTAGAGCCGTCTTTACTATAGGCTTGCTCACCTTCTAGCACGATGACTTGGCCCGAATAATCGGTCTCAGCTATCCGTTCTTGTAAATGATGCTGCACCACGACATTGTTCGCTTTGGAGTCTGCAAGGATGTATTTTATCCGGTCTGTTGGAAGGGTTGGATCGATTGGCAAATACGCGCCACCCGACTTAATAATACCTAATATACCTACGATCATCTCTATAGAACGGTCTGCTAAAATGGCTACGATATGTTCTGGACCAACACCTTCGGCTCGCAAGGTACGCGCAAGTTGGTTCGCTCGTTCGTTTAACTCGCGATACGTCAGTTGCTGATCTTCAAAAATAAATGCCGCTTGCTCAGGAGTGCGCTCAACTTGTTCTTCAAACAATTGGCTCACTGTTTTTTCATGCGGATAATCGGTTACGCTGCCATTGAAATCATGCAAAACCTGATGCTTTTCAGCTTCGCTTATAAGCGTAATATGACCTATCGTTTGCATCGGATCATTGAGGATTTGATCAACAATCGTTAGCATATGTTTAGATAGCAGCATGATTTCTGCTTCCGTATAGAGTTGAAGATTATAATCAAAGTTTAAGATAAACTTCTCTTCATCAAGAATCTCACATACAACAATATCAAAGTCATTTACTACATGCCCACAAAAATGAGGTTCATATTGAAGGCTCAATCCTCCCCAATGCTGCCATAACATGGGTAGATGCTGCAAAGTAGCTCCAAATAAACTCTTAATATCACGACTACCATGTACTTCATTTAATTTTTGGATTAACGTACTGTAAGGAAACTTTTGATGTCTTAAAATCGCCTTCTGTTCCTTCGATACATTTTTCATAAATGAGATGATATCTAGCTGTGGATCTACCAATAATCGAGTAGGAACCGTGCTAACAAACATCCCGATCATATCTTTTTCTTGTTTGGTCGCACGATTGGCATAAAATGTTCCTACGGCAACATCACTTTGATTTGTTAATTTATGAAGATAGATATACAAGGAAGACAGAAACAAGGTTAGGACACTTACATTGTTCTGCGTGCAAAATTGTTTAATAGACTGATAGACTCCGTGATCAACAACAGTGGAAAGCCTTGTACCCGTTGAATCGATGTTTGACTGATTATAGTACTTTAATTCCATAACATCAGGCAAAGTGTTGAATTTCTCAAACCAATACGTCTCCGCTTTTCGATAACGTTCAGAATCAAAATATCCCTGCTCAAGTTGAATGAATTCCAAGTATGAAGGTATCGAGGGTTGTATGTGATCCGTAACCATTGTTCCGTTAATAATGTCAAAGTAATTTTGCATGATTTGATTTCCAAGGATATTCATGGAGAAGCCATCCGAAATAATATGATGCATTCTCACATTAAACCACGACTCGTCATCACTAAGCTTAATGAGGGCAACCTCATATAAATGAGATTCGAACAGCGGAATCGGTATTTTAATATGCTCATGTACCCATTCGTTCGCTGCAGTGATGACATCCGTAGCACAATCGGATAAGTCTATCAACTTGATATGTGTGTCCGTGTGTGGCTCAATATATTGTTCTGGAACACCTTCTACCGTGGTGATTTTTATTCTAAATGAGTCATATTGCTGGACGACCAAGTTGAAAGCTTGTTTAAAAACCTCAGTCTGTAAGAGGCCTTTAATTTTGATTGTCCCTGTTACCGTGGATATACTCGTATTTGGATAAAGCAGCTCCGTGAACCATATTCGTTGTTGAGGAGCTGTTAAGGGAAATGATTGAATACGTTTCATACTCATCTAATTTGACTCCTTATAATATGTTGTTTGAGTTCGTAATAGTATAAATAAAAAATGAAACCGTTTTCTATTCCATAATTTAGATATAGTAATAGTATGTGCCAATAAAATATGGAAGTAAAGCCCTAAACACGGCTTACATGGTCGTCTGCTTGGTAGATTATTCATAGAGTTCAATATGTGAAGGTGAGTTCGTAGGAGTTGTTTTTTGTAATGTGTCGGATGGGAATCTTGTTGTTTCCTGATGGTCTATGTTGGTTTATAAGGAATAACATCATGTAAATTGGATTATGTATGGACTGGAAGAAGTAAGGGAGATAGTTTACGGTGGGCGTTGGTAGCTCAGAGACTTATTTCATATGAATCTCCTTTCATTTTTTAATCTAATTAGTATTCTAGCAAAAATTCGTATAAATGTGTCATATAAAAATAATGTCTCAAAAAAATTTTTTTTATACTAAAACTTACAACACATAGGATAATTATATATTTTGCGTTTTTCATGAATTTTTCAACAATATTTCAGTTTTTTTCAGTTTTTTTGATAACAATTGAAAATATGAAAAAACTCACGATCCAAACGGGTAGTTCCCCCGATCGTGAGTGAAAATGAAAGATTTCCACGACTTATTTAAAGCACAGTCGCACGCTATATGTTCGCATATGAGTCATATCGCCTTCAACATCAAAAATGCCGCTCTCAATTAGACTGCGAAGACGGTATTGTAGGAAAATGTCGCCAATATATTGATCGCTCTCCCCTATAACCTCACCGATTAAACGTGCCGACTTGATAAATCCCTTATACTCTTGATAGAAATGCAAGCGTTTAGCAACTTCAATAATTATAGCGTCTAACTCATCGACAGTCGTATGAACGATCTGTTTATCCTTCCACATCCGTAAATGCTCACAACGTTCAGCTAGGCTCTCCCATTCAACGGCTAACTGCTCGCGTTGTTCCTTCGTTAACGTTGGTTCGCCACGGTATTGTTCCCAAATAGCTTTCAGCTTGTCCGGGCCGATTTCACCCACATGTCGAACATCGTAGCTGACATCCGGTGTGTTAAATAACGTAGGAAAGGCACGTGTCGCGTGTATAACGTGCACGTTGTTAGTCTGCTGACGCAGTAAATACAGGACAAGCCTTAGTCCGACCTGCTCATGCGCATTATCCCCACACCAGATGACTACTTCAATATGTTCTGGCAAGCGGCGTAGTCGCTGCGTTAGCTGCTGCCATGTACGCATCTCATACTGCACAACTTCGTCATCAGGCACATGACTCATGTTCGCATATAGCCATTCACAGCGCTGGCGAAGTCCTGTCATTTTATGTAGCTGCCAAATCGGGCCTACTTCCAAATGTTCCGGAGTTGTAAGCACTTGATCTTCATCCGTGTCTAGCATCGCTCGTAATGATCCTGCTGATGATAATCCGAAAGCAACATGAAGCCGTTTACAAACGGGTTGTGCAACATGTCCAATATGCCCAACATTACGATTGTTCGCTCGTTTCAGATAGGACTCCAACTGATCGAACAGCTTAACCATGTCTTGACTGAATTGTTCTGCTGTCTGCTTCTGTTCCTTCACGCTTGTTGTGCGTATCCATGCATTCAGTATGAAGGATCTCGCTGTGTCTTCGCTTATGCTAGATATGAGTTCTTTACGTTTTTCAATGTTGTCGCTCAATGATATCACCAGCCTTTTAGTCACATTACTAACATTGTAACATGAGATTTATCACATTTTTCCTTCATTATAAATATACACTCATATGCACGAAAAAATAAGGGAAAACGTTCGAATAAGGTATAATTAAAAAGGCGTATGCGTAATTATACACATACACCTTTTAACTAGCATTCATGGCAGCGCTCTGAACGCTGCTGATAAACGAAGTCGGCTGTCGCTAATCGACAACCCTATAAAATGCGTTCTCCCAGCAGGGAACCAATTAGCTCTACCGCTAACTTCGCTGTCTTGCCCTTAACGTCTAAGGTTGGATTTACCTCTACAAACTCGGCCGATGTGATGAGACCCGATTCATGCATCATCTCTAACGCAAAGTGAGCCTCCCGGTAACTGACACCGCCAGCAACGGCTGTTCCCGTTCCTGGAGCCTCTAGCGGATCTAGACTGTCAATGTCAAAGCTCAAATGAACACCGTCGGTTCCTTTTCCAACTATTTTAAGCGCTTCCATAACAACTCGCTCAATTCCCATGCGATCAATTTCGTGCATCGTAAAGCACGTGATGCCCTGCTCTCTAATAAAAGCTTTCTCCCCCTGATCAAGATCACGGCAACCGATTAATACAACATGCTCCGGTTTAATCCGTGGCCCGCTCCACTGTAGGTGTGGCCAGTTTAAACCAGCTATGCCTAACGCTACGGCAAGCGACATGCCATGCACATTGCCAGTTGGACTCGTGTCCTCCGTATTAAGATCAGAATGGGCATCAAACCAAATGACGCCAAGGTTGTCATAATGACGCACAAGTCCAGCCAGCGTTCCGATAGCGATACTATGATCTCCTCCGAGTACAAGCGGAAAATGGCCATGAGTTACGGCCCCATCCACATGGTCAGCCAATGCTGTGCTCATCTGTAATACGTCCTGTAAATGCTTTGCTTTTGGCTTGATGGCGAGATTTGTTCGACTAGGATGACAGTCACTTGTACGTGTAACAGGCATAATGGACTGTTCTTCACTTACTTCTAATCCTAGCTGTTCCAGTCGGTCCATTAAACCAGCGTGTACAATGCTGTCTGGCCCGAACTCTGCACCGGGGTTACCAGCACCAAGACCGAACGGAACACGAATGAGTGCCATTTTAGGCTGTTCGTGCTTGCTCAATGATGTTCACTCTCCCTTGATCGTAATAAGACGGATTGTGATGCTCCTCAGATGCTGTTCATGTTGAAATGTGGTGACAAAAACGTTCTTTCGTTGCTCGTACGAATTGACTATTGGATAATTAATACTGCCGTACGATTTCGTATTTTCCGCTCCTACAGGCTTATTGTCAAGGAATTAGATTGATTTTAAGCAATTAATATCCATGCATTCTCTATTTTTCTATACTTTTTCACAAAATGAATTTAACTTCGCGACTCGACTAGCACGGTTCGGATGCGCTCCAGCGCCCAATCCAGTTCGGCTTGCTCGATGACAAGCGGCGGCGCAAAGCGAATGACCGTATCATGTGTCTCTTTACACAACACGCCTTGATGCATAAGCGCTTCACAGTACGGTCGGGCGGCCTCTTTCAGCTCCAGCCCGAGAAAGAGGCCGCGGCCACGCACTTCGCGAATAACGGGGCTTGCCAGCTCCTCTAGCCTCTGCCGGAAATAAGTACCGAGCTGCTCCGAGCGCTCAGCTAACTGCTCGTCTTCGAGCACATCTAAAGCTGCAACTGCAACCGCGCAAGCAAGTGGGTTGCCGCCAAAGGTAGAGCCGTGCGACCCAGGTTCAAAGACGCCTAGCACATCTGCTTCAGCTGCCACGGCAGAAATGGGCATCACCCCTCCCCCGAGTGCCTTGCCCATCACGTACACATCGGGAACGACGTCTTCCCAGTCACAAGCGAACTTCCGTCCTGTACGTCCGAAGCCAGTCTGAATTTCGTCAGCTATAAATAACACATTGTGCTGTTTGCACAACTTGGAAGCAGCCTGTAAATAAGGTGTCGGCGGCATGATGATGCCATTTTCCCCTTGAATCGGTTCAACAAGAAACGCAGCCGTGTAAGGTGTGATCGCCTCGGCTAGCGCTTCGATGTCTCCGTAAGGAATAATAGTAAAACCTGGTGTGAAAGGGCCGAAACCTGACCGATATTCCTCGGTCGACGAAAATGAGGTTACGGTAATCGTCCGCCCGTGGAAGTTGCCTGCACACACGATAATTTGAGCCTGATCCGCAGCAATTCCTTTTCGCTGATAAGCCCAGCGTCGCGCCGCTTTGATAGCGGTTTCAACTGCTTCGGCACCCGTGTTCATCGGCAAGATCATCGTTTTCCCTGTATAGCTAGACAATTTTTCACACAACTGTGCCAATGGTTCATTATGAAACGCACGCGAAGTCAACGTAACTTGATCAGCCTGTTGTTTAAGCGCTTCAATAAGGCGTGGGTGTCTATGCCCATGATTAAGTGCCGAGTAAGCGCTTAACATATCCAAATAGCGCTGTCCCTCTGGATTTTCAACCCATACACCCTCCGCTCTTGAGATGACAACGGGGAGCGGATTATAGTTTCGTGCTCCATACACATCTGTCGCTTCGATGATTTGTGCTGATCGATTAATGGCACTCTCCTCCTTTTTACGTTCAAACCTACTAGTATTCACTATATTCCACTTTGAAAAGAAAGTTACCGCATATTCCATTGTATTCCTAACAAGCGCCGAACTTGACGATTATCTGCTTATATACAGCAAGAGCCGCTAGACGATCACTGTCTCTCTACGCCTTTTTTACTTGCATCTATGCAAAAAAAGATGACCAATGAAGGTACCACGAGGCACCCGCATCGATCATCTCTTATAATCTTTCCGCCATTAATGACTGTTTCCGAATTGAGCGAGGTGAAGTCGGCTATAATGCCCACCTGCGGCCACAAGCTCTTCATGCTTACCTTGTTCGGTTACGCCCTGTTCAGTGACCACAACGATTCGATCTGCGTTTTTAATCGTCGCTAATCGATGTGCGATTACGAGCGTTGTTCGGCCAACCGCCAGTTCAGCGAGCGATTGCTGGATGGCCGCTTCGGTTTCCGTATCAAGCGCAGACGTTGCTTCATCTAGAATAAGGATTGGCGGATTTTTAAGGAACATCCGCGCGATAGCAAGTCGCTGTTTCTGACCGCCTGACAGCTTCACGCCTCTTTCACCGACGACTGTATCTAATCCGTTCGGCTGTGCCTTTATAAACTCTTCCAAACGAGCACGGCGAGCCGCTTGCCAAATTTCTTGTTCAGATGCATTCAGCTTACCGTAGCTAATATTTTCACGGATCGTGCCCGCGAACAAGAACACATCTTGCTGCACGATACCGATCTGCTGCCGTAGCGAAGTTAATTTCAAATCGCGTATATCGATACCATCAATCGTAATGCTGCCTTCTTCCACTTCGTAGAATCGCGGCAACAAGCTACATAGTGTCGTCTTCCCTGCTCCTGAAGGCCCAACGAAGGCAATCGTTTCTCCTGCATGAATATCAAGATCGATATTGCGCAGTACTTTCGATGTTCCTTCATAGCCAAACGTTACACCACGGTAACGAATTTCACCCTCTAAATGATTCACTTCAATCGCATCATACGCGTCGGCAATATCAGGTGCTGTATCCATAATTTCAGTATAGCGCATAAATCCAGCAATCCCTTTTGGATAACTTTCAATGACGGCATTAATTTTTTCAATCGGTTTAAAAAAGACGTTCGTTAACAGCAAAAAGCTCACAAATTCACCATAGCTGAGCTTATCTTGAATAACAAACCATGTTCCTGCCACGAGTACAAACACCGTAACAAGTCGCATGAGCATGTAACTAATAGACAGGTTCAGACCAATTATTTTATACGCAAACAGCTTCGCTTGACGAAAACGTGAGTTGTTTACCTCAAATTGTGTTTGCTCATAGCTTTCGTTGGAGAAAGCTTGAACGACGCGCACGCCGCCTACTGCATCTTCAACACCAGCATTGAAATCGGCAATGCTGGAATACATTTGATGCACAGCCTTCGTCATTTTGCGGTTGCAAACGATCGCAAGCCAAATAATGAACGGAATAATAATGAACGTCAGCAGGGCAAGCTGCCAATTCATATAGAACATGATCATAAACGCACCCATCAGCGTCATAATCGCGATAAAGACGTCTTCAGGCCCGTGGTGCGCGACTTCCCCGATTTCGAATAAATCGGTCGTAATGCGTGACAATAGATGTCCGGTCTTATGATTATCGAAAAAGCGGAACGAGAGCTTTTGCATGTGGGCAAACAATTTACTTCGCATATCTGTCTCGATGTTAATGCCAAGCATATGACCCCAATAATTCACGACATAATGAAGACCTGTATTGATTATGTAGAGGACAAAAAGCCCGATACAAGCCCACACGATTAAGGACCAATCCCCACTGGGCAGCAGCTTATCAACAACGAGGTTAACCGCTACTGGGAAGCCAAGTTCAAGCAATGCGGCAAGTACAGCACAGCCGAAATCGATTAAAAACAGCTGCTTGTACGGTTTATAATACGAAAAAAAGCGACGAAGCAAAGTCAATCCCCCTATTCTATTTGTGTTATCTGTGAACAAAAAGTGACGGTATGGATTAGCAATTTCAATTAGAAACATAAGCTAGCAACCCGAATCTCAACTGAAGCTAACTATGTGAACCTCAACTGATAATGCTTCTCAATGCATGCACTAGCGTTCATTGTACGGCAAAAAAAGAAGTCTTTCAACAAAAAATGTCGAAAGACTTCTTTTTATATGAATAGATACGATTTTAATTAACGTCCAAACCAGTGCTTGTTGTTCCGAATCGTCTGCTTGTGAGCAGCGTCCCACGTTTTCGTGCTATACGAATAGTCATAGTTCATAATGCAGACGATACCGCTGCCTTGCGGATCATGACCGAGTCCATAGTTGTGAGAAATTTCGTGCTGGAACGCGTATGCGGTCGCTGAATCCCCTTGGTCAAGATTGACGCTGTATCCTGCTCCACGCGGCTTGCCATTGTAAACGAAAGCAATTCCGCCCGCATCAAAATTCGGATCTGCCGTGAAACCAACGACGAAATCGTACGGGTCGTTGCCGCTACCTGTTAAGTTGTATAACAGTGCTGCTGAATCAGCCCCATTCGAATTCCACAGCTTATAGGCAGAAGTCGTCAAATCAATATTATACTCACGGTTAAAAGGATCATCTGCTGCTTCAAGAATGGCAGCCGTTTTGTTTCTCCAGTTCGGATGCTTGGCCCGATACTCTTCATCAACGGCAATTAATACGCGTGCATTGCGCCAGCCGGTGGCAAGCGTAGCATTTGATTCTTCTTCACTTACAGTAGCCTCAATCTGATGCGTGCCCACGATGTTTCCTGTTTCATCAATAATAGAAGCCGCGACGTCACGTTCAATTTCAAAGCTGCCTAGTGTTTCATTCCATTTGCTCGGATCAGCCTTAGGTAAGACGTCAACGAGCAATTTGTTTCCATCTGCATCCTTAAAGTAAATTTGTGGTTGTTCATGATCATGACCGTGATCATCTCCATGAGCAGATACAGTAGGAAGTAGCAAAGCGAGTGACATAACAACAGACATCGTGACGGACAAACTTCTTTTCAACATAAAATCTCACTCCTTAAAATGGGATAGATTTGCACATGTTGAATTCGACATTGATGAAGGAAAACAGAAACACCTCCTACATATCGGTGGGCCGTAGCAGCTCTAGCTTGGCCTCACGCTTATTGTAGGAGGTGTTGTTCAAGATTGAACTACACGGTAAATTTCAGTACCATTTCTTGTAATTCCGTCATTTTTCGACTTAATTGAGCAGCAGTTGCGCTCATTTCTTCGACACTAGCAAGCTGCTCCTCGGCAGCTGCAGCAACACTTTGCGAGTGATGAGAAGCACCTTCTGCAAGGCTCGCCAAGTTATGAAGCGTTGCCGACACCTGCTCCGTTCCGGCAGACATTTCTTGTGCCGAGGCGGACATGTCTTGAATATGGTCAGCAACATGTTGGATCGACGTATGTAACGTCTGGAATCGCTCCCCAGCCGTATGGACAATAGCTGTTCCTGCCTCAACTTCACCTGCATTGATGTCCATCACTTCTGACAACTGTCGTGTCTGAAGGGCGACTGCCTGTAGCTGACTACCGATCTGCTCAGCCGCAGCTCCCGTTTGTTCCGCAAGCTTTCTAACTTCCTGCGCGACTACACCAAAACCTCTGCCGTGTTCACCGGCACGCGCTGCTTCTATAGAAGCATTGAGAGCGAGTAGATTCGTTTGGGCAGCAATTTGCCGAATCGACATCACGATCGCCTCGATTTGCTGCGACTGCTTTACCAATTGATTCGCTTGTTGCGACGACTCACGTGTCGACTGTTGAATCCGGTTCATTTGGGCAATGGTACGCTGAACAACTTCATTACCTTCCACCGCAGCGCTAGACGCCACTGCACTCATGTCAGATACCGTTAACGCTGATTCCGAAACGCGCTGAATCCCAATCGCAACTTCTTCCACAGCTACCTTGCTCTCTTCCGTACTTGCCAACTGCGTTGTTGAACTCGCAGCCACTTCCTCAATCGCGCTAGCTACATGCTGAGCGGATGCGGCGCTCTGTTCAGCATTCATATCCATGTGGCGAGCCGCTGATGTAACTTGATCTGCTGTTTCTTTTATATTTCCAATGAGCCCACGAATGTCCTGAACCATTTGATTAATGCTCTTAGCCAACTGACCGATTTCATCTTGAGATTGAATCGGAATGGCAACGGTTAAGTCGCCTTGTGCCGCCGTCATCGTCAACGCTGAAAGCTGCTTCAACGGCCGGATTGTCCGACGAATCAACCATACTAAAATCGTAATAAACACGATTCCCATCCCGACGCCAACTCCGATTGTCTTCCAAAAGATCGCAGTCAAATCATTATCAATTTGGGTATAATTAAAATCGACCGCAAACACTGCTACAACTTTGTCATTGTCGTCAAGAATCGGCGTCATCGTCGTTACCCATTTCCCACCTAAATCTTCGTAGACATCGCTAATCGCTCTGCCTTCCTGCTTCATGACAGCTTCTGCCTCCATCCACTTCGTGGGCAGAACATACAACTCCCCAGGCTTAACGCCGCTATCTTCAATAAATGCATCGTTTGCGAGCAAAAGTCGCTTATAGGTGTTTCCATTTTGCTCCGTAGATTGTGGGGAAAGCAAATAGCTATTACTAATAAAATCGTCACGCACCATTTGATTAATGTTTTCGACCAGCCATACAGTTGCTTGATCTTGCATGTATGCAGACAGCGAAAGCTTATTCAATCTTTGCTCCGCGTTAACGATACTGTCATATTCAATTTCAATCTGGTTCATAAGTGACCGATGGATTTCATTTAATTCATCATAATAAATACCCCGCTCCGCCGAGTATGAGTATAGGGTAAGAATAGCGGTTAGCAAAATTATAAGTGTAGACAGTATGATGGCCGATTTGACAACTATACTTCTAGAGACACGTTGTAGCATAAAAGCTCCTCCTTCATGGTTCTTAAATAACATGTAGTTAAGTAATAAGTAATAATTAATAAGTTGTAGTATTAGATAGCAATAGTTAAATCAAGACGGTTTGTAAATGGTCTGTTATGTATTAATATATCGTCATTTTTCGACAAAAATTACATGCCGAAAAAATGACAAAGCCGATGTCAGTCGCCTACGACCACTAACATCGGCCTATATATTTTATATGAAATTCGCAGAAGCACAAGGTGCTAGCGTCCTAGTTCCTCATTCCTCGTTCGTACTCACTTAAACCGGTACCCCTTCTATGATCGATACAAACGTGGACGTATGCACGATGTTGTTTAAGCGGAACCCTGCTTGCTCTAATAAGTACGTATACTCAGCTTGTGTTCGTTCTTGACCTGACGTCATCGCTAACATCTCTAAGTCAAACAAGTTGCTAAAATGTTTATTTTTCCCGTCAGGAATGATCGTTTCAAGCAACAGCAGCTTGCCGTCAGCGCGAATGCTTGCACGGCAATGTTTGAGAATTCGAATGGATTCTTCTGCCGTCCAATCATGAATAATATGTTTTAACACCAGCGCATCGCCGGACGGCACCGATTCAAAGAAACTGCCACTTACACATGCACATCTATCCGCTAAGCCCACCTTTTGCATATGTACAGTGGTCTGCTCTATAACGGCTGCTTGATCAAACACAATGCCGTTCGCCTGTTCATAATGGCGCAGCAACTGCTCCATGAGAAGACCGTGACCACCACCAATATCTACAATCGTATCAAATGGCGAAAAATCATACGCTTGCAGAACCGACGGGATGACATGCTGCGAAAGCCCTATCATGCCAGACTGAAACGTTTGTTCATGTTCAGGATGATCGGCTAAATACGGAAAAAGAAGTTTGCCGTTTGCACATTCAAACGGTTTTTTTCCCGTATGTAAGCTATCTAAAATATGATCCCATGCACCTTTACGATAAGGCGTTCCATATAAAAGCGCGTAACCACGAATCGAATCTGGCGTGTCCGAGCGTAAAAAGGAGCCTAGAGGCCCTAACTCAAATCGTTTATCGCCCAGCTCTACAAAAATATCCTCACAGCACAGAAAGCGCAGCAATCGATATAAGGTCGGTTCATCTGTTTGCGTGAGGGTAGCAAGCTCATGACAGCTACGTGGTCCGTCTGCAAGCAAATCAGGGATTTGCAGTTGGGTAACAGCAATGATTGAGCGAGGTACAATATCGCTAAGTATTTTTCGTAATAACGTTTCGGCAGCATCAGTCTTATCGGTTACAATCGTGGACATGTACAGCACCTCCAAAATGTGGGTGCCGAGCATTTTGCTTACCTGGTTGCGAAGTCTTCTGTTTGTTCATTAGCAAACTGTTCGACCCACCTGTATATTTCGCCGTAAGCATGAATATCCCTGTTTCTTCAATTCATTCGGAGCAAGCAAATGAAAAAGGCACAGTCAAATGAACGCAGTCTATTTTCTCCATGAAAATAGTTGCGTTTATTTTGATCTGCACCTTATTTTAGCGCAAACGAATGCAAGGGATCGTTATGATAGCGATTTCAGGAAACCATATTCGAGCGCAGCGTTGCTGGATTGAAGCTGTTTAAGCAGCTCTTCTTTTCCGATCTCATGGTGTGGAAAATAGTTTTCGATACCACCTTTAAATACGTGTTCAGGATCGGTCAGACGGATCGTAGCTCGTGTTACATGTTCCATAATATGAATAACGATAGCACCTATGCTCTTGTCATTGAGATGCTCTTGCTCTTGATGCCAAATCATTTCTTGCGCCAAGCTTTCCAGACACATTTGAAATTTCAGCAAATAATGATGAACCATACGATGCTTAGCTACAGTGAGAAAATAAGAACATGCGTGCATCCGTTCCCTCCCACTCTGCTCGTTCGGAATAACTATCAATCTTGAGTTACTTTATTTGTTGTAGAATTGCGCTTGAAAAATAGTTGACCCTCTCATTATGAGCCATTAATCGGGCGAAGTACTCATAATCAATGGTGGGCCATGTAAAGCCGACTTGTCGTAAAGCGGCTAGCGTAAAAGCGCAATCATATTGGATATGCTCCATCTCTGCGACATCATCGTTCAAATCACTTTCAATCTCAAACGCCAAATCATCTTGCAAAGCATGCAACAACAATAGCATCTCCTCAGATAGTTCACTATGGTTCATTAAATCGTGAATATACGAATAAAATTGTTCGTCAGATGTAATTTGAATCGTATATCCGAGTTGCTGTAAAAATTGTATCAACTTCTCTTGCCTAATAAAATAGGGATTCGTAATGTGATAAGTGTGACCAATAAAATCTTGATGGCTAATAAGTTTAATAATCGCTTGACTACAGCAGTCTATCGGGGTTAGCTCTACCTCTTGCGGTAAACTCGAATGGGGTGTCTTTTGCAGCACGATAATGGCTTTCATACTATTATAATATCGGTTTGAATCAATATTCGATTGAAATACACCGTCTGAATAACGGCCTACTAAATGACCGATGCGATAAACGGAACTAAGTAGCCCTTGTTTGCGCGCTTCAAATACTAGCTTTTCCGCTTCAAATTTGCTATACGAGTATACTTCGCCATAAAAATCCTGACCTCGATCAAAATCAAATTCCGTATATATACCGCCGATATCCCCTGAAACACTCAACGTTGACATATGATGCAGTCTCTTAGACTTTCCTGCTAGGCAAAAAGAGATGACATGAGCCGTACCTGCTATATTTATTTTTTCAAAATGAGCTTTTAGACCAAAATGGCGCACATCCGCCGCACTGTGGATAACGGTATCCACCAGCCCACACAATTGTTCATATTGAGCAGGGAGCATACCCAGCTTTACTTCAGCAACATTGCCAGCGACCAAGACCAGCCTATCATTCAACAACTCTGAGAACGACTCTTTCACGTTAGCAAAATAAAAATCCCACAATTTCGCCATCCGTTCGGCTATTTCTTGTTCATTTTTGCCGCGCACAAGACAATACACCTTAGCCTCCGTCGACACCATTAAATCATACAAGAGATGAATGCCCAAAAAGCCAGTTCCCCCAGTTAACAGCACATGCTGCATCGTTTGCGAGGTGAGTGAAAATCGGGTGGGATCTGGACGCATTTCTGAACGCATTTCTGAACGCAATCCACCCTCAGTACAATCGTTTTGATGATTCATCATGTTATCCCTTCCTTCTTTACAAATGAGTATGGGCGATTAGTCCGCCACTTTACTTGCCAAACATATCGCCAAATACTATAGGACATGTCTTATATATTTTGTGTTTATTAAATAATAAACAACGATTGCGGTTTGACTTCCACCAAGTCATTTGTTATAAATGGATTAATTAATTAATCCATTTAATTTTGCAACATATTAGCGTCATCGTAAGGTGGAGATTACTTATGAGTCCCGTTCTTTCCCGTCCCGATTATTATTTAGTTGTACTGAATCAAATGAACCAAGAGGAGCTAACATGTGCGCAAGGCAGTCTGGAATGGGAACTGCGAGAATTATTATGTCTGTTAGCACATTCTGTTCAAACGAAGCAGACTTTACATGCAGACATGGTTCAGCGTATAAATCATGCCTTTCAGACGTATCACGCTGTTCAACTGAAATTAAGGGTTAACGTGCCGGAGCATGTTCATCAGGAAACTACAAGCAATAAAGCTGGAACACCTAGACAACGGTTATGTCTTCATACTGAATTTGTAGATCCGCCTGACAAGCTACGTCGCGTATATATGGAAGCGATGATAAGTTTGCTTGAGGCGATGGAACAAGAACCGTTTGAATTACAAACGTGCGCACAATGTCAACACTGGTTCATCCCTTACCAGCGTGCACAAGTGGCTAAGTTCTGTCAGGAGAAGTGTCGCAATCGGTATCATTACTTACAAAAAAAACACGCCTTAATTCGGGAGGAAGTACGATGATGATTTTAAAATCCGACCAAGAGATTCAAATTATGCGAGCAGCGGGTCGTATTGTCGCTGAATGCCATGCCATGCTCGCAGAGCAAATTAAGCCAGGCGTAACGACACTAGCTCTCGATCAAATGGTCGAGAAGCACATCCGCTCAAGTGGAGCGTTACCTAGTTTTAAAGGACATCACGGCTTTACGGCTTCCATTTGTGTAGCGAAAAACGACGTGATTTGCCACGGATTTCCGGATACCAATCCGCTACTTGAAGGAGACGTCGTTACGATTGACCTCGGAGCGTTGTATAACGGTTATCACGGCGATTCCGGCTGGACTTATGCCGTAGGCCGCGTTGCTCCCGAAATCGAGCAGCTGATGGAGGTGTGCCATCAAAGCCTGCTGTTAGGAATTGAACAGGCAGTTGTCGGCAACCGTGTCGGAGATATCGGGTTTGCCATCGATACCTATGCCGAGCGCTTTGGCTACGGCAATGTAAGGCAATTTACAGGACACGGCCTCGGTCAACAACTGTGGGAGGAACCAGCTGTTCCCCACTACGGCAAGCAAGGAAGCGGGCCTCGATTGAAAAAAGGCTTAGCGCTTGCTATTGAGCCGATGTTTACACTTGGTGGCTGGCAAGCTTATGTGGAAGAGGACGGCTGGACCGCGCGTACGGTAGATCACTCTATTTGCGTCCAATATGAGCATACGATTGCCATCACGGACAATGGCCCAGAAATACTAACCAAGCTTTAATGTACGAATGTCCGAATTTATGTAGAGCGATATGTCACAAATGTACGGGCTATGCCGTTATACATACGCAGTACATTTGCGATGAGGAGGATTTAACATGGAAACAAGAATGAATATGGAGCGTGTGAATCCAAAAGGCTATGCGGCGATGCTAGAGCTTGAAAAATATTCAGCTTCGACTAGTCTCGATAAATCAATGAAGGAATTGATCAAAATTCGCGCTTCGCAAATAAACGGTTGTGCCTTTTGTATTGATATGCACACCAAGGATGCGCGCAAGCATGGCGAAACCGAGCAGCGCATTTATGCGCTCAACGCATGGCGTGAAGTGCCGTTCTTCTCACCCGAAGAACGGGCCGTGCTCGCCTTGACAGAAGCGGTTACCCTCGTCACGCAAGGGCATGTGCCCGATGACGTTTACAACGAGGCACGCCGTTACTTCGACGAAACGACGACCGCTGAAATCATTATGGCGATCGTCACGATCAACGCGTGGAATCGCATTGCGATTGCAACGCGAAAAATGCCCGCCCAAGACTAAGGGCAAGCATCTTCGCGAGCGCTAAATACACGTAACAAGCCTGGAAAGCTCACGCTGCTTCAAGCTGCTCAGACTGATCCGTTCAGCTTTGACAGCTTAGACAGCTTCGATCAGATCGGTGAGCCTACTCCAGGCTTGTTGCATATCGCCCTATTTGTTATCCAACCCCATAAATCATACATGCAACCTATGTTTGGGCTATATGGTCAATCAGTTGGACGTATTTCTCATATTTGACTTGCCAAATATCGCGTCTGGACTGAATGCCCCTGCCATCCAACAGGGCTTCAATGGCGTCCAGACATACATCCCATCCGGCAATATCTTTTGGCGTATGGCTTGTTAGCTTCGTTATTTTTTCGAGGAGTACTAACCGACACCCCGCCTGCTCGACTGCATCGCCTGTAAGTTCAAACCTAACTTGGTCTTCCCCCCACGTAAATTCGAGTACGGAATACGGTGTACAGGCCTTAATCTCCATTACTTCAAACGTTCCATCCTGCATATCGAACTTGATAGAACCGCCCTCACGCAAGTCGTCGATTTGAAGCTCAGAGAACCATTGCTTTAACTTATCGTTTTCCGTCAGCCATGACCATACCTCTTCAACAGAATGCTGCAAATGACGCTCGAAACGCGCAAGATAACCGTGTTCGACTTGTTGGATGCTAGCTAACATATGTCAATCCTCCTTAAAAAGAAACCCTCGTCTTATACAGACTCGGGTTCTCGACAAATGGGCATCTACTTTTATCATTATCCTTACATTTTACGCGTATACACGGTGGATTGCGGTGGTTGCTGCTCTTTCGGTTGTTCTTTCAATTGTTGGTTCGATTGTTGATTCGGTCGCTCGGTCGGTTGTGGCTTCTTCTTTCTCGAAAGTGCGATACACGCCGCAACAATGAGCACGCCCCCGAGCACCGTAATCCCATCTGGCGTTTCGGACCAGAACATAAACCCCCACGTCGCATTAAACAAGATGCCGATGTAGCGAACAACTTCAACGACGATTGCATTTTCATGGGTAAACGCTTTGGTAAGAAAAATTTGCCCAATCAATGACACGACCCCGATACTGCCAAGCAGCACCCATTCGTACAAAGATGGCATAACAAATTGGTTCCACATGAACGGAATGGATACGACCGTAGCCGTAGCCAAAAAGTAAAAGACGATCTCGTAGGCGTGATGCCTTTGGCTTAAATAGCGAATCGAAGTTGCTGCCCCAGCAGCGAATAGCGCACTAAGCACACCGACGAATGCATAGATCGAGTAGGTCGAATAGTTGAACGGCTTGACGAGCAATATCGCGCCCACAAAAGCGAGCACCAGCAGCCAAATCGTCTGCTTAGATAGCTTCTCTTTCAGGAATAGCGTTGCAACGACGATAACAAATACAGGCGATAAATGGGCTAAAATGCTCGCATCGGTCAACGGTATTTTTGATATCGTATAAAAATATGCAATTAAGTAGAGGGCTCCGAGTACGCCGCGCAACGCTAGCATCGGGATACCTTTTTTAGAAAACTCCACTTGTTGCATCCTCATCATGGCGAAAATGAGTACCGTACCTATAATACTTCTAAAAAACGCAACCTCGGATGACGGGATCGTTGCACTTACTTCTTTGACTAACGCGTTCATAATACTGAAAATAAGGGATGAGCATATTGCCAAATAAACGCCGTTTTTCATAGGTTGTTCTCCATTCACTCATTTAAATAACTTCACTTACTTCAACTTTACTTCACTTAACTCACTTCACTTCTTTCCCTTATTTCACTAAAAATCGCCTCCACCTCAAGCGCTGTCGTATCCGTAAACATTTCTGCTGCCACAGCCGCTTCACCTTTTTCCGCAATAAAGGCGTTCAAATGTTGCTCGAACAACTCGATTAGCGCCAACGTCTGCGGCATCGGCAGCTTCAGCTTCGTAGCTAAGCCATAAATGAGCTTCAGCTTTTTATAATCTTCAAACGGGATGCGTGGAATGACCCACTTTCCAACCTCATCTGTATAAATCGGCTTATAAGGAACCGCCGAGAAATCAAAATATTTCCCCTTTTCATCCGGTGTTGAAAAGGGATCAATCAAAATCGAAGCGTATCGAATGTATAGCAAGTATTCCTGCTTCACCGGCTCTAACTCCATAAAAGTCTCGATGTCTGTTCGCGACAGCGTCAGTTCATGTACCGGATAATTGTCATCGTTTAAAAATTTCAATAAATTCAGCGGCTCGGCCCCAAAATACGAAGTAAAAGCGGACACTTCTTTCCATAACTGCACCATCGTTCTAATCGCATGCTGGGTAATGGGGCCTTCTGGGTACAATTTGTACATGCTTTTTAATGAACGATCCTGACTTAAAATGTTTTGCAACGAAAATGTATTAATAAAAAAAGGAGGATGCACATAGGTGGTAATGTTTCTACTTTCAGCCTCGATTGGATGACGGACAACCGTAGAGTCGATGCCCAAACCTTCAATAAAAGATTGCACGGCTTGTATCGCCGAGCATGGTTCCTTGCTGGAAGCCAAATATATTCGCTTCTTGATTGCTTTCGTATAGACGGATAGTAGACTTGAACTACTTGATTCAAATTTCGTTGCCGCCATATAGTTGGACAAACTAATGACCGCGATACGGTTTTTCGCTTGTTGTAGCTGACTTTGGACGAGCAAATTAGAACCGATACTTGGCGAAATGAGTACGATCGTCTTCACTTGTTGCAAACGGTCGATTTGTAAAGCATTCATAACTGCGAAATAGCTATCGCTTGGGGTGCACAAAATAATCGTCTGCCACTTATCATCAATCTGTTCGAAACCTTGATAGAAATGAGTTAAGCGAGCTGTACCAGACAGATGACTCCGCTGCTCTCCTTGCACGTTAGAGGTTACGGTATATTGATGTTGCTCCAACTCGCTCGCTAACCTTGCGGTGTGCGGCCCTTTGCGATTGACCAACCCTAATTGGTCACACCAACCGCGTGCAGCATGCACAGCAACGAATATGGCAGCAGGGCCTGCCCCAACGATCAGCGTATTTCCGAACGACTTTTCGAACAAATTTCCAAACGAACTTTCAAACGAATTTTCAAATGACTTGTCGAATGAAATCATACGATTACAGTCCTTTCGTCGCGCTTGCTACGCGTTGTGATCGGGACAAAATAAGAGTATCGTAAATGCCCTTGTTTGGGCGGTTATTCATTTGCAGCTGCGCCCATTCAGCAGACAGTTCATTTTCCAACGGGTAATTAAAAATGGACTTCAAGCCATTTCCATATCGCAAAATGATTTTCGCATTCGGGTTCACGAGTTCCTTTAGATCATGTAGCACTTCAAGCTTGTTCTTGACGAGCGAGGCAATAATAATATGGGTTGCTTCTTTAATAAAAGCAAGCTCTTGCACACGCTTGTCCGAAAATTGTACGTTCGTGTCCAACCCCGACGCTTTTGCTAGCTGTTTGGCCATATGTACAGCTTCCACATCGATGTCTAAGCCCATCACCTCGGCACCAATCTCTTTCGCAATCGTCAGTGCTGAAATCGGAAAAGCTCCCGCTCCAATGAACAGCACTTTGGACGTATGATCGATAGAAACAACGTTCAGTTCCGCTCTTACAGATGTCGAAAGTCGATTCATATAATCACTAATATCCAGCTCATTATTGAAGGAACAGTGGGATTGATATTTTTCCATATCGCAAAGTGCCGCGACAGATGCCTCTCGCAAGCTCTCACAGTATGACTTAATCTCGGTGTCATCGCCCCAAATATCCCACTGTGCAATGTTGTCGTCCCGATTCATAAACTCGCACAAATAGTCCAACTTGATTTTAAGCAATGGAAAGCATTCACGGGATGACTTGGCATAAATGTTCAATTCTTTAATTTCGACTTCGAGCAGTTTCAAAGAAAGTAAAAATTCATATTTGTTTTTCATTGGAATCCCTCCGCTTCACATGTACAACTATTTATTTTGAGTAATGTCAGGTTAGGAAATTCAACAGTCAAGAGACTCTAGCTGACAACAGCAACGAGCTGTCGCGTATATTCATGTCGCTCCGGACTGAACAGTTCAGCACTCGCAAATTGGTCGACGATCTGCCCGTCCTTCATGACGATGATGCGATCACTCATCATTTGTACCGCCGCAATATCGTGTGAAATAAACAAATAGGCCATCCCAAGCTTCGTTTGCATCTTTTTAAGCAGTTGCAACATTTGAGCCTGCACCGAGACGTCTAGGCTTGATGTCGGCTCGTCGCAAATAAGCAGCCTTGGCATTAGGCTAATCCCTCTCGCAATTGCGACACGCTGCCGTTGCCCTCCGCTTAGCTCATGCGGATAGCGCTCCAAATGCGCAGACTCCAGCCCAACTAGGGACAGCAATTCTGATGCCGTGTCCGTACGGGAATGGCGGACATGCTGCAAAAATGGCGGTTTTACTTGTGGAAAATTGTCCAAGGGCTCCATGACGGAGTCCAACACCCGTAGCTTCGGGTTCAACGACGCATTCGGATCTTGGAATACGGCCTGCACGTGTTGCCGTGATTCGCGCAAGGTGCGATCTTTCATGTGGAACAGGGACATACCGTTCAAATAGACGGCTCCGTCGTCTGGACGCTCTAGCGCGAGCAGCAGTCGTGCGAGCGTACTTTTGCCGCTGCCGCTCTCCCCCACGACTCCTACACATTCCCCTTCGATGATTCTCAGTGAAACATCCCGCACCGCCAACACGTTTCTACCCGCTTCGGCGTAGGTCTTGTTTACTCGCTCGACGATAAGCAAATCCGTAGCATTGCTCGCAGCTTGCTCCATCTCGCTTGCCATTGCTTCCGACTCACTTGCCACGGCTGCTGACTCGCTTGCCACCGCTGCCGACTCGCTTGCCACCGCTGCCGACTCGCTTGCCATTGCTGTCGACTCGTAGGGCTTGGCCGCTTCCACATCATCATTTTGAGCTGCGCTCATACGAGCTTGTGCAAGTAGCGGTTTTGCTTGCAGTAGCATCTGTGTATACGGATGCGCGGCCTCATGGCAGATCTTACGGGCAGCACCGCTCTCCACGATACGCCCGTCACGCACGACCGCAATTGAATCCGCGCGATTCCTCACATGCCGCAGATCGTGAGAAATAAGCAGCACCGCGCAACCCGTTTGCCGCTGCAACTGGGCGATCAAATCAAGCACGAGTTCGCCTGTTAGTACGTCCAGCGCCGTAGTAGGCTCATCGGCAATAAGGAGTGCCGGCTCAAGCATCATCGCCGCGGCCAACGCTGCCCGCTGCCGCTGGCCCCCACTAAGCTGAAACGGATAGCTGTTAAATGTGCGCTCCGCCGACAACCCCACATGCTTCAGCCATTCCAGCGCATAAGCTTTCGCCTCCTTTGAAGTTAGCTTCTGATGACTTCGAAGTGTTTCCACAAGCTGTGTTCCGAGCTGCATAAATGGGGTGAAACTACCCTGATAATCTTGGAACACACACCCGATTTGGCTCCCGAGAAGCTTACGCTTCCTTTTTTCCGGCCACAGCCATACATTTTCACCTTGAAACAACATCTCCCCTTCCCCAACTCGTAGCGCCTTAGGTAGCAAACCGAGCACCGCATTCGCAATTACGCTTTTTCCGCTGCCGCTCTCACCAACAAGGGCTACCGTTTCGCCAGGATGGATAGCAAGACTGACATCATGGATCAATGTCCGGCGCTGCTGACGTTTCTCGACATACACGCTCAATTGCTCCACCCGCAGCAGCGCTTCGGAATCAGGGGCTCGAACGAACAATTGCCCCTCATCATTGAGGTTCTGCTTCATTTCTGCATCATCGCGTTCTAGCATGGATTGCCTCATCGTCTCTCCTCCTCTCAAAGTCGTTATTTAGGTGTGCCACGGACGTCCAACGTATCCCGAAGCCCATCGCTAATCAGATTGCATGAAATGACGACTAACATAATAGCTAATCCCGGATAAATCATAAGCTCTGGAACAGTTTGAAAATAGGGACGGCCGTCGTTCAGCATCGCTCCCCATTCTGGCATTGGCGGCTGTGCACCAAGACCTAAATAAGATAACAGGGAGACGAGCATGATCGTTTTGCCAATGTCCAGCGCAGCAAGCACGATGACAGGCGATATAATTTGCGGCAACAAATGCCGCCACAATATGGTCCATGTGCCGCATCCCGCCACACGAGCCGCTGACACATATTCCTTCACCCGCTCAGACAACACAATGCTACGTACAACACGCGTATAGCCGATCCATTTTACAAGCACGATCGCTAAGACCAAATTCGTGACACTTGGACCTAAAAAACCAGAAATCGCAATTGCGATAATAAACTCAGGTAATGCACTAACCCCGTCAATGAGTCTCATTAATACCGTGTCTAGACGACCGCCTACATAGCCTGACAACAATCCTAACGGTATGCCAATGACCGTAACGGTGACGATAATAAGCGCCGAAATACCTAATGTAACTTCAGCTCCGGCAACGAGTCGGGAAAAAATGCATCTTCCCAAATGATCGGTGCCAAGCGGATATTGCATACTGCTCGCTTGCAGACGCTCGGACATTTGTACGGTTAACGGATCATTCGGCACCGCATAAGGACCAACAAGCGTAAGGAGTACGATTACCGTCATTAAGCTCATACCTAGCATCGTAATCGGGCTGCGCCGGACACTATGCCACATGCTACCGTGCTTGGGCCGTTGATCCGGCAACGAAGAAATGTTTAATCTCATTTACATTTCCTCCTTGTTATAACGAATGCGAGGATCTAACAAGCTGTAGCCTAAATCGACCATTAAGTTCACGATGACAACAAATACACCCGACAGCAGCACATACCCTTGAATAACAGGATAATCCCGCTGAACGATAGCTTCTATTGCCATGCTGCCTAGTCCTGGCATGGAAAATAACGTTTCCACAACGACTGCACCTGCCAGTAAGTTGCCTAGACTCATGCCGAATACCGTAATGACCGGCAGCAGCGCAGCCCGCAGTGCGTGCAGCGTGACAATGCGCCATTCCGCAACACCTCTTGCTCGTGCTGCATTGACATATTGCTGTGTCAAACTTTCCAGCAATCCCGCGCGAATTAGGCGAGCGTACACCGCCGCCATGCTAAAACCTAACGTAACCGATGGCAAAATAAGGTGCCGCATACTGCCGCTGCCCATCGTTGGCAACCAGTTTAATTTAAATGCGAACCAATAAATAAGAATAAGACCGAGCCAAAAACTTGGCATAGAAGCACCGATTAAGGCGAATAAGCGACTCACATGATCAGGCCAGCGGCCAGCATACTTGGCGGCTAGCAAACCGAGCGGCAACGCAAGGATAACCATGACGAGCATGCCGCCAACTGTCAGTTCCAGCGTAATAGGCAGCCGGTGCATCATCTCATCCCAGACAGGCTTCCCGCTCATTAGCGATTGTCCGAGATTGAGCTGAAGCAGCCCCCACATCCAGCGGCCATACTGCTCATAAAGCGGCAGGTCAAATCCCAATTCTTGACGAAGCGCGCTTTCGTCAGCTGCTGTCATCGCTACTTCATCAAACTTAAGAATTGCCAGTACCGGATTGCCTGGTGCCAGCTTCATTAATGTAAACGTGAGCAAGGATAGTAATAGAAGCACACATACGAGTTGATAAAGACGTACTCTAACGAGCCGTAACATTCGATCTCACATCCATCTTGTTCGTAATGAAGTAATATTCATCCGCCCCCGGCTTCCAATTTATAACCCGCTTATTTACACCAACGAGTATATTCGGATACACCGCGTAGGAATGCGGTATTTCTTCATTAATGATTTGTACAGCCTCTTGAGACAAACGTATTCGCTCGTCGGCATCTTTTTGTTGATTGAGTTGCTTAAGCACAGCTTCTAATGGGTCGATATGAATTTGAGCGGGATTAAGCGCTCCTCCATTCATAAAAGCGGAATTGAGAAAGTATCCGCCATCACCGCGTGGCGCAGACAAATTACTATAAGTAACAAGATCCCAGTCCTCATTTTCACGCATATACGTATCGGGATTTTCCACCATCTTTAGCTCAATGGAAATACCAATCTTCGCCGCTTCCGCCTGTAACAGTTGCCCGATTAACGGCAGTTCAGGACGAACTTTATACGTAATGAGCCGCAACTTGAGCGGTTTCCCGTCCTTGGTCAGCTTCCCGTCTGTTCCTTTTGTATAACCTGCTTGCAGGAGAAGTTCTTCTGCTTTCTGATGATTGAACTCGCGGTGAGGCACCTTGCTGCCAAATGGCAAACTTGAATGGAATGGCCCGTTGGCAGGAGCAGCATGTCCGAGCATAATCTGCTCGGCAATTGTCGTGCGATCGATTAAATGGTCAAGTGCTCTTCTTACGTTAACGTCACCGATATGCGGACGCTGCAAATGATACATCAAGAAGTGCACCCGTAAGCCTGGAACAGATTCTACTGTCAGTTCGCGATCCTCATCTACAACAGTCAGCGATTCTGCTGGGAGATGGTACACAATATCGGCTTCCTTCGCTTGCAGGGCTAATGTTCTGACGTTGGCATCATCATTAAATTTAAACGATACTTCATCCAGCTTAGCCACACCGTCCCAGTATTGGTCATATCGTTTGAGCTGCACTTCACTGTCCGGCGTAAACTGGCTTACTTGGAACGGCCCTGTTCCAATTGGAGCACGATTAAACTGCTCCGCGCCCATTTTTTGCTCAGCTACCGTATTGACAATTGCTGTCACGGGATTAACGAGTTCAGAAGGAAGCGCCGGATGTGGAGTCTTCGTAACAATCGTTAATTGCTGCTCATTTGCATCCATTTTCTCGATATTCAACGCTTTCGTAACCGACTTACTCTCTTTACTAGCTCGCTCCAATGACGCTTTAACGGCTGACGCATCCAGTTTAGTTCCATCATGGAACTGTACATCTGTACGAATCGTAAATGTCCATGTCCGATCATCAATCGCTTTCCAATCCGTTGCTAGCCATGGACTTAATTGCACGTTCTCGTCCAGACGTACCAACGTTTCGACGGCACCTGCTCGCAACGCTACCCAGTTATGATGAGGATTTAACGTATCAAACGTTAAGTTGTAAATGAGCGTTACCTTTTTATTCGACTGACTGGCTTGTTCGCTACCGCCGCACGCCGTCACTGCAAGTCCCAAGCTGAGTAGCGTTAACATCGCCACTCCCATTCCCATAAATCCTCTCCTCTTTAAGCCTCTAATGATTCGCATAAGATGTTCATCATCCTTCCATATCGATTCAGATTCCGATTTAAGATGCTAAACGCCGTGTAAGCCGAGTTATACATTGTTGTTATCATCTTAATTCAAAACCCTTATTATGGAATGACTCTTTCGGGCTACAGCGGTGAAGAAATGTTGCTTATATCTAACATTTTATGACTTCACATCCAATTTGTTAGTGATGATATAGTACTCCTCACTAGTTGGACGCCAATTGATGATACGGTTATTAACCCCAACAATGATGTTCGGATAAACGGCATATGAATGTAGAGTCTCTTCCTTAATGATGGAAACCGCCTCCGCAGTCAACTGCATGCGCCGCTTTATGTCACTGGTTGCATTTAATTGCTTCACCTCAGCTATAAGCTTTTCACTATGAATGCTAGCTGCGTTTAAGGCCCCTTCAGGCATTAAAGCTGCATTTAAAAAATACCCCCCATCGCCGCGTGGTGCCGACAAGTTACTGTATGTGGCTACATCCCACGTCTTGTTTTCCCGCAAATACGTATCTACTTGCTCCACCGTCTGAACGTGAATCGTAACTCCCGCCTTCGCTGCATCCGATTGCAGCAATTGCGCGATGAGCGGAAGCTCTGGCCGTCCTTTATAGGTGACTAGTTCTAGCGTCAACGGGACGCCATCTTTCGTAAGCCGCCCGTCTGACTCCTCTTTATACCCAACTTCCTGCAACAATCGCTTCGCTTCAGCGATATTCAGCTGCCGTACTGCATCTATGCTGGCAAAAGGTAGTTTCGTATTAAATGGACCGTTAGCAGGCTTTGCATGTCCAAGCATGATTTCTTGCGCTATGCTTTCACGGTCTAGCAGCAAGTCGATTGCTTTTCTTGCCTTTACATGTTGGAGAAGTGGATTTTGGTTATTGTATAGCAAAAAATGAACTCTAAGGCTTTCCACGGAATGGACGCTAAGCTGGTCATCTTGTTGCACGGACTCTACCATTTCAGCTGGAATATAGTATGCAATGTCGGCTTCTTTGGCTTGGAGAGCTAACGATCTTACATTGCCGTCCTCATTGAATTTAAAGACGACTTCATTCAGCTTTGCTTGGCCATCCCAGTATTCGTCGTAACGCTCTAGCAATATTTCAATGTTCGGCGCAAATTGCTTGACTTTAAACGGACCTGTCCCAACTGGGGCATGGTTGAATGCTGCTGTGCCCATTTTCCGTTCGGCCTCGACATTAATAATGGCGGCATAGGGGCTTACTAGCTCTGAAGGAAGCGATGGATGGGGCTCTGAGTTGACGATGGTCAACTGTTGTCCCTTGGCTTCCATAGTTGCTATCTTTAACGTATTTGCCAGTGATTTGCTAGCCGCAATCCCGCGTTCAAAGGACGCTTTGACAGCTGTCGCATCCAACTTCGTCCCATCTTGGAACGTAACTCCATCGCGAATCGTGAATATCCACGTACGATCATTTTTTGCCGTCCATGTTTGTGCAAGCCATGGTGTTACCTCCAGCTTCTCGTTTAAGCGCACAAGTGTTTCAACTACGCCTGCTCGCAATGGAATGGCGCTATTGTGTGGGTCAAGCAGCCCTGTTTTGAAATTGTAAACGAGCGTCACACGCTTAGGTTTCTCGCCGCCAACACCATCCTGTGTGCGGGTCTTCGTCTCGCTACTTCCTGCCTCTGATGCTGGTCTACTGCATCCGTGCAATACCATAGCCGCGCAGAGCAATAATAGGCTTAAGATTACAATTCTTCGTACCTTCTGATGAATTGATGATGGAATCAAAATAAGAACACCCTCCTAATACGTAATTATTACGAACTTAATCCGAAAAAATCGAGCAGCAAAAATGCGGCTCTATGTAATAGTAATCATTACTATTAAACAGATATTAACAACATTCCTTCTTAGTTGTCAATACGAGCCTTATTTTTATTTTTGTGAACGTGTGTGGGTAATCCGTTTAGGTGAGCGCTGTAGTATTCGTAAGTTTGATCTAAACGCGGTGTGGGATAATCGTGAAATGGCGTGCTGTAGGTTACATCTGAAGGGCATAACATGGTATTGTTCTTCAAAAGTTGCTAAACATTTAACTACCACCCATTTTATACCACACTAAAAGTTTTGTACAGAGGAAACTTTTTTTGCTCGAGTAAAATTTTATAACAAATAAAACCTTTTTATCCTTTTGAAAGGGTTACGATGCGCACACGCAAAAGAGCCCCCACTGCCTTTGAGCATGGGGGGTGGCTCATCATTTAAGTAACAATGATGAATGCGCTATTGGCAAGTACACGTACAGGAAACAAGCGATCATAAATATGGGATGTAGATGACCTTTTTTTGTAGTAGCTTCTCTTGTAATCTTTTATTAAATCGTAGGCTTGTCTGGATTAGGTATGAATGATAATGAACTTGTATACATTCTCCTTCGCATTTTTATAGAAATATTTATAAATATTGACATTTTTGATAAAGCTCTGTTTGTTAAGACGAGGATTTCTCTTCATTGAGAAAACGGCAAGCAGCTTCGCACTTATCGGTTGGTAGTCAGTTGATCTAATTATGTCCTAACCGTTGATGGTTAGCTGATTCACTATGCCTCCTCTCCTAATGGTCGCCACAGTTGTTATTGCAGCGAATACGAACCCAGTCCAAATTTAACGGTTATGAGGGCGCTTATTACGATGAAAACAGCTGGATTTTGAATGAATTCGACAAATAAGCTCACCTATAACCGTTAGAAATCAAAACGAAGTAAATCTGACGATATAGTCACTGTGGCAACCGTTAAGAACTAACTTTGCTTTCTCGATTATTTTTATGGCATTTGCTCTGAACGCCAACTGGAATACGATATTCAAACCCATCTAGCTTACCGCTAGTTCTTAGGGCTAGGACTGCAAAACATGAAAGAAGATATGAACGAGCTTCATGCAACAGTAGAGGAAGATCGGAAGGGAAACGAAAAAAGCGCTAAAAACGAGTGAGGAAGCGATTCGGTTTTGAAGTCGAAGCAGTAGCCTTGGATTCTGGTTATTTGACTACACCTATCTGTAAAGGGCTACAAAGCCGAGGGATTTTTGCTGTGATTGCGCACCGTAGATTCCACCCTGTGCAGGGATTAGTTCCAAAGTGGACATTTTCGTATGATGCCGAGCAAAATGTTTACGTCTGTCCAGTTAAGCAACGGCTTGCATACCGAACAACCAACCGTGAGGATTACAGGCAGTATGCCTCTGATCCGGGGTGTTGCAAGAACTACTCCCTACTGAACACGTGTGCACGTTCTCGAAATCACCGAAAGGTGATTACTCGACATGTTTGGGAAGACAGTAAGGGGAGCATATCAATCGCCTAGCGAAACGCGGGGAACTCCCATTCGCTTCGCTTCTGTATCTGAAAAAAATGAGAAACCCAAGTCTTGAGAAAAAGACTGAGGTTTCTCGACAATCTGGAAATATTGATAAATATTGATTTAAAGGTATCGTCTATAAAAAGGAAAGAATGGTCGAGGAACAAATCGCTCTGTTCATTGATCGACGTCGACATGCGGAAATAGGAGCCGTCGTGGGATTCTTGCTTCCGAACGGCCTTGATGACGGGCTATAGATTGCGCCGAAGATGTGCTGAATGAAGTGCAGCAGCGCAGCGCGGCCAACGTCACCCCCGATCCATCAATTTGGCGCTATCTCGTACACATTCGCAGGCAAGGCACGCACGAACGGCGACCAATCGCCCGTCGTGTAAAGATGAAGCCGATGCATAGCTCGCGTACACGCCGTAT
Source organism: Paenibacillus sp. 481 (assembly GCF_021223605.1). Classification (NCBI taxonomy): domain Bacteria; kingdom Bacillati; phylum Bacillota; class Bacilli; order Caryophanales; family Paenibacillaceae; genus Paenibacillus; species Paenibacillus sp. 481. Next base: position 59,231 of record NZ_CP075175.1, read on the forward strand.
ACAGAAGCTTGCGTTCGTTGTCCCGGCCATAAGCTTCGGGCGAAGCATCAAAGATTAAGACTGCATCGAACTCGACACCCTTGGCGAGATACACAGGAATGACCATCACTCCTTTTTCAAAGTTGAGCGTATCCTTCGTTATGAGCTGCAGAGCTTCGCCTCCTTGAATCCGTAACGATTCATGGGCCTTTCGGCTTTCAGCTGCGGTCTTCGTAATGACTGCGATAGATTCGAAGCCCTCGGCCCTAAGCGCCGCGATGTCGGCCACGATTTGCGCATCGCGCTTCTCCCCACCGCCCAGTCTCGTCAGAAGGGGCTTTTCGCCTCTCCTCTCAAACGGTGCAATTTCATCCCCGCCTGGAAGCATCTCTCTCGTAAATTCAACAATCTCCTTGGTTGAACGATAACTGCGTACTAGGCGGACAAGGCTTGTTTCGGCTTCGCCGAAAAGGCGCACTAGCGGCGAATCGGACGCGTCCAGACTTGTGGCCTGCATGAAGATCGCTTGCCCGAAATCGCCGAGCACCGTCATCCGCGCACGGGGAAACAGCTTTTTCAGATATTCATATTGAAATGATGAATAATCTTGCCCCTCATCAACGAACACATACCGGATTTCCGTGTTCGTCTGGACGCCTTCGATCAGTTCCTTAACATACAAATACGGAGTCGCATCCTCGTACAATAACTCGTTCCGGTGCAGTGCTTCCTTCGTTTGCCTGCATATTTCAGGCCACAGCGGAGGAATGACGGCCCCATTCGTTTGCTCCCGATAAGCAGCTTCGTCCACAAACAATTGGCCATATATGCCTTTGATATCTACAAAAGATAGCTTCTTTACGCTTTTTCTTAGCGGTGTAAAATATTGTTTCACAATCCTGCGGCAGAGCAGCTCTTCCTCCCTCGTCGCGAAGTTAAAGTCGGCTTCATCTTCCCGGAGCTTGTTGTTCAATTTCTCGCGAACTGCGGCGTATTGTTCCGCAACGTCGAGTACTTCCTTCTCTTTATGCAGCATTCTAAACACTTCCGCGTACTGCTCGGTATCGAGATAATTCAACTCCTCCTCTACCCAAGGCGCTCCCCGTTCCAGACGTTCCAATGCAGCCAGTTCTTTCAGCAGCCATTCCTGCAAGAGAACGACACGATTAAGTAACGGCAGAGAACGGTCATAACCATAAAATTTCGCTTTCATTTGCTCCGCGCTAATCAAATCGCGGTCCCGCATCCGAATTCCGTTGAATTGCATACCTTCCTGCCCCAACCACTTTCCATAGTGCTGGAGGGCTTGCAGAAAAGTATCGGAAGTTTTGTACTCGATCCCCTGAAGACGGGCCTCATACCCCGGTGCTCCTTGTGCGGTCAGTACATATTCGATCTGATCAAAGGGGTCCTCCGGCCGTAACGAGGAACCTAACCAATAGTCGAGATATTCTTGAAAAGTCGTCTGTTGTATATTCTCTTCGCCCAGCTCCGGAAGGACGGTGGAAATATAACTGTTAAACATCGGATTCGGTGAAAAAAGAACGATCTGATCCGCCTTGATCGTCTGGCGGTGTGTGTACAGCAAGTACGCCACCCGCTGCAATGCCGCGGAAGTCTTACCGCTACCGGCCGCCCCCTGTACGATAAGCATCCGACTTTTGTCATTACGGATAATTGCGTTTTGTTCCTGCTGAATGGTTGCCACGATACTCTTCATTTGCGAGTCCGCACCTTTGCCGAGCACTTGCTGCAGCAATTCATCTCCGATCGTTTCGCTCGCGTCAAACATATTGCGGATTTGCCCATTTTGAATCTGAAACTGCCGTTTGAGCTCCATCGTTCCTTCGATTCGTCCGTCCGGCGTGACATAAGACGCCAGTCCGGGGGAATGGTCGTAGTACAGGCTCGCGATGGGCGTGCGCCAGTCATAGATCAGAAAGCTCAAACCGTCTTCGTCAATGAAGGAAGATACACCGATATAGATCTGCTCGCTGAGGCCTAGTCCATCCTCCTGAAAATCGACACGTCCGAAATACGGAGACGGGAGCAGACGGTTCATGCTTTTCCATTGCTGCGTCAATCGCTTGTGGCTGCGCTCCCGCTCGGCCAATACCGCGGATTGTTGGTTAATCGTATAGAAAGTCTCCTCGAAATCTTCGTACGTGCTTGTGTTGATCGTAACCTCTTCCCAGAACCGCTTGCGGATGTCCGTAGCCTGATCACTCAGTCCGGCAACCTTCGGCTCCAGATCAGCTATTCTCGCCTGTAGTTTGTTCCTGACCCGCTCCAACCGCTTCTGCTCTTGCTGCCAATCCTTCGTATCCATCTCTCCTGAACACACTCCTTTTTTACCATTTTTATGGGATAAAAAATGATCATTGACAAATCAAGGTTTTAGATGTACAATTAAATTGCGAATAGAAATTTACATACATATAATTTTAATTTGTAAATTACGCTCTTGATTATATCACAGCGTTTATTTGTGTTCAAATTTATTTTATCCTTACCTCCGGCAGAACTGAACACTGACCCGGATCGCGAGTCATTTTAACAAACCCCCTTGAAGTTAAGCTGCTAGGAGATGACCTTGAATTTATCCGAGGGCATCTTTTTTTATATTCACTAGCCTTGTTTCAACGTCTCCCGATCTCCCAGCAAATATAGCGTGTTAGGTATTATATTCTTTGTTCTACCACGTAAAAAAACCTGCCAATTCGACAGGTTAAATAAACGTCAAGTACGCATTGCAGAGGTTAGTTCAAATATAGTTGTAATAACTAGTTCATACAAGTCATCGGTTGATTACTTCATATCATGATAACCTCTCTGTTTTTGATTCATACGCTCGTAGCTGAGATGCAACATGAACTGTCTTAAAAAGGGGCGATGTCACGCCCTAATCTTGAAACACTAGATCCAAGTATCTTTGGCTGCTGTTATTTCGGACTCCGTACCGCCACTGTCTACTACTCTTTTGGGCTCCACCAACATGATATGGCATTCTTTTTCAGCAGAAGGTTTCATCTCAATTCCCTTCGGGACAATAAACATCTCACCCTTAGAAATTTTCACTTGACCATCACGAAAATCAATGACCATCTCCCCTTCGAGCGCGATAAATACCTTATCGGTATCTTCATGCACATGCCATACATAATCCCCAGCAATCTTAATGAGCTTAAATTGATAGTCATTCATTTCACCAATGACTTTCAGAGACCAAAGATCGTTGAATGTAGATAGCTTCTCATTCAAGTTAATAGCTTGGTAATGCATATGAACCTCTCCTTTATTTAGCGCTTATGTAGGGCGTTTAATGTTTGCCATTATTATAGTAAAGGAATTTTTAGATTAGAATGGATGCCTGTTGAAATTAGCATGGATTATTGATGAACTTTGCTCGATATTCAGTAGGAGAAATACCGCATTGTTTTTTGAACGCTCTACTGAAATAAAAAGGGTCCGCAATCCCTACCGTTTGCGCTATTTGTTGTATCGGCAGATCACTTGTAGCTAGCATTTCTTGCGCCATGTTTAAACGATATTCTAATACATATTTTGCTGGTCCCATACCTGCATGTCTTCTAAATAGGTAAGAAAGTCGATTTCGATTAACGTTATGTTGTTCTGCAAGCGATGCTATTGTAAGGCTTTGATCATAGTATTCATGAATATAATGAGCTACCCGTTCGAATAAAGGTTGCGATTCACAACTATTTTGCCTGTTATCAACACATAGTAAGGCTTCATTCAGTACATCGCGGAACAGCATTTCGGTCTGAAACATCGAAATGCCTCCTCGCTGATTATACACATGCCAAAGACGCCTAATTAATTCAATAAGACGCGGAGATTGTCCTGTTGATAATTCAAAATGCTGCTGAGAAAAGCTTGACTCTGTTCGTTCCGAGTTACATATCCGATATAGCACAAGAATATACTCCCAGTCGGTTTTGCCGAACATTTTTTGAGCTAGTTTCATTTTTGCACCGCCGTGCACAACTTTTCCAGGCGAAAAAATATAAGGCGTGCCATTAAATTCAAATTGCACCTTACCTGCAAGTGGAAACACAAATCCAGGAAAAGCATCTGTATAGTCAGCGTGAGGCACACCTGGATTTCTAGCATATCGATATACCCCTTCTACTTGAAAAGGAGTATGTGCAAGATGCTCTGCTAACTGATTAACGTCGATTGTCACATTGCATACCTCCTTTCATATAGTAGTTGGCTGTTAATCCTGCGATCGATCGTTGTACATCCTGTGCAGCTCTTGATTTCATTTTGAGTTTACACAAAAATATTGACAGACCCGACCCCTTCCCATAATTGTTTTGTACCCTTCGTCAGTCCAAAGTTAACATAAAAAACTAACCCTCTTTTTCACGCTAGTTCATTTTCCTTACTCATAAGATCTTGTTCAATTTTTCGAATTGAGTTAAGCATAGTTTTGAGATTATGTCTACGAAGAGGCTGTAGATCCTCCTCCTGAATCATTTTCTGAAGTTGTTCTCCCATTCTCTCATAAACGATGGATTTTTCTTTAGTATTAGTAGTATTTATATACTCTGATCGATATATAAATGCGTTGCGCAAAGTAATTAATTTACAATTATCTTTAATAGTTCCTATCGCCTGTACAAATTCCTCCGGACTTACATATTGAAATAATTCGGTGATTTGCTCACGTCCCTGTAATAATCCTATTAGTTTATCAGGATCTGAGGCAGTTGCCATAATTGCTTCATCTAATTTATTTTTCTGGTAAACTGCAAGTTGCTCCTGATTAATTTCCCAAAGCAAATTCTGTATATAAACTCGGAAATTCACAATGTATTCTCGCTCAATTTTTACTGTATTTTTTAGATCAACAAAATTATCATTTATAATGTTAATAATACCTTCTTGGAATATGAGTTGTATGTCTACTTTAGACTCATTTATTAAATTTTCCTCAATAAAGTATTCAAACAGTTTATAAAATTCGTCTAAGTAAGCTGTACCTAGTTTACCTTTCTTAATACGCTGAAGTGTTGCACTATAGCATTCATTAAACTCTTGTTGACTCATTTCGTAGTATTTTTCAAATAGTTTTACTTCCGGTGATTTCTCTAGGATCTCAGGTAACTTTGTTTCAGTAGTAAATTGAACTTCATCAAAATAACCAGTAATTAGGTATTCAGTAATTGAAGCATATCCGATAAGTGAAGATGATGTTTCGTCATAATACTTGGATACAAATATATCAGAAAATATTATTTCTTGATCCTGATGGTTTTTTTTACTCTTTCCATTAATTAATCCAACTAACTCTGATGTAATTTTTAATTTTTTCATAGATAATAATTGTTCATTGTTATATTTCCCAGATCTAATTTCCGATGTAAAGGCTATTGTATATTTTAGAAGCTTTTCAGCAGCATATTCTAAATGTTCTTTTTCCATTTTATTTAATTGTTGATAAATAAAATGGAAATCAGATAATGCTTGATTAAGTGACCTAAGATTTTTATCAACTGTCTTTATGAAAATATTTGAAATTAACTTCATATTAGAATTTAAAAAATTATAGTAATTATCTTGGAATCGGTACTTCTCAATCAAGGATAAAATACTTATCTCTTCATCCGGAAAAAACTTGAGGGTTTTACCAATAACCTTCTCCTTAAATCGTTTATATTCCTGTATATTTATATCTTCTACTGTGTCGCTCCTCGTATCTTTTCTATTCCTTTTTGCATCTATTGTACGGATTATTTGTTTTTCATCCGTAATGAATATTGTTTTTATCTTATCTTGCTCTATAAATTTATTGATAAATCCAAAGAGCTCTACATAATTTATTTTACATCTTTCTAAATCATCGAAAATAAGAAGCATCTCACTCTTCATACCCATCCAAGCTTTGATGAATGGCTGAATATCTACATTATTATTACCAGTTCGATATCCAAATGCCGCCACTATATTAAGTATAAAATTCCCAATTTGTGAGCCTGTATTAATCAAATTTCTTTTACTTTTCACACGTGGTTTTATTGAAAGGAATATTTCTTTTTCCAAATCCGAAATTGATTCTAGGCCAAACAAAGAAACATAAATCGGTTTGTACATAATTGTTTTAATATTTTTAGAAATAGATGTATCATTTAAAGAATTGTATTTTTTCACTTCTATATTTCGCATTAACTTATTTTGAATAAAAAACGTCTTCCCTGTGCCCCAACTGCCATCAATCAAAAGAGAATATGTAGTTTCTTTAATCTCTAAATAATCATTTACCGCTTTTTCTATATGCTTCATCATACACCTCTCTACAAATATTATTCTTATATTTCAACAATTTCTACAATCCCTCCTGCAAGCTATGTTGCTCTGTTCCAATAAATATAAAATTATTATTTGAATATCGAAAGCAAATCGTTAGCAAAAATACAAACTGAACAGACTGACTATTAAAATTGATGATAGTTTACTGTGAAGATAAAAGAATATAGAGAGTTGTCGATAATGCCTCAAAGGATAAGAACCTTTTAGATAAGGTTCTTATCCTTTGAGTTAATATCCACTTACTAGAAATACTGAATTTTTCCCACTTTGAAATGAGATTTGGGTTAGGGATTCAAATCATAAAGCAAAATTAATCCCAATCCAATAAAATTCGATAATTTTAAGTACACCGATAAAGAATCAAGTGCATATTAAAAGCTATAATAATGGGTCACCCCTTACACTGGACTTCATCATAGGAACTCTAGTAAGTTTAGAGGCCCATTATCATATCCTACAACATTTCACATGCTTACTCCCAACAATATTCTTCGCCGTTACTTATGGTACGATCCCCCGTAGTGTATCTAAGCACAAAGCATATTATGAGAATAAAATATACGTAACAACATAGTGATTACACAACTATAAAAAACATTTTCAAAACAGATTGGACAAGATATTTGTTCATCTGTTTATTTTATTATCTCTCACTTTCTGTCTCACTCTACACGAAAAATAATCTAAAAAATATTTACATTAATAGTTGATTATAGTATATATAAGTTAATATGTAACTTATATATGGAAGGTGATAACGTGAATCGTGAACCGACACCAACACCTTTGGGAGAACTTATCCAGTAATTTAGACGTTAAGCGGAATTATCATTAGCGAATTATTGGATTTAACTGGTATTCATGAGGGCCATTTGTCTAGGATTGAAAACGGGGAAACAAAACTTCCAGATTTCAAAACGGTTAAATCCATTGCAACCGCGCTTAATATACCGTTTGATGAGTATGTTGAACGGTATATTGAAATAGACCAAATATCATGAGGACAATGAACTAAATGCCAGTTCTTCACTTTATGGGTCTGGTTGGAATGTCGATATACGTGCATCAGATGGTAATTATGGCTTTGAAAACAAACAATCAGGGCTAGAAAGGAATATGAAGGTAGCAGTGGAGCTTTTCAAGTAGGATATGCACACAGAAACTTGCCTGGGAAAATTGGAATTTCTTTCGTTCCTGTTAGTATTGATTTTGGCGGTGTTACTTAATCAGAATACTTTGACCGTTACAACTTTACTTACTAGAAAAATAAAGCAGCCCAGCAATAGGGGCTGCTTTTAACATTATTGTTTTTTGCGATACCTTGTAATCAATACTAAACAATAATCCTATAATAACCAGAAGTAGACTGTATACAAGTTCATCATCTTTGATTGTTAAACCAAACACGCCCACTATTAGATGAAATATTACAAGGGGAGCTATTACAAAGAAAAGAGTCAATTTAAATCATTTCCCTATTTCCCGGGTAAGCGCAGCATTCGCTACAGGCCATGCCAATTAGACAATCGCGGTCTCAATCGATGGCGAAACACGGCGAACGATTTATTTTTTTGCACATTCAGCGCGTTATTCTGTAGTCGGACTATTTTCCAAATACATACTTGGCATAATAAAACGTTTCACCTTTAATCCAGCCGCTGTATCAAACGTTGTCAGGCCTTTTTCAGTGTACTCGTCTAAAATATGCTTTAAAATGTGTCCGATTAAAATACAGTCATCTAGAGCGTCATGTCTTTTTAAATGTGCGGTCTCAATCTGATAGTACTGGACTAAAAAATCAGCGGAGACGACATCTGTTACTTCGGGATGAATGTTCGTAAACAACGCTTTCGTGTCGATAACAGGGTTAGTCAGCATCGGTAACTGGTGCTGTTCGCAATACTTTTCCAACATCGGAATATCGTATTCATAGCCTGCCTGTGTGATAAGCACGGTCCCGTCCACAAATTCAGCAAATTGGCGATACACGTCGGGAAACGAAGGGGCGTCCGTCATCGCGTCATTCGTAATTCCGGTCAGCTCCTCAATCTGGGGAGGAATTCGTTTAGGTGACTTCACTAAGGAATTGAACGATATTTGTGAATGGTTAGGCTCCTCACCCTCAACACGAAGTGCACCAATTTGTGTGATACACTCCGTTCGAAAGTCAATGCCTGTGCCTTCAAAATCAAAGATGCAAAATGTACGCTGCTGTAAGTCTGAAACAACAACACCCTCTACGACATACTCATTCTCATATACCGTGATTTTCACTGTACACTCCCCTTTTCCCTGTTCGCTCTTATATTTACTTACAATGGTTGCACCGCGTGGCCAAGCCCTAATTCCCAAGCTGCTACCAATTCAGCCACAGATGCGTATCTATCCTGACGATCACTTGCTACAGCACGTAATGCAACGTCATATAAGTCTTTCCCTGCTTCCCATTTGGACAAAGAACGATCAAGGCTTCCACCTAACAATACGAACGCAGTAGCCCCCATTCGATACACATTCGTCGTCTCATCGAGTATGGACCCAAGCTCAAACTCCTCCGGTGCCATAAAACGTGACGAGCCCCACATTCGCCCCATTACATTCGTGTACGGCTGTTTCTCATAGAGGTCGATGTCACATATTTTAATGATGTGCTGCTCGAAATCATACAGCAAGCTGCCGTCGTAAAAATCAACGGCTACATATTGACATGCCTCAACCTGAAGATGAAAGTTGAAAATGCTAGCTATGGCAGCTAACCGCTGTTCAAGCGGCAGCTTTCTAAACCGGGTAATGGGAGAATCAAGCTGCCCATTTGTAGCTGACATGGATGACGCCGCGTGAGCGTGTACAAACAGACTTTCTCCCTCGAACCATTCGTAAACGCATACATATCCAGAATCGACTGCAAAATGTTCGATGATATTCACAAGATGCGGATGCTGCAAGTCACTAAAAATACGTACGGCTCGCTTGAGACGGATCACCGCATCTTGTGGGTCACCGTCATAATTGATCGTGCGTGCTCCAGCAAACTTAACAAATATCTTCTGCCCTTTTGCCTGAATTCCAAAGCTAATATTTCCTGAATCTTGCTGGTCAAACACAGCAAATACAGTCCCAAGTCGTGACAGCCAACTAAAATGATGCTCTTGCTTTAATTGAAACGTAACGCCATCTCGTGTGGTGGTAATTGGAGTAAACTCGTTCGTGATGGTCTCCTTGACGGCATGATCATAATTAGCAATATCTGGAACGTAATCCAAGGTTAGTTGGATGCCTTGCTGGACGTCTTGATCCAACAATTCAATGCTGTCGATAGCATCGTGCTCAATCCAAATATCACCCAAGGGATACGACTCCATATCTGGTGAAATCACAATATGAACGAGAGAACACGTATCATCTTGCTGATCAGCTTGTAGCGGTTGAGGTTGGCCTATGAACCAACCCCGATCTCGCATCATTATTCTTATATATTGACCTTCATAATGTTGGAGCAACGTCATACAGCCCCCTATTTTACAAAAAGTTAATGCCGTTTATCATTCCACTTGTATTATAATGGAATCAGACTACATTGGGTATATGTGGATTCCGGAAAGGACGCCTACGATGAACAAATATTCGTATTCACCACCCAAAATAAAAACATCAACCAAATTAACAAATGTACTCAGTTCTGAAGGTCAGGTCGTATGTTCATTTAGAAGAAACTATAGCAATCTCACAACTAGAATCGCAGATTGTTTTTTAGACTTCAATGACTTATCTTGCAGATGAGTTTGTAATCAAAAAAGAACTAATGGACTGGGTAAAGGTATACTATCGAGGCCAAGAAGTCGTTAGATGGAAAATGAAGCTGTCCGAATGGTTCCAGACTCATTTAGAAATAGCAGACGATTGTCCTATCCAAGACCCTGCCTTTTTTGTGTGCCTTTTTCAATGCATTTTTTATGTAGGTCATTAAGGTCATTCAGAATATTTAGCCAGCTTTTTGAAAAAGTCAGCAATCATGCTCGCCACGAGTCGCGGATCTTCAAGGGCGACAAAATGCCCACCTTTGCCTAGCTCGTCCCATTTGACGATGTTCGTAAACAAGCGCTCTACATAGGCTCGTGGTGCACGATCATTCGGTTGCGTGGCAGGCAAAGCAACACCTGTCGGAACGGTGATGGTGTCCGCAGGACCTGGCCATTTAATATGTTTGCCTTCATAGTAATAACGATTTGCTGCATTAATCGTTTGTGTAAACCAGTAAATAGAGACATTAGCTAGTAAATCCTCTAACTTAAAATGCGTATCGAGCTGCCCATTCGGAGGAGCAGTCCATGCATACCATTTTTCCAAAATAAACGCCGCTAAGCCAGCTGGAGAATCGTTAAGCCCGTAAGCATATGTCTGCGGGCGCGTGCCAAGAATATGTGAATATCCGCCCTCTTCTTGATCCCAGCTCTTCATAACGGACAAAAACTGCTGCTCTTCTACCGTTAATTGTGAACGATCTTGCGGTAAAGGAGGGCTCGGATTACCAGGATTGGTCGTATGATAGCCTGTCACAACATGCGGAACATCTAAGCATAGCAAGCCACTAATGCTTGACCCTAAATCATAAGCATGAATGCCAAAGCGGTCATAGCCTAATTGCTGCATAAGGGAAACGAGTAGATGCGCGACTTGACGATCCTCAAATGCAGGCTCCACGCTCACATCGGAAAAGCCGTGCCCCGGAATGGAAGGAATAATGACGTCAAATGATTGCTCCGCATCACCGCCAAAGCTTGCTGGGTCCGTCAAATAAGGAATCATATCGAGCATTTCATAAAATGAACTCGGCCAGCCATGTAGAAGCAGCAACGGCTGTGGATTCGGCCCCTTCCCCCGCACATGAATGAAATGAATGCTCATTCCATTCACCTCTGCGGTGAAGTTAGGCAACGCATTGATGCGCTGCTCAACAGCACGCCAATTAAAATCGTTCGCCCAATAGCTCACGATGCCTTGCATGACTTGGAGTGGAATACCATAGTCCCACTTCGCACCGACAACTTCATCCGGCCATCTTGTGAGCGATAATCGATGCTGTAAGTCTGTCAAGGCTTCATCTGTAATGTGGACTTGAAACGGTTTGATGTTCATAGGGTTGCTCCTCGCTATCTCAAGTTGAACATAGTATAGCGAACATACGATCCCCCCGCAACACTTATATATCTAATTATGATCGGTCTTGGTAGATGGTGTTTTGAAAAGGAGGGTCTACAATTTCTTTTTCAGAAAAAATTGTTTAATTCCGTCTGGATAATCATCGATAACGCCAAATTGCTCGTACCCCATCCGCGTATAAAAATGCGGCGACTGATAGCTAAACGTATTCGTATGTGCAAATACGCAGCCCAACTCTTTGCCTAATTTTTCAGCCTCCGCCATCATCACCTTGCCGTAGCCTTTATTCCGGTACGCTTCCTCAATCCAAAACACATCGATATATAAGCAATAGTTAAACGTCTCGCAAAATATACCGCCAATCACCGTTCCCGCTTCATTTTTCAGAAATAAATTAATATCTTTCCCCGGCTTCTCCAGCAGTCCATTTGTTGCTTGAACATTGTACTCATATAAGTTGTCGCATACGAGATCATAGTCTGCTTCATCGATTTCCTCTTCATTTGACCCACAAGCTGCTGTTAAAATCACTTTATCGTCTAGCTTTATTTCGTTCATCGTTTCGTCCTCCGTTATCGTTTAATTTGATGCAGCCGAGCGCGTTAAAGGTATAATCATATGAATGTCTTCCGGTTCCTTGGCGAACAATTCGGAGTCTACTTCCGGCGTTAACTGACTCCCACAAGCTCGATAAAAGTTAACAGCCGATTCCGTTTCCGTAGACGAGATGTATAAATACGCGGCTCCTCTGGAAAGCGCAGCATCACGTAAATGTCGAATGAGCTGTGCACCGATTCCCTGTCTACGATACTGACGCGACACATACATTAAATCGACTTGGAGTTGATCTTGATTTCTGCCTCTCCATTTATGCCCGAGCACTCCGAAGCCAACAAGGCGATCCTCTACAAAAGCTCCGTACGCCAATCCCCCGGCTGCTATTTCATGCTGAAATCGATCTTGTATCTCTTGTAATTGCGTGTCGTCCCAATTTGGACATTCATTCCGTGCTTTGACTTCAACGACCGTATTACCTTGATTGACATAAATAAGATTGATAGATTCGGAGCGATCAATCTCGTTTAACTTTGTATACTCGTCTAGTTGCATTTCCCTGATGTCGATCATATTAGCCTCCTTATTGGTTGCCACTTCACTTTTTTGCTTTCAATTTAATTTCCAACACCTTCCTAACACCCTCTTCTTGCTCGTAAGTCACGGATAGTGTTCTACCTTCAAAAAAGTTTTTGTCATACATGCCGACTTTCTCCTCTGTACTACTCTTTTTCAACAACATAGAGTAAACGGCTGGACAAATATCCCCCTTTGAGATAGAGGCACTGGAAATAAGCGAACCGCAATCAAAAATCAAGTCTATACCTGTATTTGTTTTGTTCGTAAATGTGATTTTCGTCTTATACAGTAAGCTATTCTTTTCTTTTGTCGCATGGATACTCACTTTCAATGTGTCATCTTCTGCTAAGCCAGACATAACACTTGGAATTGGTGTTCCCTCCGTGTTCACACCCGGATTGCTGTATCCACTACACATAATCGCAAGCGCCAACACAATTGAAAAAAAAGAATTCATTACCGGTTCCCCCACTTTCGTATCCAGACTGCCATCACCACATTTAATCCATATAATACCACATAATTAGGTGCAATCATATGATCGATAAGGGCGTTGGAATCCCTTACACATACGATCAATGTTTAGTCGTAGCCCCCCATGTTCCCGTGTTATGACGAGCAGCAGTTACATACAATATACGATGCAGAAAGATGTTTTGTTGAAAATGGAACTCAAATAAGCGCAACGGCACTTATGATATGGTTAATAACGACAATTTTATCTCAATTGGATGGTGAAATCATGTTCAGCCAAGCCGATTATGGCGCCAAATTTTTCGAATCCATCCTTCATCTGATTGATGTTGGGATTCATCTTGTAGATCAAGATGGAATTACGATATTTTACAATGACAAAATGGCCGAAATTGATCGGCTCGACCGCCAACACGTAATCGGTAAAAGTGTGTTCCATCTCTACCCTTCCCTGACAAGCGACACAAGTACGCTTGCACAAGTACTTGGCTCGGGACAGCTTATTCCTTCCCATATCCAAACTTATGTCACTTTAGCTGGCAAACGCATTACGACGATTAACAGTACCTATCCACTGTATGAGGAAGGGCACATTATTGGCGCACTTGAAGTCGCCAAAGATATTACGAGCATCACCCATCTCTATGATCAAATTTTAGATCTGAAGGACCAGCTTTATCGGCAATCAAGCGACGGTGAGTACAGTCCACATCGCTTGTACAACGAGCATAGTCAGCACCTTCAGCAAGGTTCTACCAGTCACAGAACGAACCGCCGACAGGTACGGCCATGGAATTCGGGTACCGCCAAGTATCATTTTAGTGATTTAATTGGACAAAGCCCGCTTTTCTTGGATGCGCTTTCTTTAGCAAAAAAGGCAGCTCGATCCCATTCGCCTGTTTTTATTTGTGGGCCAACCGGAACAGGCAAAGAGCTGATTGCCCAGAGTATACACAATGCAGGCATCCGGCGAAATGAGCCGTTTATTGCGCAAAATTGTGCGGCGGTTCCGGCGGAGTTAATGGAAGGACTCATGTTCGGCACAGTCCGCGGAGCGTTTACGGGAGCTATTGATCGCGCAGGCTTGTTCGAGCAGGCCGATGGCGGTACGCTGTTTTTGGATGAGCTGAACAGCCTTGATCCGATGTTGCAAGCGAAGCTGCTACGCGTGCTGCAAGATGGCTGCGTGCGTCGTGTCGGCGCTACGAAGGAACAGCAAGTCAACGTGCGCATTATTGCCGCGATGAACATGGAGCCGAAGGAAGCGCTGGAGCGGGGCATTTTGCGGCACGATCTGTATTTTCGGCTGCACGTCGTCAATGTGTGCCTGCCACCGTTGCGGCAGCGGGAAGCAGATATTCCGCTGCTGATCCAACATTTTATCGACCAATTTAACGATAGCTTTGGTATGAAAATTACGAGCATTAGCGCTGACGCACTGCGCAGATTTAAGCACTATGACTGGCCTGGCAACATCCGTGAACTGCGCCATGCCGTCGAATCGGCTTACAATATGATGGAACTGGACGACGAATTCATCGAAGAGCATCATTTACCTGCTTACCTTAGACAGCGGATCGACTCACACGCAGAGCACGTGCTCGAATCCTATTTGGGACAGTCAGCGCATATGCCACCCAACAACGCCCAAATGGCGACCTGTTCCACAACGCATGCATCTATTCCGTCCCCTACTTCTGAACCAGAGTCCGGTCCGCAAAAATTGACCGAGATGATTCGGGAAATGGAATACAACGCCATCATAAACGCTCTAGAACAGCAACAATATAATGTGAGCAACGCCGCTCAAGACTTAGGCATCACTCGACAATCTTTACAATACAAAATGAGTCGGTATGGAATTGTTAGAAAGCCATAACCATCGCACGGCAAACTAATTAGAGCCTTGGAGCCTTACACGTCTCGTGTGAATTTCGTGAGATTCATGAATTTGTGAGTTTCGTGAGATGCATACGAATCAGGTCTAAGGCTCTTCATTTGACAACTGCCATGATTTAATCATAAAATACTACTGCAACTAAAAAACCGTCCAGACGGTATTTTTTTGAGGTGGAAGTGATGTCTGCAAAAGCAGAAAAAACGAACAACCAAATTTTAAAGGCGGCCGTCAACACCATTCTCAACGATGGCATTAACGCCCTCACATTGGAAGCTGTTGCGAAGAAAGCCGGTGTTAGCAAGGGTGGCCTGCTCTATCATTTTCCGAATAAGGAATCGCTGATTAAAAGCATGGTGACGCATATCTTGAACGAGTTTATGCATTCCTTTCAGACAATTGCCGCGCAAGATCCCGTTGAAAAAGGAAAATGGTGCCGTGCGTATATTCAAGCATCGAAATTGGACTTAACGAATCAATCAGGCGTGTATGCGGGTATGTTAGCCGCTTCGGCCCATAATCCGTCTTGGCTCACGATTTTCGATGATAGTCTGCTCCAGATACGGCAAACTATGGAGCAGGATGGAATCGATCCTGTATCAGCCGCGATAATCACTACAACGATTGACGGCTTATACTACGCGGAAATGGTCCATTTAACACCGATATCGTCACAGATGCGAGAGCACATTTTTCAACGGCTCATGGAAATGACAGCCTAAGAGAACAGGAGAACAACATGTACACCTTTTTGTTTTTAGCCATTGCTATTGTAAGTGAAGTTATAGCTAGTACCTTTTTAAAAGTATCGAACGGATTTTCCAAATGGCTCCCCTCATTAGGGGTCGTTATCGGATACGGGGTCGCTTTTTACACCTTATCGCTCGCGCTGCAAGAGCTGCCTTTAAGTTTAGCATACGCGATCTGGGCAGGCGTGGGAACTGCACTAACGGCTGTTATCGGGATTGTCATATGGAAAGAACATTCCAATCTGAAAACATTTCTCGGCCTCGCCTTGATCATCGGTGGCACAGTCGTCTTAAATTTTGCAAATGGTGGTGCTCATTAATGAAAGGTTATTGGTATTTATCAGGCGCAATTGCCTTTGAATTACTTGGCAGCTCGATGCTCAAATTGTCTGATGGGTTTACGCATCTGCTTCCTTCTATAGGCGTACTTATCGGATTTGGTACTACTTTTTATTTGTTGTCGCTATGCATGCGAACCATTCCACTCAGCTTGGCGTACGCGATCTGGGCAGGTGTAGGAACTGCGTTAACCGCCCTTATTGGTATTTTTATATGGGGAGAACCATTTAGTATGATGACTTTGCTAGGTTTAGTGCTTATCATCGGTGGCGTCACGCTGTTGAACGCCTCAACTTCAAATCGCACCTCCTCTGACCAAGAACAAGCACAATCCGCTTGAGGTCGCGGACTGACGATCCGCTATGTGGGCTGATGTAGCCGATGAATCTGGAGGACAGGGAGTCCGTTATTGGCTTAATAGCGGATTCCCTGTCCATAATGGTTGCGTTGCAGACAAGGGATTACGTATTTGGGTTTGACCTAATCCTTTTCAGCTTATGCCTCACTATGAAGCCTTCTCTTCCAAAGAACGATGCCTTGAAGCCCGCCAAATTTTTGGCACTAACTCCACCACTTTACCCAACCTCACAGCTACTTGCATTTAGCTTGGTTCATTAAACTACTTACCTACGCATCAATAACCTTCCTTTTTCATCATCATGCTCATCAAGTGTTGTCGTGTCGCTTCATCTGCTCAACCACTCCTTAACGTCTCCCCTAGTTGGCATTGTTTTTGCTTCCTTATATGGTGTAAACGATCCATGATGGAGGTGCGGAAGATGAATACATTTACGAAGCATGAGCATACGGAGTATCCCAATGTCCCCTTAAGCAGCAAACGGCATTGGAAAGAGGTTCCGCTGTGGAAAGATGTCACGGATGAACAGTGGAATGATTGGGTATGGCAACTGACGAATACAATTCGCACGCTAGATGAGTTGAAGCAAGTCGTCAACTTGACACCTGATGAAGAGGAAGGCGTGCGAATTTCAACCCAGACGATTCCGTTAAACATTACACCGTACTATGCTTGGCTCATGAATCCAGACGATGACCGCTGCCCCATTCGAATGCAGTCTGTTCCATTATCGGCGGAGCTGACAAAGACCAAGTACGATCTAGAAGACCCTTTACACGAAGATGAAGATTCGCCAACGCCTGGTCTCACCCACCGCTATCCGGATCGGGTCCTGTTTCTTGTCACGAATCAATGCTCGATGTATTGCCGTTACTGTACGCGCCGCCGCTTTTCCGGCCAGGTTGGCATGGGGGTACCTAAAAAACAGCTCGATGATGCAATCGCTTACATTCGTGATACGCCCGAGGTTCGTGACGTGCTGCTGTCTGGCGGTGACGGCCTGCTCATTAACGACACCATTTTGGAATACATTTTAAAAAATTTACGCGACATTCCGCACGTCGAAATTATTCGTATCGGCACACGCGCCCCCGTGGTGTTTCCACAGCGGATTACGGAGCAATTGTGCACGATTTTAAAAAAATATCACCCCGTCTGGTTGAATACGCACTTTAACCATTCGTTAGAAATTACGGAGGAGGCAAAAAAAGCTTGTGACATGTTGTCAGATGCGGGTGTGCCTTTAGGCAACCAGTCTGTTATTTTGGCGGGGATTAACGATAGCACCCAAATTATGAAGCGGCTCATGTACGATTTGGTCAAAATTCGTGTGCGTCCGTACTACATTTATCAATGCGATTTATCTGAAGGAATCGGCCATTTTCGTGTTCCTGTCTCTAAAGGGCTCGAAATTATCGAGTCGCTGCGGGGACATATTTCGGGCTATGCGGTGCCAACATTTGTCGTCGACGCTCCTGGCGGTGGCGGTAAAATTTCGCTCCAGCCGAACTATGTCATTTCGCATAGCGCGGACAAAGTCATTTTGCGCAATTATGAAGGCGTTATCGTCGGCTATCCGGAGCCCCAGAACTATGTTCCCGGCAGAGCAGATGAATATTTCAACGACATTTACGGAATTACTGAACACGCCGAACATACCGGCATTATCGCGTTGATGAAAGATGAAAGATTCAATCTTGTGCCCGAAAACTTGCGCCGCATTGGCAAAAGGCAAACGTATGAATCATCGCAAGCACATGCTACATTGAAGGATCGCCGCCCTAAACGGGACGAAATGAAACAGAAGCTGATGCAAGCCAAGCAGAATAAAGAAAATAAAAGTTGAACTCGTTCGAGTGACGATTGAATGGCGCCTACTAGTGAATGTCTGACACGGAAATGAACAAAGTTCATCATGTAAAAGAGAAGGTACAGCGCACAACACCTTAATACCACAAGCTGGTGTATGTCTGTACCTTCTTTTATACCGTAAGCTATTGAATCAATAACACAAGATCCCAGTCTGGACTTTCGTCTCCGATTAAAGATGCTAATACAACTGCTACCCCAGCCGTCCCCGTTAAAAATCCAGCCTCATCTACTTCTTGCAATTTTCCATCAATAAAATTATGGTCATAGTAGCCGAACAATGATTCCGGAACATACATATCCAATACTTTCCTAGTCAAATCATCACGCATTTTACCAAGACTCTCATGCCCTGTATCCGAATACATGCGCTGAATAAGATGCAATAGTCCGCTCACACCGTGGCATAAGGTCGCTGACGTCAATCCGCCATTCGTCTCTATTCGCTTCTCAATCCCAAGATACGCATTTAAGCCTAGCGAAACCCATTCTTCATTTTGTACAGCTTTCCCAGCTAGCCAAATTGATCTTGCTATTCCTGGTACACCGTAGCACCATGAGTCCCTATGATCATTTGTACTGTTAGACTGCAATTCATTTTGCATGAATTCCTCAAAAGTTACTCGTCCAGGCCAAACGGCACCCCTCTCGCTATTCACCTGCCACTTACATACCCAATCCGCCAATTTTGAAATATTGGAAACCAGTAAATCATCTGTTACACCGTGCAACGCAGATAGACTTAAAAAAGATAAAGGTCCTGTAATTCCGTGAGACAGGCCTAAGTTAAAGTTCCCGTTCGGATACTGCTTCTTCTCCCGATCTTGAAATTGATACTGTGCCTCGATATGCCATCTAGGCATATTGGATCCATTTAGATCCTTATCTCCACACAGAACATGGAATAAATCTATCATTTGATCCAATACCAATTTCATTTGTGGTCGTTCTGGGAATAACATAGCAACTCGTCCCATTCCTGCAAATCCTTCAATCGTGTCATATTGACTCATTTGCACGCGACCAGCTTCCCATTCTTGCTTACACATTTGAATATTTTGCAGCATTAATTGTTCAAACCATTCTGCAATCGCATTCACCATTCCCTGATACCGTGTTCCACCCCGTGATAAAGCCCGAATGCTTACTAAAATGCCAGCTAATCCGCTATAAAGCGATAACCGATTAACTCCATCCTGTTCAAGAACCTGTTGAACTTGCTGTAAATATTGATGGCCAACTAAATCCCATTCTTCGTCTGGAAACAATTGATCCAGCTGTGCAAGAAGTAAACAAATACCTGTAAAACCACTCCCAATGGTTTCATCCGACCACCTGTCAATTTTAATTCCATCTACTTCTTGCTTGGGAACTTGCTTCATTAACGAGCGAACTTTTTCAGGATCCTTATACCTGACTTTAATTTCGTTTAATACCTGCAATGCTCTAGCTTTTAGTTCTCCCTCTAAAGGGAGCCAGTTTGCTGCTGCCGTTTTTACCGTTGTCATATCCGAGCGCCTCCCACTACATTCGTTTCCGCTTCCTCTGCAAATGAGCTAGCCTGAATTTGATACATTTGCGCGTATACACCATCGGCACGCATCAATTCCCCATGCGTTCCCTGCTCAATAATTTCACCGTTTTCCATCACAATAATCTGGTCAGCTAAACGTGCCGACGAAATACGATGTGTGATGAAAATACCTATTCTGTCTTCCATTATGTTTCTAAACAATTGAAGTAAATCCCGCTCTGCGATCGGGTCCAAGAACGAACTCGGTTCATCCAGAATATACAGGTCTGCATTTCGTAAAAACGCACGAGCAATAGCAATGCGCTGCCATTGCCCACCAGAAAGTTGATATCCTTCCTTAAACCATTTTCCTAACTGTGTATCCAATCCTTGTGGTAATTGTTGAATAACATCGTCAATCGCAGCATACTTGGTCGCATTCATCAAATGGTCATCTCGCTCAAGCTCATCTAATGCGCCAAATCCAATATTGTGCCGTACTGACATTTCATAATGGACAAAATCTTGAAACACAATTCCCAGCCGCTTTTGAAACTGTTCCAGATCATAGTCTGAAATGTGACGGTTATTAATCGTAATATCACCACGGTAATCCCCATATAATTGCATCAACAACTTTACAAGAGTTGACTTTCCTGAACCATTTTTCCCAACTATCGCTGTCGTCTGGCCTTTTCTCATCGTTAAATTCAAATTACGAACTGTATCGGAAGCATTTCCTGGATAGCGGAAAGAAACTTTCTCAAAACGAACTTCCTCAATCCGATTGCTCTTCTCACTTAGCAACCCTGTTGTAACAGCAAGCTGCTTTTGCCGATAAACAGGATCTGATGAAGGTAATTTTAAAAATAATAGCAGCTGCTCCATGTATAAATTGTTCTGAGAAAACTGTACAATCCCTGAAATCATCGTCTGCATTTGGCTTTGCGTTAACATAATTGCTTGAATGTAGCCGTACACACTTCCAATTAAAATTTTTGCTACAAAGGCTTCTTGAACCACGAGCCAAATGAGCCAGAAAAACAAAACAAGTTCCAGCATGTCATACAAAAATGTAATTCGAGTACGCTTTACAAGCATTCGTCGATCGACTAGAAAAAAGCGGTTCAGCAATTCACGGTATCGATTCAGTAAAAAGGGACCTAGCTGAAACAGTTTAATCTCTTTAAATGTGCTATCATTCGTTAACAAATAGGTCATATACCAAGCTTGCCGATTTTGTGGTGTTCGATCCATGTAAATTTGAAATTGTTCACGATTCAATTTCAGTATGGAGAACAAAGATAATGAAGAAACGACTATGATGATAGGAACGATCCACCATTTCCAGACCATCAACAGCATTGCTGATGAGAATATCGTAATAAAGCTAGACATCATACCCGCCATTTGTGTATACAATTGATACGGTCGATACGATGATTCTTGATGAGCACGCTTTAGTTGATCATTTATTTCTGAATTTTCGTAGTCAGCTAGACCAAGCTTAGTTGACTTTTCACAAATCATCACATTCATTGAATTTGAAAGTGCAATCTGAAGATTACCTTCCACGTATGTCTTCATCAGATCAACAATACTTTTAAATATGAAAATAAATACAAAAATAGCGAAGTGAGTAAATACGACAGAATGACCTTGTTCCCCTGCAGTTGAAATACTATTCAGTAAATTTTGTATGGCAAGCAAAGTAACAACAGGCAATGCCCCCTGTACAATATACAAGAACACGCTTGGAATCATATATCGCTTATTCAAACGAAATATTAACTGAAACAGTTGGAGTCCATTCCGAGCCGACTTCCAAAACGAATGAACTGAGTTCTGTTGCAAATTTTCTTGACTGCTTGTCATTTGCATTTCCTCCGATATTGCACCAAACTATTCATTGTATGACGAGCCATAATCATGACTTTACGTTCTTTATCTCGATCAGTTCCTTGCAAACGATTAATATGCATATGTATAACACTGAACAAAATATCTTCTCTCGTGTTCATCAGCATACCTTTTTGTTCATAATCAACAATCTTCTCCTGATAATCGCTTACCGCTGTTTCTCTCAGTTTGCAAATCTGAGCTATCATATCTCCTTCAGGGTGTACAGACTTTAATTCAGATTTATCCGATGTTAAAATTCGGAACAACAATGCACGTTCCTTTCGGAACTCATCTAAATATTCCTTAACATCAAAATGTCGATTTAGTAGATGAACAATCTGTTCATCGTTATAACCAAATTGGTAAAATAGTTCAATGACGCTCAAAATCGAAATTATTTCTTGACTGAGCTGAATCTGATTAAATCGGGTAAGACGAACCAAATTTGCAACTACATGACTATCAAAAGCAAACATACGCTCTGCACATACCATTAATTCCGGTCCGCCGTAACGTTCAATCTCAGGCTCATATGTGTCAATAACTACCTTTGTAATTAAACCTTCACTTAATAAATTATTTGTCCACTTATGGAAAATCGGCAGGAATTGATGTTGATTATTTTCACTTGGCATTTGAAAGCGTGCACGAATATGACGGATCGGGTCCAAAAAACGAATAAAGTATGCGTGTTCGATAACACCTGCTTCGCGGCATTGCTGAACGAACGCTTCCCAATATCGGCCAATAAACTCATCTTGACGACTATCCAAACCATATAGTTTGACGTAGAACCATTCTCCACCTGGCAAGTGGACTCGCTCCATTTTATTAACTGGAGGTAAGTTTAGAGCATCAGAATTGTCAATTGTCCCCGCGACTTCCTCAATAGAACTGCTGAACGACTCGTTGCGTTTTACGAGTGGGAAGACGAATTCTGCGGTCAAGCGCCCATCGCTTCGCTGAATAGGTGCCTCCTCAAACGTTCCAACATGCTCAATTAACGTAACCGTTGAACTTGATTTTAAATCTTTGTAAACCTCTTCTATATGTAACGGATGATCCAAATCTAGCAAGATACGATTATCGAATTGAACCATGTATACATATCGTGGTACTTTCCATTCCATGCGGAATTGTTCCACGATGCGTTTTATCCAAGCACCATTGTCTTGCTCGGGCGGTTTTTGATGAATGTGAATTCTCCATGTAGCTGGGCTAAGTATGACATTGTTATATCTTAAACGTGGTGAAAAAGGAGACTTTATTGCCGCTCCCCAATCAAATGTTGTCCATTGCTTGCATCCTTCTTGACCCATTTCCATCAGGAAGCGATACACATTTGGTGCACTTTGATAGTTAAGCATATGACCTGCTTTAGGCACAATTTCTCGATTATTTTTTCGAGATTTTAAATAAAACGCATTGTTTCGCACACCGACAACAAGATCGGATACATGGATTTGCCGATCTGCGCTTACAGTATGATTCGTACCAATCGCAATTTCATATTTTCTATAGTTTTCGGTAAGTACAACATTCGTCGATCTTCCCGCACTTGGTAAATACGATATTTCCGCTAATATCTTATGTGGAGATAATCGTTGTTCTTCATCATTAATAATACCGAACTCTTCTTTAAACGAATCTCCAAGCATATCTATAAACCTTCCAAACGTTTTACCAGCACCGACTGATCCTGGATTTGGTCCTAAAACGAGTTTATACTCCCCTCTTTCAATTTCATCCTCATTATGTGCAACTAGCAAAAAGTACAGCTCCATTGAAGGAGCAGGCATGATATCAGCGGAATCCGAGTTTTCCAGAAGCTGCTCGATCATCTCGTCCGTTAACACTACTTCCGTGACTCCTTTATGTAAGGATGTCATAAACCAATTAAGGAGCAATTGGTCACGCTTCGCAATGACGGATGCCGAATGGTTCGCTCTTCGTTGATAGCTCGGAGGGTTATCATAAGTCACTGGTGGCCCTAATCCTATCTCTTCATCAAGCAATTCAAGGAGAGAAACTTCACGATAAGGTCCATATTTCTCTAAAAATTCTAATTGATATTCCTGTAAATGTCGGTTGCTTTGGGTCGCCATTCGACTCATTAGATCAGCCGTTTTTTCAACATCTTCACGAATCCTATTATGCAACGTTATTGACTGATCTTCTAAGGACAAATCGATTTGCAACGATGATTTCGCTTCAACAATTTTATCCATCGCTTGACGAAGGTTTAATAATTGTTGTTCACCTTGACCTATCGGAAGATCGTCATATTGACGAATGTCGATACGAATTTGCCTTAACTCCGTTTTTAGTTCCTCAATTCCTGTTACTGGATCTAATACAGATAAAATATGATCGAACGGTTCCGTCGTCGTCGTCGGAGGACGCAAATTCGAAATTAAAAACTCTTGTTCAAAAAGCTGCCAAACATACTGATGAATCGTCTCCATGCTAGCTTCAACGAACTCTACCTGTAGGATAGAAATTAATTCTAAATAAGGGATTTGATTCGCACAAACTTCCATCACCTTATCGAACACTGCAGACGCCCGCACAGATACACTATCATTTTCCCCAGAATTTAGCCTACCGTATCTTGTTGTATACGGAATCTTGGCACGATCACCTTGTCGATAAATTAGCGTATTCCGTTGAATTCGTAGCTGGGACACAATTTCACGCTGGCTCTCTAACTTTCCAGTTAATTTTAATAGCCATTCCATGTCAGGCCTAGCTCTTTTGCGATATTGATGTATCCCCTCCAAGTTAAGCTGTGACTGATTGGCGAAGTGACCATGTGTCACTCCAGAGAACAAGCCAAATGGTGTTGGTCGAGACATCATTCTTAAAAGATAGCGCATAAATCCCTTAACTACTTGTCCTTGTTTTCGTAAATTGTCCTCGTTGCTTAGATGGGATAAAGATTGCAGTAAGCTAGGACTCGAGGCTATAATCGCTTCACGAATGATCGGATCATTAGATAATTGGATTAGACAATTCAAGGAGAATCGTTTCAAATCATCATTATTATTGTCCCACTCTGAGGGGAAGTTCGCTGTGAA
Source organism: Paenibacillus sp. 481 (assembly GCF_021223605.1). Taxonomy (NCBI): domain Bacteria; kingdom Bacillati; phylum Bacillota; class Bacilli; order Caryophanales; family Paenibacillaceae; genus Paenibacillus; species Paenibacillus sp. 481. The sequence goes on from NZ_CP075175.1 coordinate 84,018, forward strand.
CAGATTAAGCGGCAATATAGGAGTCCTTACCATAAAAAAGTCCAACGTCTTATATACATTTTTATTTGATGTCATATGCATCCCCCTTTATATAATAAAGTTAATAATAAATTGATATATACTTACCTCCGCACAATCCCTTGTTCAATTACTATACCACTTTTCTTTGCCAGCATAGGAAACTAACAACTGTACATACTGCTGTAGTTCCTAATGCATATATCCAAAATTCAGGAGCCCCCTCCGTTCTTAGTGCCAGAAGAATTTGCTGAAAAGGGTCAAAAACGATGATGAGAGGCTTTGCGATTTGGTAAAGCGTAATTGAAGCAGCAAATAAAACAATATAAGCAATAATTGGTTTTGGCACGAATAAACATATAACACTACTGAACATCAGCTTGGTAAGACACGTCACTGTAAACAACGCATAAAATTTAACCGTGTACAGCAACGCCTCTGTCTTCCCTACGGCAGTGGATTCACCGTATTTAACGAGAGTCTCACTTTGTGGGAAAAATAATTTAGCACAAATAACCGCAATTATATATGTGAAAATTATCATAATAACAGTCGTAACAGCTAAGGCCAATAACTTAGCAAGCCATAGTTGATAACGATGAAAAGGCCGCAACATATATAATCTATAAGCGCCAGAATGTATCTCACCTCCTAAGTGATCGACATAGATGACAGGTAAGATAGCCAATACGAAAAATAAAGAAACGCCACTCATCATAAACCATGGCATATTTAAGTCGTGCATGAGTATACGGCCTTCTCCAAAACGGAATTCTCCGAAACCGTTAATCTTCAAGGACCATATGTTGATTAATACTAAAAATAATAAGATGCTGTTTAAAAAGAGCATTGATTTTCTCTTCCAAATACGTTCAAGTTCACTCACCCAGATTCCAAACATTAGGGTTTCCTCCTAGTACGTATAATCATCTGCAACAAAACGACGATATGCAAGCCAATTAAATAAGGTCACATGCAAAATAAAAATCGTCAATAGCGCCCCATTCGTCGTGGCAACACCAGAGAATGATGCGTCTAATCCAACGCGCTGTGTATAAGGAATTAGCATATATGAAATCAATTCATGAATATATGGAATTCCCGAGAAAAGAGCAGCTAATTTCAAATAAAACCCATCGAATAAGAGTGCTGCTAAAATATAGGCCATGCAAATGCCGAGTGCATACGTTACATTTTTACTGTACATTGCAATGAAAGCGAATAAACTACCGATGCAAACCAGCGTTGCATAGCCGAGTAAATAGTATAAAATCGTATATTTGAACGCGAGTGATAATCGAACGCTATTTTCCTCATCCGGCAATCGCAGCTCCCCAACACCCCATAAGGAGAGACCTAAGACAACAAGTAAAATAAATACCGACAAATAGACAACAATCAGTTTGCTGAAAAATATTTGTCCACGAGTAAAACGACGTAAAAATAATAGACGCAGTTGCCCACCCCTGAATTCTTCGGTAAAAATCGTAGCCACTATTGCAGCAATAACAATATTGCAAATCAGATGCAAGTTCTCCCGCAATCCAACGATAGGAAATAAGGTATCTGATACAGCCGAAGAATCAATTGCGTGCAACCATAAAAAATAACTTCCCGTTATGTATGCAAGGATCGGAGAGGAGAGAACTACCAGCCACAGCCACCGTCTTTGCCACAGTCTAGTGAATTCACAATATAGTAATGTTTTCATGAGAGCATCAACTCCATGAAAGCATCTTCTAAACGTTGTCCATCTTGAACCAATTGATGGGTTGGTCCTTTCCAAACGATAGCTCCATTTCGAATAATGACTAGTTCATCGCACATTTGTTGCAGCTCATCTAGCAAATGGCTCGAAATAAAAAAAGCATAGTTTGCTGTGTCACGCAGACGAAAAATAATGTCACGCAACTCCCGCATTCCCATTGGATCCAAACCATTAGAAGGTTCATCAAGTAAAAGAAGTTCTGGATTACCAAGCAAAGACTGCGCAATGCCAAGTCTTTGTTTCATACCGAGCGAATATGTTCTGACACGGTCATCTCCCCTCGTATGAAGATCGACCGTTTTTAACAACTGCTCAATGTGCATTTCTCTTTCCGATGAAGCAATAGTAGGATGTAACCGTGACAAATTTCGCAATACTTGCCGACCTGTCATATATTCAAAGAAGACAGGAGATTCGATAATTGCACCAACTTTGGACAGCGCCTTTTCTCGATTGGCTTGCAAATCAAATGTGTCAATCAAGATGTTGCCACTTGTTGGACGAATCAATCCTGTCATCATACGCATCAACGTTGTTTTGCCTGCCCCGTTCGGTCCAATAAAACCGTATATTTTTCCTTTTTCAAGTGAAAAAGTAGTTTCCGTAATAAGATTCCGCTTTCCAATTTTTTTTGTTACCGCGTTAACTTCGAGAATGATGTTGGACATGATTCCTTCCTCCCGAATCCATTCAATTTGGGTTATAGCTTCGCGCTATTCCAGACCCTACACTTAAATATAATCTGATAGTTTAAATTTCAAACAGGAAAGGAGGGACCATAATAGTCCCCCTTTCTCGTATAACAACGGACATGTTCGTCCACTTGCCATCAGTTATGAATACTTGTTAACGAACTTGCTACACAGCAAGCTGTGTCAACCTGGTCAATTAGCACAATGCTCCAATGTTAGAGAAGCATTTTCCACAAGTCTCGACACAAGTATTAGCAGTGTTACCGTTACCGCATCCACGGCTGCAATTCCACACGCTTGTAACAAGCGGTTCAACATCACCTTGTGTTTTGTTGACTTGCACATCCAAATCAAATTGATTGTTAGCCATCATTTTCACCTCCTTATTGCCATCAGTTATGAATACTTGTTAACGAACATGCTACACCGTAACCTTTGTTAACCTAGTTAATTAGCACAATGCTCCAATGTTAGAGAAACATTTTCCACAAGTCTCAACGCAAGTACCAGCAGTGTTACCGTTACCACAACCACCGCTGCAATTCCATACACTTATAAAAAGCGGTTCAACATCACCTTGTGTTTTGTTGACTTGCACATCCAAATCAAATTGATTGTTAGCCATCATTTTCACCTCCTTCAATTTTGATTAATTCTTGGATTTCTCCAAGTATGACGGAGTAAATTTATTCTTCTCCGCCACTTTTTTACTCTCCCCCTATTAATAAATCCATAGGAGATTATATATGAACAATATCTCGAACTGATTATTATCAGATGAGAATATTGACATATCCAGCAATTAATCCCGCCGATTGTGGCGTTTTGATTTGATCAGGCTGTGTTGGAAGCGCTTTATATTATGAAAAAGAAGAATCAGTTACAACCTTTAACTTCAAACTTATTTCGAGAAAATACGGACAAGCCATAGTGTTTAGCAGAAGATGAAATAGAACAGGAAGCAATCATTAAAGCTGAGAGTTGGATAATACAATAGAAGGCAGAAGAAAATTCAGAAGATGTATATAAAATATTGTGAACTTCGCCTACAAGCCGTATTCACTGTGGTGTGTGGAAACTTGGAGTAGTATATACCTGATTAATAAGTTAGTTTCAATGAAATTATTGTTATCGCTCTCGCATCACTTCCAATGGAAGCACATTATTTACTACAACAAATAAAATTTCATATAATTAACTCTATTAATTTAAATGTACCATATGAAACGTAAATGTCAACCTATATTTTTACAATATACAACATTTTTTTGAATTCCCTCCCTTGTAAAATTGAATATATTTACATTTATGTCGATTTGGTTTAATTCCCTCTTACTCCTCTCCGTTAGACTGATGAATAACGGGTCTAATGAACAACTTATTTCATGAACAATCTATTTACTGAGCATCTTGACTATTGCAAGCAAATCATGTAAATTAGCTGAAACCAATTCACAGAAACATACAGGAAAAGCATCGACCAAGGACATAAGATTCATGCATCGTTGACCCAGAGAGGAAACCCAGTGGCTGAAAGGTTTCTTGAAACGAGTGAATACTTCCTACCTTGCGAGCTGTAGCGGGAAATCACGTTAGCGTATATCGTAATCACAGACCGTTGCCGGAATCTACCGTTATCGATTGAGGACCGCTATATGTAATGGCGGTTAAACTAGGGTGGTACCACGACACATTCGTCCCTGACGGATGTGTCTTTTTGCGTGTTAAAACGAGTCATGTAACTTAGGGGGCAGAGCCAGATGAGACAACAGACACTTTTACTAACCACTTTGCGCGAAGCACCAGCCGATGCAGAAGTAATCAGCCATCAATTGATGCTGCGGGCTGGCCTGATCCGTCAGCTGGCGGCTGGTATTTATACGTATTTGCCATTAGGTCGCCGCGTGCTGCACAAAGTGGAGCGCATTGTGCGCGAAGAAATGGACCGTGCAGGCGGACAAGAAATATTAATGCCAGCACTGCAACCAGCTGAGCTATGGAAAGCTTCTGGCCGCTATTCCGTGTACGGCCCTGAATTAATTCGTTTGCACGACCGGCACAATCGGGAATTTGCGCTAGGACCTACACATGAAGAAGTCATTACGACTTTAGTTCGTAATGAAATAAACTCTTATCGGAAACTGCCAACCATACTATACCAAATTCAAACCAAATTTCGCGACGAACGACGTCCCCGCTCTGGGCTGTTAAGAGGCCGAGAATTTTTAATGAAGGATGCTTATTCATTTGATACCGATTGGGCAGGACTAGACCAATCGTATCAACGGATGTTTGATGCGTACCAACGCATATTTACGCGCTGCGCCTTGAATTATCGTGCGGTCGAAGCTGATGCAGGCGCGATTGGCGGCGAGGCTGGAACGCACGAATTTATGGCCATAACCGAGATCGGCGAGGACACAGTTGCTGTATGTACATGCTGTACGTACGCAGCTAATTTAGAAAAGGCAGAGGCAGGGACTGACCCTGCTCTCACCCCATCCCAATCTGATGTAACGATAGCGAATGCAGAAAAGGTTCACATCTCTCAATTGGATCAGTTGAATCCGTTGAGTCAGTTGGGCAGTGCTAATCACATTCCGTCGCAGCAATCCCATCAATCACAACGATTGAAGATGGAATTTTACCTCGCAGACGGAAATGCTATAGCCGTAATCGTTCGTAGCGATCACGAAGTAAATGAAATCAAAGTGAAACGTGCAACTGGGACTGAGCAACTTGAAATAGCAAATCATGAGGCTATTGAACAGATCATCGGTACCCCACTTCACTTCGTCGATCCGCTTGGATTGACCATACCCGTGTTAATCGATCAATCGATCGTACATGTAACAAATGGAATGTTGCGCGCCAACGAACAGGGCTCCTTTTTCCAAAATATCTGGCCGGAACGGGACCTGCCGCATGCGCAAACGGGCGACTTCCGCAATGTCGTTGCAGGTGATCGATGTCCACGCTGTGAGTCTGGGCAACTGCAATTTTTCCGTGGGATCGAAGTCGGACACGTCTTTAAGCTCGGTGCCAAATATAGTGAGCAGCTCGGTGCCACTTATTTAGATGCAGCAGGTGCTGAACAAGCGCTTATCATGGGCTGTTACGGGATTGGCGTTTCTCGCATCCTAGCTGCGATTGTGGAACAAAACCATGATGCGCATGGGATCATTTGGCCAAAGTCCATTGCTCCGTTTCACGTTCACGTTGTACCCATATCCGTCAAAGACGAGCAGCAAATGAAACTTGCAGAACAACTGTACCATCGCTTGCAAGAGAAGCATATCGAGGTACTGTTGGATGATCGCGATGAGCGTCCTGGGGTAAAATTTAAAGATTCCGATCTGATCGGAATTCCTATTCGAGTCGTCATTGGCAAACATGCCGCGCAACATGAAGTTGAACTCGTGATGCGCGCGACGAACGAGCGCGTCCTATTACATGTCGATGATGCCGTCGAATCTATTTTTCAACAACTGAGGTGAACACATTGAGAATTGCATGTTTCGATTCAGGGATCGGTGGCCTTACGGTATTGCATGAAGCGATGAAGCGATTGCCCCATGAGCATTTTTTGTATTACGCAGATACGTTGCATGTGCCTTACGGTACGAAATCCAAAGAAGATGTTATGCGTCATGTGAATGAGGCAGTAGCCGCTATCGTGCAAGAGGAAGTCAAAGCGCTAATTGTTGCTTGCAATACCGCTACGAGTATCGCGATCTCTCAATTAAGACAGACGTATTCGATTCCGATTATTGGCATGGAGCCAGCCGTAAAGCCCGCATTAGATTTAAATCGGACCACTGGAAAAAGAGTACTCGTTCTTGCCACGCCATTAACGTTAAAGCAGTCTAAATTTAAGGATTTAATCGCTCGCTTGGATGACCAAAGTATCGTCGACTCACTACCTTTACCGGAATTAGTTCACTATTGTGAACAGTTAAACTTTGATCGATCATTCATGAGCAATTATTTTCATACCAAACTATCATCCTATCCTCTTCAACATGTTGGCACTGTTGTACTTGGATGTACGCACTATCCTTTTTATACCAACATATTAAGAGAGATATTGCCGAGCCACATTGATATCGTCGATGGAAGTGCCGGAACTGTAAGCAGACTTGTACAAATATTGGAACATGAGGGTCCGGTTTCGTGTAGCTTACAAAAAGATGGGTATGACCGTGTTGATTTTAGGTGTTCAAGTCAAGATCAGGCATACATTCACAAGATGGAAACAGCGCTTCATATACTGCGCAACCAATAGATCCTTTAGCAAACCAAGACCAACAAGATTAAAACGGAGAATTGACGGAGCAGGTCAGAACAGCATTGATTACTTATTTTAAAGATATACCCTAGCCTCTATTTCATTTTTATAGCTAAATAAAAAAGACAATCACCCAGGTCGTCATTCCGACTTGTTCAGGGTGATTGTCTTTTTAGTATGCATCAGACAGCAAGGTTGATTATGAGCTGCCTTATTTTTTAAAACATACGAGCTTCATTTCGGTCATTTCCTCAATCGCATACTTAATACCTTCGCGTCCCATTCCGCTCTCTTTCACGCCTCCGTACGGCATATGGTCAACCCGAAACGTCGGGATATCGTTGATCATCACGCCACCGACTTCCAACTCTTCGGCCGCATGAAACGCCACAGAAAGTTGATTCGTATATAGACCCGCTTGCAGCCCATATTTGGAATCGTTGACGGCAGCAATGGCTTCATCTATAGATGATATAGGATTAATCATTACGATCGGGCCAAACACTTCCTGACAGCTGACCTTCGCTTGCGGATCAACGTTCAGCAACACGGTAGGGTACACAAGATTCCCTTCACGGCGTTTACCTAACGCGACTGTGGCACCAAGCTGCTCCGCTTCGTCGATCCAACTCATACACCGCTCCGCATCAGCAGCGCTGATAACCGCGGATACATCCGTATCGTTGTCCAGCGGATCACCTATTTTCAATTCCGCAGCACGCGCCACAAATTGTTCGACAAACGTCTCATACAACCGCTCATGCACAAACACGCGCTGCACCGAAATGCACACCTGCCCTGCATACGCAAAGGCGCCACCTACCGCCCGCTGCACGATGGCGGGGATATGTTCCGCTTGATCCTGATCGATAATCAAGGCGGAGTTAGATCCTAGTTCCAGCGTGACCCGCTTTAATCCAGCCTTGCTGCGAATCGCGATGCCGACCTCGGGGCTACCCGTAAATGTGACCACCTTTACGCGCTGATCCGTAACTAACCGATCCCCGATGACACTTCCGCTGCCCGTGACAATGTTTAAAGCACCAGCTGGCAGACCTGCCTCCGCAAACAATTCCCCTAACAGCAACGTACTTAGCGGCGTTTGCCAAGCCGGCTTTATGACAAGCGGATTCCCCGCTGCAATGGCCGGCCCAACCTTGTGGGCGACTAAGTTCATCGGGAAGTTAAAGGGTGTGATCGCCGCAACTACGCCAAGTGGCTGCCTCAGCGTGTAAGCAACACGCCCTTCTCCCCCTGGAGCGGCATCGAGTGGAATCATTTCCCCGTGAATACGCCTTGCTTCCTCTGCCGCAAACGTATACGTCATAATTGTTCGCTCGACTTCCGCTCGGGCCGCGCTGATCGGCTTCCCTGCCTCAAGCGCAATCGTGCGTGCGCACTCCTCTTTCCGTTCCCGCAGTAGCACAGCGACCTTATGCAAAATCGCAGCCCGCTCGTGCGCAGCCATTCGCGCCAGTTGCTTCCTTGCTTGTTCAGCGGCTGCAAGCGCCTGATTGACATCCGCTTCATCCGCAACAGCAACCTCAGCGATTTGTTCCCCACTAAACGGAGAATAAAGTGGGCGGTACGTTTTTGCCTCTACCCAATTTCCATTTATATATAGCCGCGTCTTCATGCTCTCCCCCTCCTGCACCGTTTGACCAGTTCTAGCGGTACATCTGTATGTGTAGGCTTTGATCCAATGTGATACGATTTGTTATGATTCTATAAGATTTGAAAAGATTTGACGCACCTTGATACGTTTTACTACGATTAACTACCTAAACTATATACCACGATATACGACGATTAGGGAATAGCCTATTTTTTTTATAAAAGGTGTTCCATATTACATCTAGTGTGCGACAGCAGCCAGAATCGCGCCTTCTAGTACTTCCAGCCCTTCGTTCAATTGATCATCTGTAATCACGAGCGGGCTAAGCAAGCGGATCACATTACCGTACAGTCCTGCCCCCATCACGATGACGCCTCGACTATGCGCCTCGCGCAAAATTCGCTGCGCTAGCTGCTTGTCAGGAGCTTTCGTTGCAGGATCTTGAACAAGCTCAATCGCACTCATCGCTCCAAGCGTTCGCACATCCCCAATTTGCGGCACAAGTTGCTGCAAACGCCTAAAGCGTTCATCGACCACCGCCCCGATATGAAGTGCCCGCTCAGCCAGCCGCTCGCTCTCGATAATTTCAATCACTTTGAGCGCCGCCACACAACCTAACGGGCTACCACCGAATGTCCCGCCGATTTCGCCAACATTGGCTGCATCCATAATTTCGGCCCGTCCTGTGACCGCGCTGATCGGCAGTCCTGCTGCAATCGATTTTGACATCGTAATCAAATCAGGGATAACCCCATAGTGCTCGATTGCAAAATGTTTGCCCGTTCGTCCAAAGCCCGTCTGGACTTCATCGGCAATAAACAAAATACCGTACCGCTCACAAAGCGTTTTAATGCCTTGCACGAACCGTGCAGACGGCATCACGAAGCCACCTTCGCCCTGCACAGGCTCCATAATGATGGCCGCAACATCTTCCCCGGGCACCTCTGTCAAAAATAATTGCTCGCACTGCGCCAAAATCGTATCATCAACCTCATCAGATGTCATATTAACAGGCGCACGGTAATAATACGGGTACGGCATTTTGTACGTGTCTGGAACAAAAGGCCCGAAACCATCTTTATACGGCTTGACCTTGCTTGTGAGCGACATCGCCATATACGTTCTGCCATGAAAGCCACGCTCGAAAGAAATGATCGCTCTGCGGCCTGTATATTTTCGGGCCAATTTAACCGCATTTTCAACTGCTTCCGCACCGCTGTTCAGGAAGAACGTTTGCTTCTGATGGTTGCCAGGTGTCCATGCGTTCAGTTTTTCCGCCAGCGCGACGTAAGGTTCATACATCATAACGTGGAAGCAAGGATGAATGTAACGTTCTAATTGGTCTTTAAGCGCCTCAACGACTATAGGATGGCAGTGCCCCACATTCAAGGTTCCGATCGCACCTGCAAAATCAATAAAGGTGTTGCCGTCCACATCGGTCAGCAACGCCCCTTCTCCCTTAGCGGCGAATGTCGCGACCGTATTAAAAGGGCCCCGCGGCACATGCTCGTTCCGCCGCTGCATAAGCTGCTCCGCCATCGGGCCTGGCAGCGCCGTCTTCAGGGATATATATTTAATCGTGTTATTTGTGTTATTTACACTCATTCGTAAATCCCTCCACTCCACACCATTGAACTAACGTTAAAGCAATGATCTCAGCAGCTTCAAACATCCGCTCCAGTTCCATATACTCGTTCGGATAATGGGCCACTTTCGTTTCCCCAGGTCCGAACACGATACATGGCGTTTCGGCAAGCACGGTCAACAAGCCGCCGTCCGTTCCCCACGGCGACGCTTCAATGACCGGCTCTTCATGCCGGACATTTCGATATTGCTGGGCAAGAATGGACAGCAATTCATGGTCAGCATCAACGCTGCCAGGCACCCACCTGGCACCGAACCACTCTAGGATTGGGGGATTGTCGCGGAACCATACATGCTGTTCAGCTAATCGCGCTAACCAATCCGCCATTTCTTGCTTGGCCTGCTCCAGCGACTCGTCTGGAGCAACGCCCATTCGGCCTTCAAGCTGGACCGTATCAGGCACAGATGAAGGCCAATTACCACCTGTGATAGTTCCGATATTAATCGGTATCGGAATCGGATTACTTGCGTATAATGGGTCCGTTATTCGTGCATTGCGGACCTGTTCCAACGTTTGAAGATGCGTGATGACAGGCATCGCAAGTTCAATCGCACTCACACCCTCATAGCGGGTGCCTCCGTGTGCAGAGCGCCCTTTAATGTGCAAGCGAAACCACATCGACCCTTGCTGCTTCGGGAAAATCTTCATATTCGTCGGCTCAGGAATGAGCGCAGCGTCTGCTTTATACGACCGCAAAATAGCGGCCAACGTACCCGCTCCCCCGCTCTCTTCCTCCACCACGCTCTGTACGATAACATCCCCTTGCAGCTTTACGCCTAGCTCCTGCAACGCCTGCACAGCTAATAACAGCGATACAGACCCGCCCTTCATATCTGTTGCGCCTCTGCCGAACAGCTTCCCATCCTTAATTACGCCACCGAACGGATCATCGTCCCACAGCTCCCTGTTCCCTTCAGGCACGACATCCACATGCCCATTTAAAATGATAGAACGCCCGCCGCCCGTCCCCCTACATACTCCAACCACATTAGGGCTGCCTTTAAAATCGTCTCGCGGCGAGTAAAAATAAGGATGCATCTTTAGCCGTTTTCCATCTTCTCCGTCTTCTCCATCCAATTCCCACATATCTACTTCCAATCCGATGTTACGCATCTTATCGGCCATGAATAGCTGTGCGTTGCGCTCGTTCCCTTGCAGCGTCGGCATGTTGACAAGTTGTTGCAGCAATGCCGTACCTGCATCGCGATTTGCTTGCAACCAAGCGTGGATGTCAGATTGAAGCTTAGAGATAAGTACTGCGCTCGTTATTTCCGCTGTGTGCTCTGCCGAATGTTCTGCATCTGAACACTCTGTTGCCTCTCCTGCTGCAACTCTCGTTTTCACTCCCTGAAATTTCTCAGTCATTTTGGCTACACCTCCTTTACGGTATTACAGTCACATGGTCTGCAACAATCAATTCCGCGTCTGTAAGCCGGATGATATCCTCAATCGTGTAAGGTGCCATCCGCTCTGTTAGCACTAGGCCTTCCGCACATACTTCAATGACAGCCATATCGGTAATAATGACATGGACACATGTCGCTGCTGTGAGCGGCAATGCGCATTGCCGTTTAATTTTGGGCTCGCCCTGATGAGTAACATGATTCATGACGGCCACGACTTTTTTGGCCTTTTGTGCCAACTCCATCGCACCGCCAATTCCCGAGACACGGTGACCGGGGACGATCCAGTTGGCCAAATCGCCCTTTGCGCTCACTTCAAGTGCGCCAAGAATCGTCATATCAAGTCGCCCACGGCGAATCATCGCAAACGCAACCGCGCTATCGCAATAAGACATCCCCTTGACAGCGGTTACAGGAAATCCACCTGCATTGCATAAGAATGGATCTTCTCTCCCTCTTTCCGGTGCCGGCCCCATTCCCAAAATGCCGTTCTCCGCATGAAATACGACCTGCATATGAGCTGGGATATAATCGGCCACCAGCGTCGGGATACCGATGCCCAGATTGACGATCATTCCGCTCGTCATTTCTTGTGCAGCACGCTTCGCAATCCGAATGCGGGCCTGCTCCCCGCTTGTTGGCCCAACTGACCGCTGCTTAGCGTTAACGAGTAGAGCGTCTTGATGTCTTATTTTATCCGCTTCGTCAGCTTCGTTAGCTTCATATCCTTCATTGACTACATTCACTGCATTCACTACATTCACTGCATTCACTTCATTCGCTTTATTCGCTTCTTTCACTTCATTCACTTCGTTCGCTCCATCCACTTCATTCGGCTCCGTCACTACGTCGTTTTCGTTGGTACCGTATCCTTTTCCCACGCCCATTTCCACGTCACCCCCCGACTCGGTATGACCATATCAACAAATACCCCCGGAGTTACAACGCTCTCCGGATCAAGTTCCCCGAGCGGAACAATTTCATCCGCTTCTACAATTGTGAAGTTCGCCGCCATCGCAACGAGCGGATTAAAGTTGCGCCCCGTCTTATCGTAGACGGCATTGCCGAACGGATCGGCTTGCTTCGCGTGCACAATTGCAACCTCTGCCGTTAGCGCCGGCTCGACCAAATACGTCTTATCGTCCACGGTTATCATTTGCTTCCCCTGCTCCAACAACGTGCCTACACCTACATCCACTAACACACCACCAAGGCCGACTCCCCCAGCACGAATTTTTTCGGCAAGCGTCCCTTGTGGGTAGAACTCAACTTCCATTTCCCCCGCGTTCATCTTCTGCCCTGCTACGGGGTTGGAACCGATATGGGACACGATAACCTTTTTAACTCTGCCCGCCGTGACCAATCTCCCAATCCCGATTTGCGGAAATCCAGTGTCATTTCCAATTAACGTGAGTGCGGTGACTTTCTTTTGCATGATTCCTTCTACTAGAGTGGGTGGAGTTCCGATTCCTCCAAATCCACCAAACATAAGCACACAGCCGTCGTTAATATACTTCAGCGCCGCTTCAAGCGTACTGACTTTGCCGTCTCCCATTTCCCTCCATCACACTCCTCTGCTCCCGTTTGTCTCTTACGACGTCTGATCGTCTGAAGTTCTAGCTGCTAATCAAGCCGTTAAGCATCCAACAAAGGGTCCCGCTTAGTGCTTCGTGCCACCATGATTTCACACGCATATCGCTGTCCATTTAGCCAAACGTTCGATGCACCTGAGACTCGGACTCGGACTCGGACTCGGACTCGGATTCGGGCTCAGGCTCGAGCTCAGACCCCGATCCGGTTCCAGATTCAGAATCAGACGTGAACTCTACACCTTTTCAGCCGGTAGTTCGAAGCAATTCCGCTGTTACTTCCCGCAGTGTTTCTTCCAGCAGCGTGAGCAGCATATCCATTTCAGGCTGCGTAATAATGAGCGGTGGCGCAATAATGACCGCGTCACCTGTTCCGTCCAAGCCACCTGCTGCTGGATAGAGCAGCAGCCCTTTTTCCATCGCGGTGGCGATTATGAGCGATGTTACACCGCGCTCGGGCGGAAAAGAACGTTTGTCCGCCCGATGTGCCACAACCTCGAAGGCGAGCAGCATCCCTTTACCGCGGACGTCACCAATCAGCTCGCAGCGCTGTGCCAATTGCTGAAGCCGCTCCAGCAAATAGCGGCCGTTCACTTCGGCCGCCTCGACCAGCCCATGCTGTTCAATGTAATTCAGTACAGCCAATGACACGGCTGCTGATTGCGGATTAGCGCTATACGTATGTCCGGACATAATACTTTTACTGCCGCGCCAAATCGGCTCCATCACGCGCTCGCTCACCAGTGTTGCCGCCATCGGCGTATATCCGGCACTCATCCCTTTGCCGAGTGCGATAATGTCCGGCTCCACTTTCCAATGCTCCATGGCGAACATTTTGCCTGTGCGGGCGATTCCCGTCATGACCTCATCAGCAATAAACAGCACATTATAGCGCTCGCATATGTGCTTAATCCGCTCGTAATAGCCTGCTGGCGGCACAACCGCCCCACCAGCGGCACCCACAATCGGCTCTGCAATAAAGGCCGCGATATGTTCCGCACCAATCCGCTTAATCGCGGCTTCCAAATCACCTGCGCACATGAGGTCACATGCAGGATAAGTTTGCTCAAATGGACAGCGATAGCAAAAGGCCGGCTCCACTATCGGAAAATCTTCTAGCAATGGCGTAAATCGCTTTCTTCTAAGCACATGCCCCGACATCGACAAGGACCCTAACGTAATGCCGTGGTAACTCATCCGCCGGGAAATGATTTTGTATTTTCCTTGTATCCCTTTTTCCTGCCAATACTGGATCGCAATTTTCATTGCTGTTTCCGTCGCTTCCGAGCCGCTGTTGACGAAAAAAGACCAGTACTCCCCACCAGGTGCTGCATCGCTTAGCTTATGAGCCAATTGTTCAGCCGCTTCACTCGTAAACTGTGATCGATACACAAAAGACACCTTTGCCGCCTGCTCCTGCATCGCCTGCACGACATCTTGCACCCCGTGACCAATGCTGGCCGTCACTGCTCCAGAGCAGCCATCCACATACATTTTTCCTTCTGCATCGTACAAATAAATGCCCTTGCCATGCGTGACGCTCGGATAGTTGTAATCGAGTATCGGTTTGATGAGATGGCTACATGCTCGCCCCTTTGCATTCATTGCTGACGCCTCCCCGTCCTGTTTCCCATTCAGCTGCTGATCTTTTTCCACTGCTACCAAATAAACAAAGCAAAAATGATGCCAACATCAAACATGAAGCACAGACCCTCATATATATCTAAAAAGGAACACCACTGCGCCATGCCGAGCATTATGCAGCAAAATTTTTGGCACTGCCTCACGGTTACCGCCCAAAGATTTGCTCTTGCACATGCAATATGCACAGTTACTTGCTTACTCCTTTGCCGATCGGCATCTTTTATCCCGCATTTCACACCTAGCATTTGGCATCATTCTTGCTTCCTAACATTAGAGGAGAAGTTTTTTGTAAGTTGTGTAAAAAGGAGGCGCGAATATTGTTAACGAATCCATACTACCGCCAGCAACAGGAACATCATAACGAATACGAGCTCGATTATTGTCTTGATTATTTTAATAAGCGGCTGCGCGTCGACGATTATGCCGGAAATACGGAAAAGATCGCACAGCGAATGATCGAAATTACACGGGGCAACGCGTTTACGAAGGTGTTTATTAAAGCGCGCCAGCAGGATTGGCCGTATTTTTTGTCACAAGGATTTATGCTAGAAGGCGTATTTGAAAAATATTATAGCGGCAGCGATGCGTACAGCATGGCTAAATATTTCGATCTTGTGCGTCATACGAGCGATTATTGGTTGGAGGAGGATCACATTTTAAACGAAGTTCTAGCGATTCCGGCAAAAAAAGAGCGCCTTGATCTGCCGAGCCATGTAACTCTGCGTGCGGCCACGTTCGCAGATGCTTCCCAACTCGCAGCGTTATACCGTTCGGTTTTTTTGACGTATCCAACTCCGATGAACGATCCGGCTTATATTCGAAAAATAATAGCAGAGGACACGATTTTTTACGTAGTGGAGCAAGCAGGAGAACTTGTCAGTGCTGCATCGGCGGCCATCAATGGCAAGTATCAAAATGCAGAAATGGGGGATTGCGCGACACTGCCGCGCATGCGCAAACACGGATTGATGCAGTTGCTTATGCAAGCGTTGGAACACGATTTGCAGCAGCGGCACATATTTTGCGTGTACGCCCTAGCGAGAGCGCTTTCCTTTGGGATGAATGCGGTGTTTGCCCAACTAGGTTATCGGTACAACGGGCGGATGACGAAAAATTGCAATATTTATGACAAATTTGAAGATATGAATTTGTGGGTAAAACAGCTGTCGCGTGTGACAGCTGAGGAAGGTTCCGAATGAGGACATTATAATATGTTCGCGTTCGACAAAGACGGGAATGGGTATCCGCTCCGCTTAACAACAAGATTGTTAAGTACGCCAGTGGATACCCTAACCCATTTATTTAGCTTGTTCTTCGCGATGTGCCATGCCACTTAAAAAGCTGAGCATGAATTGCACGGCCAACCGCGAAGTCACATTTCGAACGTCAACGGTCGGATCGATACATACAAAATCAATCGCCTGTACTCGCTCCAATTGACCTAGTCGATACAAAGCATCCAATGCATCCCACGGTTGTAAGCCGCCTGTTCCAATCGCTGGACAGCCTGGCGCATAGGCTTGATCGATGACATCTACATCGAAGCTTACGTACAGCACATCCGCTTCAGCTGTCCATTCAAGCGCTTGATCGAGTACCGCTTCGATACCGAGCCGGCGCACGTCACGTGAGCTGTAGACGTGTACGCCCTTGCTTTTTACATACTCATGATACGGCTTCGCATTCATAAAGCCGCGAATGCCGATTTGGACAATATGCCGGCCTTCGATCAGGCCGGATTCCAATAAACTGCGGAACGGCGTCCCATTCGTGACGCCTCCGTCTTCAAAGTTGCGCACGTCATGGTGGGCATCAAAGTGGATGATACCTATTTTTTGACCAGGACGGCTTTGCGCAAATGCCTTCACTGACGGAAAGGTGGTCGAATGATCCCCACCGAAAATAATAGGAACGAGCTGCGGCTGAGCTTGCAATAGCCCATATAGTCCTGCTTCGATCCGGCGATGACATTCTGCCAAATCTGTAACGTGCATTTGAATATCGCCGAGGTCACGAACAGGCATCGTTTGTAAATCCACCTCGTACTCCATGCTGTACGTTGTAAATGACCGAAAGGCTGCGCGCACAGCTGCCGGAGTCGTGGATGCTCCTGAATGTGAAATAGACGGCTTGGACAGCGGAACACCAATCACACCCGCCAACAGTTGTTCGGTTCTGTCCCACGGACGAAGCCAGTGCGCAACCTTCATTTCGAGCTGATCACGAAACATCGCTTGCTCAGGCGAATGCAAATAAGGAATTTCGTCGGTTCGATTCGATTGCATCATCGTACACCTACCCCATGTTGCTCTGTCATGATTTCACGGTTCCATACGACTTGGACACCATTTTTAATGACGCCGAACGTATGATTAATGCCGAAATGATAAGGCAAGTACGATATGCTTGGCGCATCAAATACAGCCAGATCGGCACGCTTCCCGACTTCAACGGAGCCGATATCGCCTCCGCGTCCAAGGGCACACGCGGCATTCAACGTACAGGCGGTCAATATTTCTTCCGGCGTCATTTTTAGATGTAACGAAGCAAGCATAATTATAAGTTGAATCGATTCAGTCGGACACGATCCCGGGTTATAGTCTGTAGCAAGCGCTACGGGCAAGTTATAACGATCGATCATATCGCGAGCCCGCGCATGCTGCTTGACCCCTAGATTAAACGAGGTACCTGGCAGCAGCACAGGAATAACGTTTCCAGCTGCCATCCGTGCTAGCCCCTCGTCAGATGCCGCCAGCAAATGTTCGGCAGAAATGGCGCCAACATCTCCAGCCAACTCCGCACCGCCGAGTGGGACGATTTCATCGGCATGCACTTTAGGCCTTAATCCAAGTTGCTTGCCTGCCAACAAGATACGACGCGATTGTTCAATCGAAAATACCCCTTGCTCACAAAATACATCGCAAAACTGCGCCAGTTGCTCCGCCGCTACCCGTGGTAACATTTCGCTAATAATCAGCTCTACAAATGCATCTGTACGTTCCTTGTATTCAACAGGAACGGCGTGCGCTCCCATAAATGTCGACACGAGATCAATCGGATGCGTGTCATCCAACTGCTTCGCCACACGAAGTTGCTTCAGCTCATCTTCTACTGTCAAGCCGTAGCCGCTCTTCGCCTCTACAGTCGTCACACCTTGCAGCAGCATTTCGTTAAGGCTGCGCCGAGCTTTAGCATATAGCTCCTGTTCAGTCGCCGCTCGCGTCGCTTTCACCGTACTTAAAATGCCGCCACCTTGCGCCAATATGTCCAAATACGGCACGCCCGCTCGCTTGAGCGCCAGCTCATGCTCGCGCGATCCGGCATGGACAAGATGCGTATGCGGATCGACGAGACCGGGCGTCACTAAGCGCCCACCTACATCAACGGTATTCGTAATTTCGGCATGTTGAAGCCGATGCAGTAGTTCTTGTTCTTGACCGAAGTCCACAATGTAGCCGTCACGAATTGCGATCGCCGCACCGTTAATGGTATGTAATTGTTTCATCTTTTCCCCGCGGCGCGGATGTATACCTACAGGTGTGACTAATGTGCCAATGCCGGTGAGCAACAGATCGATTTTTCCTTTTGCGAATTCCATTCTCGTTTGCCCCTCCTTACCGTGCTGTTTTGGGATTTATGAACTGAAATTAATCGATAAAAGTGAATGAACGTTCTTCCTAAGTGGACATTATGCATAAATGTCTATACAAAGGTGGACAACAAGGGTATATCAGGCTGGAGCAGAATCAATCGAATTCCAATGTGGCATACACTATATATGGTGTTAGTTTTTTGAATAACATCTATATACGGGTCGTTGACTGTGATGTAACATTCACTTCCGTCTCACTTCATATATCTCCCTCTGAAAAAGGTGTCTCCTATTTAAAAGACATCGAAGCCACCTATTCCATGATGGGGAGACATTGTACAAGTAGCAGGAGGCTCATGGCATGTATTTATTTTTGTGCGTGTAGGACTACATATTTATGTGTTATGTTCATGCGTTCGAGTATTCTTGCTCATGTGTTATGCCTATACGTTCATGCTCGTACATTCGTGTTCATGTACTATGCTCATACGTTCATGCTCGTGCATTCGTGTTTATGCGTTATGCTCATACGTTCATGCTCGTGCATTCGTATTCATTCGTTCACGCCCATACGTTCGTGCGCTCATGTTCATGTGTTGTGCTCATACTGTACCTTATAACTCCTCACGCATAGGAATCCGAATTCCATGCTTTTCTGCCGTATCCACTGCCTCATCGTACCCAGCGTCTACATGTCGAATAACACCCATTCCTGGATCGCTCGTTAATACCGCTTGCAATCGCTCCGCCGCTTCGTCTGTTCCATCTGCCACGACAACCATTCCTGCATGTAATGAATAGCCCATTCCAACACCGCCGCCATGATGTACGGACACCCAAGACGCTCCAGCCGAGGTGTTAACTAGCGCATTCAGAATGGCCCAATCACCCACTGCGTCGGAACCATCTTTCATGCTCTCCGTTTCCCGATTCGGCGAAGCAACTGAGCCGCAATCTAGATGGTCGCGCCCAATGACGATCGGCGCACTCAGTTCGCCGCGTTTGACCATATCATTGATGGCTGCGCCGAAGGCTGCGCGCTCGCCATAGCCAAGCCAGCAAATACGAGCCGGCAATCCTTGAAAGGCAACGCGCTCTTGCGCCATCGTAATCCAACGATGCAAATGATCATTGTCAGGGAATAAGCGCAGTAGCATTTCATCCGTCTTACGAATATCCTCGGGATCGCCGGAAAGAGCAGCCCAACGGAACGGACCTTTGCCTTCGCAAAACAAAGGGCGAATGTACGCAGGTACGAAACCTGGGAACGCAAATGCTTCTTTTACACCTTGATCAAACGCCACTTGGCGAATGTTATTGCCATAGTCAAAAACGACGGCACCTAGCTGCTGCAAATCAAGCATAGCTTGCACATGAATTGCCATGCTCTCCTTTGCGAGCTGGATATATTGTGCAGGTTCATTAGCTCGTAACGCTGCTGCTTCATCTAAGCTGTAGCCGACTGGAATGTAGCCATTTAACGGGTCATGTGCTGACGTTTGATCGGTAACAAAGTCAGGCTTGATCCCGCGACGCACGATTTCCTGATAAATGACAGCCGCATTGCCGAGCAACCCAATAGAAAGCGCTTTCCCATCAGCTACAGCTTGTTCTGCAATAGCAAGCGCCTCATCCAATGTTTCAGCTAGCACATCACAGTATCTCGTCTGAATGCGACGCTCAATTCGAGTACGGTCTACCTCGACTGCGATAACGACCCCTTCGTTCATCGTTACAGCCAGCGTTTGCGCGCCTCCCATACCGCCTAGTCCTGCTGTAAGTGTTAGCGTTCCACGCAATGTTCCACCCGTATGCTGACGCGCTGCCTCCGCAAACGTTTCATACGTTCCTTGCAAAATGCCTTGCGTACCGATATATATCCAGCTGCCCGCAGTCATTTGCCCGTACATCATTAATCCCTTCTGCTCCAACTCGCGAAAATGCTCCCAGTTCGCCCAGTTAGGCACAAGTACCGAATTAGACAATAGCACACGTGGCGCCCGATCATGCGTCTTAAACACACCAACTGGCTTACCTGATTGAATAAGCAAGGTCTCATCGCTCTCCAATCGTTGCAGCTCTCGAACAATTGCGTCATACGACGCCCAGTTGCGTGCTGCCTTGCCAATGCCTCCGTATACAACGAGCTCCTCAGGTCGTTCAGCAACATCGGGATCCAAATTATTCATCAGCATACGCAAAGCAGCTTCTTGTACCCACCCTTTGCAAGAAAGTTCATTTCCTCGTGCTGCACGAATTGTGCGTGGCTGATGCTGGTTATTGATTGGACTTGTCGAATGCATGGCCATTCCTCCACTTATACATCAAATTAGGGAACCTAACGATACACTTACTCGAACTAGAATAATTACGGAAGCCGAACGAATTAACAATAGACATGAACTGAAATAGGACACCGTGTACAAATTTAGAAACTATCTTTTAAAATATGGATTAATACAATTCTCCGCTGACATTCTCGACTGCGCTTAACCAGACGCCCTCACATAATTCCTTCGCCACAGCTTCAATTTCGCTGCTAATGGAGCGGTCCTGCAATAATGGGGCGACCACTTCACGCACCTTATCGTACAGTACCTTCGTTGCAGGAGCCAGATCAGCAGGGCCGCGGAACTCTGCCGCTTCTGCGGCGCAAATCAGCTCAATAGCCAGAACTTTTGCTGTGTTATTTACGACTTGAGCGGCATGACGCGCTGACGTCGTGCCCATCGACACATGATCTTCCTGATTAGCGGAAGATGGAATAGAATCAACACTGGCCGGATGAGACAGCACTTTATTTTCTGACACGAGGGAAGCGCTCACATATTGGGGAATCATCATCCCTGATGCCATACCCTGCTGTCGGCTCAAAAAGGCAGGTAATCCCTCAGACAGCGCGGGATTCACCAAGCGTTCTGTCCGTCGTTCCGCAATGTTCGCGAGTTCACTCATACCGATTTTCAACAAATCCATGGCAAAGGCAATCGGTTCACCATGAAAATTACCGCCAGATAGCACCAGATCCTCCTCGACAAATAAGAGCGGATTATCTGTTGCCGCATTCATTTCGATCGCTATCTTATCCTGTGCATAGGCCACCGTCTGTCGGACCGCGCCGTGTACTTGCGGCAGGCAGCGCAACGAATAAGCGTCCTGCACGCGAATTTCGCCTTGCTTCGTCGTTAAGTGGCTGCCGTGCAGCAGCGTGCGCATATTTTGTGCTACCCCGATTTGCTCAGGGTAAGGGCGCACACGATGCAGCTGTTCTGCATACGCTTCCGTAATACCGTGCAAGCATTCCACGGTCATAGCCGCAATAACATCAGCTATCTTACCGAGTCGTTGCGCTTTAATAAGAGTAAGCGCTCCTACCGCTGTCATCACTTGCGTCCCGTTAATGAGCGCCAAGCCTTCCTTCGCTTGCAGTTGAATCGGCTCTAACCCCGCCCGAATCAACGCCTCCTCACCGGACATTCGCTCCCCGTTGTAAAATGCCTCGCCTTCGCCCATAAGGACGAGCGCCAGATGGGACAATGGCGCCAGATCTCCACTTGCACCTAGTGAACCTTGCTCCGGAACGACCGGATGCACGCCTCGGTTCAAGCAATTGACGAGTAATTGAACGGTCTCCGGTCGAATACCGGAGTGTCCTTTGGCAAGTGCATTTGCGCGCAGCATCATTAAGGCGCGCACGACAGGAATCGGCAAAGGCGCTCCTACCGCACAAGCATGGCTACGTATCAAATTAACTTGCAGCAGCGCTGCATCAGCAGGCGAAATAGAAACGTCACTGAATTTTCCGAATCCTGTTGTGACACCATATACAATTTCCCCAGCCTCAACTAATTGCTCAACCATATGACGACAGCGATGTACCTCGCGCATCGCTTCCGCACTGATAACAACTGGAGCACTATGCAAAGCAACTGAACCTACTTGCTCCAACGTAATTGTTGCTCCATCCAACACAACCGGACGAAGCGAACCCGCAACCGTTGAGCGAATCATTTTATTTACGACCATTTGTCTGCTCCTTTCCTGCTTTAGCAAAACAAAGGGACTGTACGGAAGTTGTTCACTTCCATACAGTCCCTTTAAAAACGGGCTCTATGCGATTATGTCGATGCACACATATACGGCTATACCTCTTCATTAAACGCACGCCCTTTCCACGAAATATTGATGTCACTTTTTCCCATTGTCACATAGGAGCAACTTGATTGTCAAGCAGCTTTTTATTTATAAATAAGCTGCAAAAACAGTCTGTTTAACATCTTTCCACTGTGATTCAACCATGCTGTAATGCACGTCGTTCTTGCCTTCTCCCACATGATCAAGCTCAGTGCTGCACTGTACACCATCACGTATGGCCCCACATTTTTCAAGCGCTCGCTGTGCTCGCACATTATCGACAGCTGTTCGAAATTGTACGCTACTGAACTGCATCGTTTCAAATACATATTTAAGCAATTCGAACTTCACCGCAAGATTCAAGCCCGTCCCCCGAAACGGTCGTCCAAGCCATGTCGAACCGATTTCGAGTCGTTTATGCTGCGGTGAGATATGAAGAAAATTCGTCGCGCCTGCTACCTCACTGGTCTGCTTATCTATAATGACAAACGGATAGTTGTTCTGCTCTCTTTTGCTATGCATCGTTTGACGGATGTAATCGTGAAAATGCTGCTCTGTCGTACAATGTACCGCGTCTGTAATGTCCTCATCAAAAATGATGCTTTTTAAACCGCTCGTATACTTGCCCGAGAAAGGGACGAGCTTAACACGACTATTTTCTAACACGATATGACGACTTCCGATTTGTCCGAACATCCATTTCGACCTCCTGAGTCCTTACATTCGTTTGTCGAGATACAATCCGCCACAACTTCAAGCATGCTATTTATTTATTGTGACCATGATTTCTCACCTAGTAACTTCGCCAACCTACGAATGTTAGGTTTACCTATGGGCAGTAGTTTGCTCAATTAACGCAACAACGCGATTAACGGCAGCATCAGCTTGACTATTTTTCATCGCATCCTGAATTTCAGCTTGTCGGGATACTAGATGTTGAATCGCTTGCACAAAGGTCGTATCATTCATCTCTTCCTCTAACAGCACCTCGCAAAAGCCTGCCTCCTGAAAGGATTGGGCATTCAAAATTTGATCGCCTCTGCTCGCTTGCTTAGACAACGGAATGAGCAGCATCGGCTTCCGAAGCGCTAAGCATTCAAATATCGTATTCGAGCCTGCTCGCGAAATGACGAAATCCGCCATGGCTAGCACATGTGGTAGCTCTTGATTAACATATTCAAACTGCTTATAGTTAGGATGGTTTATCGTTTGGTCTAATTGATTTTTCCCACAAATATGTACGATTTGAAAATGATTGACGAGTCGCAACAAATTGGTGCGTAACATCGCATTTATACGCTGTGAGCCAAGGCTTCCGCCCATAAATAGGAGGACAGGCTTGCCCGTGTGAAATCCACATAGCGCTAAACCTGTGGCTGCACTACCTTCTCGCAGCTGCTCACGTACAATTGCCCCTACGTGAAGGGCCTTTTGGCGATTCAAATAGGCTGAGGTTTCAGGAAATGTGGTACAAATAGTCGTTGCAAAAGGGGCACAAATCTTGTTGGCTAGCCCTGGCGTCAGATCGGACTCATGAATGACAATTGGAACTCGATTTAGCCAAGCACCAAGCACAACAGGCACCGATACGAAACCGCCTTTTGAGAACACAACATGCGGCTTTACTTTTTTAATGGCACGATAAGCTTCAAACACCCCTTTTACTATACGAAAAGGGTCTTTTACATTTTCCATATCGACATATCTACGCAGCTTCCCTGTCGAGATGCCAACGTATTTAACAGCTGGAATTTGTTCGATTAATTGCGATTCTATGCCATTTCTAGAACCGATATATGTAACTTCCCAACCCGCAGCTAAAAATAGGGGGATTAGAGCTAGGTTTACCGTAACATGACCCGCCGATCCCCCTCCGGTAAACAATATTCGCTTCGTCATAGATGCACCTCTGGGCGATTTACAAACGGTACTGACTTTCAATCCGCTGTTTAAACAAGTTCCACATTTCAGATGAAAAACCCTTCTTCACCTGTAAAAATAGGACAGCCCTCGTCCACTCTTGTAGAGCAATGATGAGCTGTCCATTCCTTTTCAAGCAGCGTATTCGATTATATTCGTTTTAACCAGCAACACTAGACTTGTTTCGATTCGATCCGCTTTGCCAATTCAGATAGATCCAAGCCTTTTAATGCCCCTTCAACTAACATCGGAAGTAAGGCAGGTGTGCAGGCAAAGCAAGGAGTCCCGTCGCGGGATAGTAGCTTTGCAACCCGCTCGTCGTAAAATGGTTGTCCTTGGTCAGACAACGCCAGCAAGCACATCGTTCTGACCCCCGCTTCCCGCAGTTCGCGCATTCGGCGAATCAATGCTGCTTGATTGCCGCCCTCATACAGATCGGAAATGATAATAAACAACGTTTTCTTCGGTTCCTCGATGAACTGCTCGCAGTAGGCGACCGACTTGTTAATATCTGTGCCCCCGCCTAACTGAATACCGAACAACATATCAACCGGATCATTCGCACATTGCTCAGTCAAGTCCACCACTTCTGTATCAAACACCACGACACGTGTATCTAGTGAGGGGATACTCGCAAAAATGGAACCGATGACCGACGCCCATATGACGGAATCCGCCATCGACCCGCTCTGATCAATGTCCACAATGACGGTCCATTCCTTACTGCGCTGTGCGCGATCAAAGAAGTAGAATTTTTCCGGCACAATTTGTCGCCGTTCTTTATCGTAATGCTTTAAATTACGCTGAATCGTTCGCTTCCAATCGATGCCGCTTACGGACGGAAGTGGCGAGTGCTGCCTGCGATTCAAGGCGCCTGTTACAGCACGGCGAATGTCGTTCTCCAGCAGTTTCACGAGGTCGTCAACGACTGCCTGCACAAGCAAGCGAGCAGTGTCCTTTGTCTTCTCCGGAATTTTTCCTTTTAAGGACAACAGTGTTCCGACGAGCTGGATATCCGGCTTCACTTTTGCCAAGACTTCTGGTTCAAACAGTAGCTGCTTCCAGCCTTTTCGTTCCATCGCATCGTTTTGAATAATCGAGACAACATCATCTGGGAAAAAGGTCCGTACATCTCCCAACCATTTCGAAAGACGAGGTGCCGAGCTCCCTTGACCAGCCCCTCTTCT
Source organism: Paenibacillus sp. 481 (assembly GCF_021223605.1). Taxonomy (NCBI): domain Bacteria; kingdom Bacillati; phylum Bacillota; class Bacilli; order Caryophanales; family Paenibacillaceae; genus Paenibacillus; species Paenibacillus sp. 481. The sequence goes on from NZ_CP075175.1 coordinate 109,513, forward strand.
ATTTCCAGAAGAAGGGTTGCTACTGGCTTCCGCTCCCTCGGTTGTATCATCGTAAATAGCTGCAAGTGCCTGATCCATAATGCGCTGTTCTTCTGTCAAATCGATCTGGCCACTCGTATTGCAAGTAGCTAGCTGCTGCTCAGCCGCTTGACCAAGAATAAGCCGCCAACGCGACACGATATTGGGTTCAACAGATGTAGGTGTCGGCATCGCTAAAAGTCCTCAAAGTCAAAATCGTTCAACTCGTCAATCATCTTCACTTCGTCCTCCTTCAAGTCGCCTGTCAATACCTCAGCCGCCTGTTCCGTGTTCACACCCCATAATTCACCGAGCAATTCGGCAATCATCGTCTTCTCTCGTGCGGAAAATGAACTGAATGCGCGCCGCAAAAATACGAGCGCACGTGTAAACTCTTCATCTTCCAACGATACGATATATTGGTTCAACTGCTCCCATAGGCTCATCCGCGAGAGCAGGGCATAGCGATTACGCAGCGCAAGACCTTCGAACCAGCCTGCACCGAGGTCAGCAGGAATACCCGGTGATAGACGTCTAGATACTTCTTCGGTGCATTGCTGTGCCGTAATCGCGTTACGCTCCAGCAAGATAGCACAGGCAAAGCCGGAAAGACGCGGATTTCGGTCATCTCGCTCCGCTAGATGCAGCAACTCTTGGAGCCATAACGATTCATCCACCTGCTCATGATGATCGAGGGCTACACTGTTCAGCTCATTCATCGCCGTGATCATGCCGTTCGATGCTTCATCATTGCAGTTGCTTGCATCGAGCAGGAATAGACAGGCTCGCATAAATAACTGCTCTAACAACGGCACTAACGGAGCCGTGTCAATTCGTCTAATATCGCCGTAGCTAATGATGATCGATAGCTCGCGCGTTGCCGCTGCAATCTGCACAACGTCACGGCTATCAACAGCAAGCCGTTGCAAGGTTTGACGTGCAGCTTCCATTTGCGTCATCATTCCGCACTCACAAGCAACGCGTATAAATGCGGAAGCTTCGGCAATCGAGCTGCATCCATCGAGCTTCTGTTGCAGCACATACGCAGCTGCAATGTGAACGGTCTCGCCCAGCAGCGTCGATTCGACGACCTGGATTTCCACTTCTGGTGACCATTGAAGTACCCAATGTTCAGCCCATGATGCCCGCTCTTGTCCGCTTGGACGCAGCGTCGCAAATGAAATCCCAAGCAGCTTTAGCCGATGGAATAATTTCGATCGGTTCAGATCGAGAAAGGCTGCTTCTTCAGATGCCACGCGGCGATTTTCGCGAAGATCTAGCGATACGTCCGTCGCCACGGTCGTCTTGTATGACTGAAGCTTCAATTGCTTCAACAGCCGATTCAAATCGTCCTGAATCGGCGTCTGGCTAACGCCTTCCGCGAGCGAGCCTATAGCTGTTCCTACGTCGATACGCGCAAGCGCATCGGCTACAACAGACAGGTCGCCACGGCCAAGCAACGTTTGCGCTGCATCGCGCAAATCACGCAGCGTTGGCGCACTGCCGCCGTGCAAGGCGGCAAGCGATTCTGCTAGCCGCACCGCTTCAATGACTTCAGCAGTGGAGCGATGGGTACCCGTATCGCGCAGCAATCTAGCTACAGCAGATAAATAATGCTCCGGCAAATCATCCAGCGTATCCGTGATCATACGCTCCCACATCATTTCAAAATAATTGGGAGCCATATTGCCAGCGCCATAACCAGACATCGATGACAATTTAAAATAGGAATAAGGCATTAAGGTAAGCTTTGTACTGCGAGAAGGCAAACCTTCTAGCTCCTTATCGGTCATCGCATCTGTAAGATCTGCGAGTGCAGATGCATGGTACGCCCCACATACGACCACGATTTTATTAGGGTCATGACCCGAACGGATCGTTTCTTGAATACGCCGCCGCATATAAGCTTCCCTCACTAGATTATAGGCGTATTCGGCACGATCATGCTGCTGCTCCTTCTCCTCCGAAAGCTCACGCATCTGTGAGGAGAAAGCGATAATCGCCTCTTGATAAGCGCCAACATTTAAATTGTGCTCGTAGTTTCGCTCCCAGTACATGTCATAATCGTGCTCACCAGCGATCTCGGCAATACGCGCATAAATGGACTGCTGTTTATAGCTTTCCTCCTCTGCTGATTGTGCCAAAGGATGTGAGTCGTGTTGTTCTGACTTGGTCTTTGATTTGGATGTAGATTTGGATATAGATTCGGCTTCGGAATCGGACTCGGCTTCGAATTGATCGCCCGCTTCCCTTTCATCGCCGCTTGCGGCACGCACATCCTGCAAGGCAATCGTCGCTGAAGAGGGCAAATCAATAAATGCGGCCAACGCCCCATTTTGTGCGGCCCATTTCATCGCTTGATATTCAGGTGAATAAGCTGCAAACGGCCACAGGACGGTGCGAACAGGCAAATGATCGGTAAAAGCTAAGATCGCGATTGGCGGCTTCGTCACCTCGTTCGTAAGATGACGAATTTCCGGCGTGGCGTCAGAAGGCCCTTCAATGAGCACAGCCGTAGGTCGAATTTGATTTAAAAAATCCAACAAATGCTTCGCACCACCAGGTGAAAGATGCCGTACACCAAAAATATGAACAGCTGCTTCTGCCGTCACGCTCACTCGTTCATCTCCCTACATGCCGTATACAAACCACGCCACTCTGCCCCGCGCTTTTTCATCACATTGTCCAAGTATTCTTTCCAGATGAGCTTATCTTTCACATCATCTTTAACGATGGCCCCTTGCAATCCTGCCGCCAAATCTTCATCCGTAAGCTCACCGCTACCGAAACTTGCCGCTAACGCCATGCTGTTCGTCAGCAACGAAATCGCTTCCGCAGTGGAAATAACGCCCGCAGGTGATTTTACTTTTTCTTTCTTATCTAGGGTCATACCGCTGCGCAGCTCACGGAAAATGGTAACGACTTTAAGCAGCGCTTCATCTGTTGGTACAGCAGCTTGCAAGTCGTAGGACGACGCAATTTCACGCACACGCTTTTTCACAATCTCAACCTCAGTCTCCATATCCGAAGGGGTTGACAGCACAATAATGTTAAAGCGGCGTTTTAAAGCTGCCGACATTTCATTAACACCACGATCCCGCGTATTAGCCGTCGCAATAATCGAAAATCCTTTGCGCGCGCTCGATTCTTTTCCTAGCTCAGGAACCGAAATCGTCTTCTCGGACAAAATGGAGATCAACGCATCCTGAACTTCCGAAGCACAGCGGGATATTTCCTCGAACCGTGCAATCCCGCCTGCTTCCATCGCCCGCATAATCGGACTTCGCACAAGCGCTTCTGGTGTTGGCCCGTTAGCAAGCAACATCGCATAGTTCCAAGAGTAACGAACATGTTCTTCGCTCGTTCCGGCTGTCCCTTGCACGACGAGTCCAGAGTTCCCGTATATCGCTGCTGTTAAATTTTCAGACAACCATGATTTGGCTGTTCCCGGCTCACCAATTAATAAAAGTGCCCGATCGGTCACTAAGGTTGCGATCGCCATTTCGACCAATCGCTTGTTGCCGATATACTTAGGAGTGATGACGGTTTTGCCCGCTTTACCACCCGTAATAAAAGTAAGCACGGCCTGCGGAGACATTTGCCAGCCTGCTGGAATTTTCCCTTTATCGGCCTTGCGCAGTGCTTCGAGTTCATCTTGATAGAGTAGCTCCGCTGGTTGACGCATTAAATCTTGCAATTGTTCTTCCTTCGCTGCCATATACGTATCCCCTTTTTCAATAGATTGATCAGGTTAATAAAGTTGTTTAGGTTATTGAAATTGTATAGTTCGTTCAATTTGTTCCGATCTTTCAGATCTTTCAGATCTTTCAGATCTTTCAGGTCTTTCAGGTCTTTCAGGTCTTTCAGGTCTTTCAGGTCTTTCAGAACGTTCATTTCAAGCCAGTCTCATTGTCTTACATGTTGCGCAGGACATAGCGAAGCTGCTCTCCAGCTGTATAGTTGTACTGCGGTAATACCGCCTCCACACGATCACGATATGTCGCAGGAAGCTGATAGAGCTGCTCCAGCACATAGCCATCAAATGCATAGCAATTCTTATTTTGTTTATCTTCAAGTGCAGTCATTAGTGCTTCCCGACGAGTTTCCGCGCTACATGCTAATCGTTCTAACCCTTGGAACAGCAATTCTGCAGTATCATTGCGGAATACTCGGTTATTTTGCAAGGCGTGCAAAAGTAACTCCTCGGCGACTACATGATCCGGTCTTGCGAAGGCGCTCACAAGCCCAAGCTCCTTTTGTTCAATAAACAAGCTTAGCCAGCGCTGATCCCACTGCTCGGCAAGCTGTTCCGTCGCTATCAATTGCATCGTAAGAAGTGACATACTCGACTCACTGGAATTGTTCCACAGCGTCGGATACGATTTATATTGACGTTTCATCACGAAATGCTCAATCGTCGACAACAATTGCTTTTTCCGCTCGCTGCTTGCTTTCGTAATTTTCATGCGCAAGTAGTTCGCATACTTATCGTACAATTGCGCGGGTTCTAATTGACGGAAAGAAGCACGGAATGCATGAGCTACATAGATAGCATTCTGTTGTTCCAAATCGTCAAGCAATGCCAATACAGCCTCTGAATCAATCTCTTCTAAAAATGATGCCGCCCTATCGATGAGACGTCCCCAGCCTAAAGACATAAACAGCACATAGTTCTTCAACACGTACATGTATACTTCATCCAACGCCTCAACTTGACTACTACTCCAACTTGCTAGGTAGTTTGTACGCGTGTCTCCCAACGCTTCCAAATAACAATAAACGCGCTCCCAACTTTTTTCTGCTCGCTTTTTATCTTCTTTCAACTCTGCTGTAACGGTCATGAGATCACGACTAAAGTCACGAACGAGTCTTTCCTTAAGCTCGCTGGATGAGCACCGATCTATTGCTTCTGCTGCAAGCTCCATATCTTTACTGAAAAAGGCCTCATATAAACGCTCCAGTACAACCGCAGACTCACTCTTGGCCAGAGCTAAATAAGCAGCTTCACGAATCGGCTTCTTCTTATCTTTTGATAAATCTATTAATGCCGCTTCATATTGCTCATAGCCAGCTAGCAAACCGATTGCGGTTACGCGAACATCATCTGCACCTGTTTCGGATACTTGGAAAACGAGATCTAGCACTTCCGCTCCGCCAACCTGACCGATGACACGCAACTTTCTGGTGTCTGCTTTGCCACCAGCAGGGTCGAATTGTTCGATTAACAAAGGAACAATTGCTGGACCATAGGAAGGCAACAGCTCATTCATCGCAAAATCCGCAATTTCCACGTACGGATCGTTAACAGCCCCGATAGCCAGTTGTAACAAACGTAAATCTTGAAACAATCCGTCTTTAAACGCTTCTTTCACAATTTCGTAACGGCCACTACCTGTCGTCGTTAACGCTTCCTCAACGGCTGCTAATCGACGATATGATGCTTTGGTCGATAAAGATGTTGGCCGAGTCTGAATCGGCAATAGTTCACCGTCTGGTGTCGTTTTCCCTTGCGTATAGAGCACGGATCCAAGCAGCAAGCCAAGCTCCTGCAACTGTTGTGCGGAGTGTGCTGAGGGATCTGTTGGCTCTATAAGTTCAGCAATGCCTTCGCCAAGCCGTTTAAATATAGGCGCTCGTTCACCTAGTTGCTGGAATTGCGGCAATAGACGCTTCAAGCGAAAATCTCCAACAGCAAGATCACTGCCTGCTATGTAAAGCCGTCTAACTTCTTGATTAAGCTCTTGAAGTAATGCTGTACTCATCGCCGTTCCTCCTAATACAAGAGGCGGATTATGTCCGCACCTTTAATAATTGATAATGGTTTTGCGACGAGTCGCCCACTTTCAAGCTGATGCTCGAACATAACGAGCATCGTCGTATCGGTTAAGCTGTCTGCCGGCAGGAAACGCAGCAATGATACGGTCTCATGACATCTTTTTACGATATTATCCAGCATAAGCTGCTGCCCAGACTGATCCGTAATCGCAAACTGACCTTGATCGGTCTGCCTAATATCCGCGACATGGAGCAGCATAACGGGATGTTTGTCAGCCAGTGGATTTTTCAACTGATTTTTAACTAGCTTGATCACTTCAGCGTACGATTGATGCGCCTTCGCTGGAATTGCCGCCACATCTTGCGGTGTGATCGGTCTAGAGGTCATTTCGTCCCAGCGCACTCTGCGGTTGTAGTCGCCTGGATAGCGATACAACGCTTTCACGAGGGCCACATCAAAAAAGCTGTCATCCTCGTGCATATGCTTCGCTGCTTTATAAGGGCGATATTGCACCGTGCGATGAATATCGTTGCTTTCTTTTTCCACCCAATAGCCGACGTCAACAAATTCTTGTCGCGCTGGATTGTCCATGCTTATGAAAGCGAGTTGGACTAACTCGACCTGCTCCGTCATGAGGCCGAATTGCTTGAGTTCGGCTAATTGCCATGCATGACCAAGCCATTCTTCAATGGTAGATTCGTGATCAAGCGCTAAGTCTGGATCAGCGAGTCTAGCCGTTAAATGTGCCCGCCCTTTTTTAATAAAGGCATGTATAAGTGTTAATTGGTCCATCGCATACGTGTAACCAACCTCTCGATCCTTCGCCTTACCGATCAGTAAAGCGAATAGACGCAACTCTGCTTGCGCGCCTGATAAATAATAATTGCCCAACTGCTTAATATGCTCGTTTATCGTCTTTAACACTTTATTATCAATGGTGCCTAGCCCGCCACGAACGAGTGATAGCGTTAACTTTTCTAATAAATCTAATCCTTCTAATTGGGCTTGAATCTTCTTCTTGAGCGCTGATTTATTTACTTTTTTCGGCTTAGCTGGTGTGCCTTCACCCTCAGCAGCTTCTTTCGTTTTTTTCTCTTCACGCTTCTCTGCTTTTTCACGCTTTGCAACAATATCCTCAGGAATCGTAGCGACAACGAACTTCTCGCCCTGAATATAAGCGTATAATAGGCCTAGCGCGTGTTTGCATGGAAGTTGACGGCTCGGGCAAGAACAACGCAGCACCGGCTTTTCCGGATGAATAAAGTCAGCTGAACATTCATAATTGGACTTCCCGCTGCCCGAACATTCCCCGAATAGCAATGCTCCATCCTCCGAGTGATTCAGTTGAACGAAGCTGCGTTTTTTAACGAGTCCTTGCGCATTTTTGATGGCTGCGCTATTTGGTGCAAGGGAATCAACATACGATTCTGTTATTTCGATCAATTCAAACCCCTCCTACTCCCAATTGCATGTTAGGTAAAAAACAATTCTGGAAAATCGCGCTGATACGACTTGTACATGACATATCTCTGCAAACCTCTAACCCGATCCAACGCTACTTTGGCAAAATGCAGTGCCTGCTCGCGATTATGTTGACGCAGCTCAAGTTCGGATAGAAGTGCATATTTCATCCAAGGCTTTGAAATTTGCTCAATAAGCCGGCTTGCTGCATCGAACTGTCCCTGTTCAATTAGCATGATAGATTTGTAGTATTGCTTATAAACTAGCGGCTTAATATACTCGATTTCATCTGCCGCCGTTAAAATCTCTTTTTTGTACAGCGCATGTAAAACTTTATATAACGCCTGCCGATCAGGCTGCTTATGCTTGTGCAATATTTGTTCGATACATCTCTTCACTTCATCATCATGCTGGTTGCCCAACGCATAAATGAGGTAAATGTCGACATTTTGCTTCTCGTTCAATAAATATTTTTCGATTCGATTCACATTCGTCGTCCATAAAATCGTATAAACGGTAGGTATAAACCCAAAAAGGACAACCCCAAAAATAGTTACAAAAACCAACCATGTCTCTACATCCATCAAGAACATGGTCAAACTAATGACAAATACAAGGGATAAAGAAACATAATTCTTTTGCGTAGAACTCAAGTGTTCATTCTCCTTATGACAACATATTGACTAGAAGGTAATGAATCTCTTTCTCACTTCTCTCCTCCCTATGATTCTTATCCACATTATAGCAGTTTTTCTCCTATATATGCTATTTTCCCCGATATATCGACATTTTTGTTCGCGTCGCTGTCCGTAAAAAACCGCTAGACCTAAAGGGTCCAGCGGTTAGCACCATATTACTTACTTGGCGTTGAGCGCCTCTTGCGGCACTTTGATTTCGCCAACTTCGTTATGTTTCGAAAATGCTCCTGTGATGACCATATCCAACGTCACGTTCTGGCCGTCTTGCTCCATATCCATCACCATATTCACATCGGATTTGGTCGGTAAAAATGTTGCTTTGTTTACCGCATACGACATCTTGATGCTCTTAATGTTCATCTGTTCCAACATGGAAGCCGTTTGCGGATTATTACCAGCTTGGCTCATCAATGATTTCGCTAACTCCTTGACGCCGTTACCAGAAAGTTCAGCTGCTAACACATATTCACCGCCAGCTTCCGATACTTTTGTATCTTTAGCAATCGTCTTGAATTGCTCAAGCTGCTTCTCTGGATTAGCCGAGCCTTCCATCTGAGCTGTTATTTCAGCCGTTGCCTCCGCAGGAAGCTTCGTCCATTGTCCATTGATTTGCATGAACACGCCGTCTTTGGTGACGTATTGCTTAATACTTTGCTCCGGTTGTCCTGGGAGTGTCATTTGCATCTCTTGCACCATTTGTAGCGGATCTTTCGTCATATCGATTTTCGATTTGATATCGATCTTTTGCTCTTGCTTCTGCTCACCTTGTTTAATGACAATGTTCTGTTTAATTTGCGCATCCATTGAAAAGTTCTTCAAGCCTTTGCTTGCTTCAGTAGATTTCTGGATGAATTCATCAACCGTTGGTAGCGCCGCTGCTTTATCTGCTGTCTGTGACGCACCCGATTGGTCTGCTGCTTTCGTATTACCCCCGTTAGTGTTCTTGTCGTTCCCGCAAGCTGTAAGCCCTACTAACAAAATTGCTCCTAATAGCACTGCTGTCCATTTCTTCAAGTGAAGTTCCTCCTAAGATTTGTATTCTTAATCATCATACAAAATGTACCATAGTCACTGACAGGGAATACGGACCTAATGCGACAAAATTAGAGCCCTAATAATATAGTTATTTGGAACTATATTCCTCTTCATTTCCATTCCGAGCTTGCAAATGTATAATAGGTTTGACCTCATCCACAAAGGAGTCTTCACTTGAAAAATCTTTTAATTACAGGCTATCGTGCGCACGAGCTTGGTATTTACAACAATAAACACAAAGGAATTCCCTACATCCGCAAAGCAATTACGGCTAAGCTTATTCCGCTAGTCGAGGATGGCTTGGAATGGGTGATTACACCTGGACAATACGGGATCGATCTGTGGGCGTTAGAAGCTGCAATTTCCTTACAAGTACAATACCCACATTTAAAATGTTCGATGATTACGGCCTACAGTCAACCTGAGGAGCAATGGAGCGAGGAGAAAAAAACTTATTTCGAGGAAATTCGGAAACAAGTTGATTATTATGGCGTAGTGAGCAAAGGGCCGTATAGCGGAAAATGGCAGTTCGTTGCCCGCGATGATTTGTTGTTCCGTAAGACAGACGGCATTTTGCTCGTGTATGACGATGATGCTCGTGAAGCAAGCCCCAAATTTGTAAAAGAGCGCGCGTTGAGCAAGCAGGCGCAAGACGGCTATATTTATTTAAATATCGGTTCAGAGGAAATTCAGGCAATCGCCGATGATGAGGCTCTTAATGAAATTAGTGAATATTAAATGGGATTGATCCATAGAAACACGAAAAAGGCAGTTAGAAGTGTCTACATCTTTACACACTCCTGACTGCCTCGCCATCGTATACGTTTATCTTATTTTATTTAAACCAACCTTTTTCATTGAAACGCATAATCGCTTCGATTCGGTTACTAACGTTAAGCTTATCCAAAATAACCGAAATATAATTGCGAACTGTGCCCGTTGTAATAAACAATTGGTCTGCAATTTCTTTCGTATTTTTACCATCAGCGATCAGACCGAGCACTTCTTTTTCACGCTCGGTTAACGGGTTTTCTTCACTGTACGCGTCATCAACGAGCTCCGGCGCATAAATGCGTCTACCCGCCATGATGCTACGAATTGAATCCGCCAATTCTTCACTCGGGCTGTCTTTTAACAAATACCCATGCGCGCCAGCCTTTAGCGCCCGTTCAAAATACCCCGATCTCGCAAATGTAGTAAGGATCATGATTTTGCAGCCACAGCCCTTCAGTTCCTCTGCCGCTTCCAAGCCGCTTTTCGCTGGCATCTCAATGTCCATAATACAAATATCCGGTTTATGCAGTCGAACGAGTTCAACGGCTTCCTCGCCATTTCTTGCTTTGCCAACGACGCTCATATCTTCTTCCAGATCAAGCAAAGATGAGAGCGCGCCTAGCAGCATTCGCTGGTCTTCGGCAATTACGATTCGAATCATATCCCCTCCTCCTTTTCCGGTTGTTTCACTACGTTTGGTACTTTGATGATAACCATCGTTCCGTTATCCGATACCATTTCCAAACTGCCATTTACAAATTCAAGCCGTTCTTTCATACCCCTGAGCCCATTCCCGCTTACGTATGGGGAATTATTCTGGATGCCAATTCCGTTGTCCTTGACTTTTATGCTTAGCTCCGTGCGCGATGGCTCGATCGAAATCGAACAAGCAGAAGCATTACTATGCTTGACAACGTTCGTTACAGCTTCCTTCAGACACATACTCAATACGTTTTCGTTCAATAAAGACGTATTCGTCAATACAACGTCGCCTTCTAGCGTAAACTCCATCTGCGCAGCCTTCAAAATTTGTCGCACCCGAAACATCTCGTCCTCAAGCCGCGTGCCACGCATTTGGGTAACCATTTCCCTAACTTCCTTTAACGCACTTCGTGCTGCTTGACGCACATCTTTTAATTCGGCTTGCGCTTGGGCGGGGTTCTTCGTGATCAGTTTACCTGCCAGATCACTCTTTAACCCAATCAAGGAAAGCTTCTGCCCCAATGTATCGTGCAAATCACGAGCAATCCGCTGCCGCTCCTCCAGCTTCACAAGCTCGGAAATCTTTTTGTTCGCATCCTCAAGTTGACCTTCAAGTTGTTCGCGTTTGTTACGGTTGTAAGTCGTTACAGGCAGAAGAATAATGCCAATCAGACAAACAATGACGAACGGAAATTGCGAAACTAGAATCGGGTTCTTCGTCACTAACCCATAATTGATCGCAGTAATTGTCGTGACCAAATGAACGGTATATAGCGTAAAAAAGCCGATTCGATGTTGTATATTCCCAATGAAAAACGCTAGAAATAGGGAGAAATACACGTAACTGAACAACAACGTCATCGTAACGGAAATTAACAATTGGACGGATGTCCAAAAATAGACCAGCCAGCCTCTAGAAGCAAAAGCAAGCATGTAACAGGCGAAAAACACCAAAATCATAACTACGCCGATGACGATTTGGTAAGTGGAAGAGGAACGAAATATAAAATAAAAGGGGAGGATGTAAAAGACGACCCATACATATGGACTAAGACCTGTGCTTTTTTGAAAAATTTGATACCATTTCTGCATGGTTCCCTCCGCTCTCGCAGATTGTCTCTAAAGAAATAGTAACGTGCAAGCGTATGGAGTGATGCACCGATACGCTTGCACGTTATTTATTTGTAAGACACGCTGTGCAAGTACTTATTTATTTGGTCGCTATCCGGTTCGGATTGCGAAGGATGTGCTTCAATTGTTTAAAGCTTACAAAAGTGTTCGTCTCCTCATCCCACAAGCTGAAACGAAGTGATTTCAAGCTTGTACGCAACGTAATCGTCGTTGCTTGATGCAACGGAGGCGTCTCATTATGCGCCTGCTCCAAATTGTAGTTCGGCACTTTCGGGCTCAAATGGTGCACGTGGTGGAAACCGATGTTACCCGTAATCCATTGTAACACTTTTGGCAACTTATAATAAGAACTACCTTCCACAGCTGCTTTCACGTAGCTCCACTCATCATCATGCTCAAAGTAAGAGTCCTCAAACTGATGCTGTACATAAAACAACCAAATACCTAACATTCCAGATACAAGGAAAATCGGTCCTTGAATCATCACAAACGCCTGCCAACCAATAAGCCAACACATGAAAGCATACAAAGCTACCAACAACACATTCGTAATATAAGTGCTCACACGTTCTTTCGTCTTTGCTCCTTTACGATTGAAACGGTAAGTAACTAGGAAAATAAAAATCGGTCCAAGGATAAGCATGACGAACGGATTGCGATAAATACGATATGCAATACGTGTGGATAACGGAGACGCAACGTACTCGTCCACAGTCAGAACCCACATATCACCTACTCCGCGTTTATCCAGATTGCTGCTTGTTGCATGATGGATAGAATGCGTATTTTTCCATTGTTGGTACGGACATAGGGTCAATACCCCCGTGATGGTACCTAATATATCATTTGCTACACGACTTTTGAAGAACGATTGGTGACAACAGTCATGAAAAATTATAAACGTTCGAATCACAAATCCAGCAGCAACAATCGTAATCGGAAGAGTAATCCAATAAGATACCGAAAGGCTTAAATAAGCGGCGTACCATAGTAAAAATAAAGGTCCTAGCGTGTTTATAATCTGTCGAACACTTCTCCTCATATCAACCTTTTCATAAGGTACCATGCTTTTTTTCAAGTTGGATTGTTTGGCTTGAGTCATGTTTATGTATTCCTCCTAAATATGACGCGACACGCGCCGCGTTGCAAACGTATCCGTGCATTAATGTTTACTTTCTGAGTTTATTATAAGAAATGCAGGCGGCGTGTTGAAGTCATAAACGTCAAGTATAGGGCATGACAAATGTCATATAGGTGAATCCCCTTCTTTTACGGCTTTCCAAATGGTCCATCTATCTTTTTCAACAATCTGTTGATCATTGTCACTGAGTTGCTCGCGCACAACCTGTACGAGCTCTGCAAGTTGTACATCGCTTAATTCATGTAAGATTGAACGCCCTGTCCGATGGAGTAAATCGTCAGTCAGCGTCTGGATATCGGAATACATCTGCCTTGTTTCCCATAACTGATGTACTTCAATACATTCATATTTAAACCCGGCTGCTTGCAAAGCTTGAACAACGATGTGGTTTGAATGTCTACGAGCTACCTCTATTGTCGCCAATTCAGGAAATGTAGAAAAGAAATATCCTCTGATATGGGTTGAAGTACCTTCTAACAAACAATCCTCAGGCGTTCGATTTTGGACAACAAGGGTTCCACCCTGTTTTAATAGCCGATACGCTTCTTCAAAACAAACTTGCAAATCTTGGTCTTGGATATGATGTATGATTGCCCGTTGCAGCACGATATCATACTGTTCACAAGGTAATGTGGTATCTAAGGCGTTGCCCACCGAAAATTGAATGTTGGGATAAGATTGACTGTTTTCTCTAGCTGAAACGAGCATCTGCTCTGAAAAATCAACTCCTGTTACACACTCCGCGCCCATTTCAGCAAGTGCCTTGGAATAAATTCCACCTCCACACCCTATATCGACAACTTGTTTTTGCCTAACGTTAACGATGTCATTTATTTTTGCGATCCATGTTGCATCTGCTTCTCTTTTTGCATAGGTAGAACGATTTTTTTCATCATGAAAATGGATTGACACCAACATCATCCCCTTTAAGTTTCATTGTATGAAACTAAGTTCCGCTATATAAAATGATCATACTGTGGAAGCGAGGGAATATCAATACGTTATTTATAACGAAGATGAAATTATTCATACAACAAGTAAAAGCCCTGTACCATTGTACAGGGCTTTTAACCGTTTACTGCTGCTTCAATTCGTTTACATTATGTATGGATCTGATCGATTTAAGTTGAATCCCTTCTAATATAAGCATTTCTCTGATTGTGCTGGCAAAGTGCAGCGCATGCGCTCCATCTCCGTGTATGCATATCGTCTCGGCTTTCATGTTTATTTCGATATCATTGCGTGCGCATACGGTGCCCTTTTTCACCATCTGTATAACTTGACTGGCGGCTTGAGCAGCATCGTTAATTAACGCATCCGGCTCGTTCCTCGGTGTGAGGCTTCCATCCTGACAGTAAGTCCGGTCTGCGAACACTTCACTTGCCGTCTTCAGCCCAATGCTCGCTCCCGCACGAATGAATTCGCTACCTGAAAGACCGTATAACACAAGCTCGGGATTGACCTTGTACACCGCTTCCGCTATCGCTTGGGCAAGCTGCTTATGTTGCGCAGCCATATTATATAGGGCGCCGTGCGGCTTCACGTGCTGCATAACACCACCTTCGGAGCGAACGAATCCGTCGAGCGCGCCAATTTGGTATACCGTCATGTCATACGCTTCTGTGGGCGTAATATTCATGTTGCGGCGCCCGAAACCTATTAAATCAGGCAATCCGGGATGCGCACCGATGGCTACTTGCTTATTCAAGGCCATTTCGACTGTTTTTCGCATCGTACTTGGGTCACCTGCATGATATCCGCAAGCGATGTTAATAGACGTAACAAGATCGAGTATCGCTTCATCGTTACCTATCGTATAGGCACCGAAGCTTTCCCCCATATCACAATTTAGATCGACGCTAAGCATGTTGCGACCTCCTTCTTTCAACTCTTCGCTAGATAAAGGCCGATCATGTTCACCAAATGCATAAATGAAAACTCGGCATCCATGTATAGTTGTTCGGCTTGCTCGAATGTGATTTCAGCGAATCGTACGCTTTCCCCCGGCTTCACTTGAGCCAGCACAGGTAAATCGGCACTTACGATTTGCGCCATTTTAGGATAGCCGCCTACCGTTTGTCGGTCGGCCATCAAAATAATCGGATTGCCTTCTGGGGGAACTTGAACCGTACCGAACGATACCGCTTCCGATATAAGTTCAACAGGCTCAATCAAGTGGAGGGCCTCCCCTTGGAGGCGATAGCCCATTCGATCCGAATGAGGGCTAATACGAAACGGCTGACTTGTCAGGTATGTTTTACTATCCTCTGTAAAACAGTTATACTCGCGGCCTTTGACGAAGCGGACGATAGGCTCTTTGGCCTCATATGCGACTGGACGTGATGTGTAACCGACAAACCAAGAAGGTGCCACAAAGGGGGTGTTCCCTTTGCTTTGTCCACTAAGCATGGTAGGTCTATTAAACTCGTTAGGATGATCAAGACCAATACGCTTATCAAGCTTGCTATGATCATCAAGACCAATCTGCCCGTCAAGCTCGCTATGATCATCAAGACCAATCTGCCCATCAAGCTTGCTAAGATCATCAAGATCAATATGACCATCAAGCTCGCGCTGGTCATTAATCCCGCCAAGCTCATCTAGCAGCCTTACCCGACTACGACGCATATAAGCTGCTGCGACATCAGAAATTGCGCCAAAGCGCAGTACATCACCCGCCTTCAGCGCCCTTCCTTCATGCCCCCCTACCCCAGCCCGCAAATATGTGCTCCGGCTCTGCATGACTAGCGGCACGTCGATTCCTCCCGCAACCGCTAAATAAGCTCGTGCTCCCCACACACAAGGCCCAAATTCGAGCACCTCTTGCGCGCGAATAAGGACGGGCCTCCACATCGGCACCCGCTGCCCCCTAATGCTCGGTGAAAAATCACCGCCACATATCGCAATCAGCGTGTCGATCTCAAAGCGAATTGCGGGCCCCCGCATCGTCATTTCCAATGCGGCCGCCCCCTGATCATTGCCTGTCAGCACATTCGCTGTCCGAAGTGCAAATGAGTCCATTGCTCCGCTTACGATGACTCCTTGCAACTGGTAGCCGAATCGCCCTCGGTCTTGAATCGTAGTAAGCAGCCCTGGCTTTATTATTTCCAGACTCATATGGCATCCTCTTTCCACATCGCAAATTGTTCAGGCGTAATGGGACGGAATCGCACAGTGTCTCCCATTTTCAACAAACTAGGTGATGGATGATGCGGTCGAAACAGCTGTACTGGCGTTTGTCCAATTAGGTGCCATCCACCTGGAGAGGCAATGGGATAAACTCCCGTCTGCTTGCCTCCTATGCCAACCGAACCTGGCTTAATACTCGTTCTAGGCGAGCTGCGTCTCGGAACAGCAATTCGTTCGGGCAAACCGCCGAGATAAGGAAAACCGGGAGCGAAGCCAACCATATGCACCAAGTAATCATGACCGGAATGAAGCTCGATCACTTCTTCGATACTAAGCCCCGCGTAAGCGGCAACATCTTGTAAATCAGGCCCAAATTGCTCCCCATAGCACACCGGTATTTCCACAATTGTGGAACTGCCTATATGTATTTCTTCCAACTGATTAACCATTTCGCGAATAATCTCTTCCATTATAGCAAAAGGAGATTGGAACTCGGTGTCACGATTATAGCTCGACTGCCATGTCTCACTCGTCGCCCGCTTCCACAGCTTTATCGGATCATAAAATACAGTGACCGTCGTATACGCGGGAACGACTTCAACAATCCCATGTACAGGATTTCGTTCCAACTGCGAACAAAAGGCGCGAATCTTTGTGTGCGTATGTTCGTGTATGGTTCCTCCCCAATCCACAATAAGTGCACATTCTCCTAGCGGCTGCAAGCGAACCTTCGTCTCGCCCGCCACTTCGACTTCGTAATTCTCCGTCATAGACTTCTCCCTTGTTGAATATGGCTTAGCATCTTTCCCAGACTCATTTCTCACTTCTCATTTTATCAAATCAAGCTGGCGAACATATCGATTCAACTGAAAATAGTATAAGAATTCCTGCTGACCTCCGAGAACGAAAATGAATAATCTCGGAATACAAAATGAAAAGCACCACTTGGGGTGCTTTTCACAGTTCATGTATACGATCTATTTCGCTACCGGTGTAACGCTGAATGGTATATAGTATACCCCGGCATCGAACTGTTCCGATTCGACGACAAAATATACAGTTGCCCCATTTGGTACCTGCAAATTAGTAACAGCTTTGGATCTTCCTTGACTATCAACAGGTGGAGCATATTGCTTGTTTGTCTGACGACCATCTGCATATTTGATAACCACACCAAATCGGTATTCTACTGTAGAATAAGCGTTATGGTTCATTAAAGAAACATTCATAAGGTGATTTTTGCCCGTTGTGTTCGTCCATTTATACCAATCGACATCGTCATGGCTGGAAAGATGTAGCTCTGGGAATTCGCCTGGAATAAGTGCGATGGCCTCATTTTGCGAATCGCCAACGCCTGTAGCAGCAAATGTAGATGGTGCCATAGCAGTTAAACTAGCTGTTATCATCGTTACAGCTAACAGCTGTTTGAGCTTCATTTTCATAAAGAAACCCTCCTATTCCATTCGTTTACTCGAGTAAAATTCCATATCTAACCTTTTACAAAATATCACATTTCATCTCGTTTGTATACGATAACTTCACGACAAAAAGAGCCACAGCCTCAACGAGCTGCGACTTTTGAGATGGGGCACAACATGAGCTGTGCTATACATGTAAATAACTTTTCCACCACCCTATCGTTTCTTCTAGACCTGCATCTAAAGTGTACGCGGGCTGCCACTGCGCTTCTTTTTGCAATCGTTGAACATCCGCTCCTACAAAAAGAGGCTCACGTTGCGGGAATGGAATTGCTCCCCACTTCATCAAATGCGCCCCCCCTATTTTCCCACTAATGATAGCTGCAATTTGTTTCACTTGAACGGGCTGCCCAGAACCTATATTGACTGTCCCTTGAATATTGCTTGTTAACAAAGTAATAAGCGCAGCAGCTACATCCCTAATATACAGAAAGTCACGAGCTTGATTTCCATGCGTACATAGCGCTTCCTCGTTCTTTAATACAGAAGTAATAAGCGTTGAGATAAGCCGTTTGCCGGACTCATGAGGACCATATACATGAAAAATCCTCCCCCAACATGTGCTTAAGCCCACTTGTTCGCAGTAAGATTGCAACCATAAACGAAATGTATTTTTAGAGGTAGCATAAGGGGTGTCAAAAGAAAGCGGTGTTACCTGTTCTGATAAATATCCATTCTCCCACTTATATTCTGCACAAGTGCCTGCGACCAGCAATCTTTTGCCGCCGCATTCTATAAAGGATCGGATTAAAGTCATGCTGGACTGCACCCAATAATAGTTGTTCAGCGCTTGGTAGCACTGCGGAGGTACCGCTTCCCAAGCAAGATGAACAAGATGAGAAGGCTTTACTTTATGAATAAGAGCGACTACCTCCTCATTGCATAACAAGTTGACTTGGTGCCATCTACACTTAGCTTCGGGCATGGCCGTTCTATAGCACGTAGCGTGGACTTCGTATCCTTTTTCAAGTAACAGCCGGACAACATAGCTGCCAATCCAGCCCGTTCCGCCCGTAACCAATACTTTTTCCATACTCTATATCACTTCCACTTCTGGAACAAAGACAACAAATTTCCCGCCCCAATCACGGATAAAGGAACATTCATCCATAATTTCTTTTTTTAAATTCCACGCTAAAATGACGACATAGTCTGGTTTGGTGCGCCTGATTTCGTCTGGTTCTTTAATCGGAATGCGAGAGCCGGGTAAGTATAAATGCTGCTTATATGGATTTTTGTCTACCGTATAGGGGAGAAAATGTGGTCCAATACCGCAATAATTTAACAACGTATTCCCTTTGGCTGGAGCTCCATAGCCTACTATTTTCTTGTGCATTGTCGCAGCTTCCACCAAAAAGGTTAAAATATCGACTTTCATCTGCTTAACTCGTCCAGCAAACTGTACATACGTTGTTAGATCATCGAGACCACTCGCTTGCTCTTGTTGAATGACTTTGGCCACATTTATATGAATGGGCTTACGATGTTCATGATGCCGCACAAATAGTCGTAACGATCCTCCGTGTGTATTCAATTGTTCGACATCTACAACTTTTAAGTCATGTCTAGCTAAAAGGGATTGCACGGTGTGGAGTGAAAAGTAAGAAAAGTGTTCGTGATAGATCGTATCGAATTGTTTATCCTTAATCAGATGTAACAAGTGAGGAAACTCAATAGTAATGACTCCATCGGGTTGTAGTAACGCTTTTAACCCTGCTATAAAATCATGCAGTTGCGGGACGTGCGCTAATACATTATTGGCAACGATTAAATCGCCTTGATAGCCCTCTCGTACCAACTGTTTAGCTAAACTCTCACCAAAAAAATCCGTTCTAGTAGGAATCCCCTTGGCGGCAGCAATTTTCGCCACATTTTTGGCGGGTTCAATCCCGAGCGTGCGAATATTGCGTTGCTGAAAATATTGCAGCAGGTAGCCGTCATTGCTGGCGATTTCAATGACTTGTGAATCATCGTTCAGTTGGAATCTTTCAACTGCCATTTCTGTAAATTGTTCAGCATGTAATAACCAACTTGACGAATACGAACTAAAATAAAGATAATGATTAAAAAGTTGATCCGGAGATTCAAATTCGCCCAGCTGGACTAAAAAACAACGGTCACAAACATAGGCATGCAACGGATAAAAGGGCTCCATTTTATTCAACTGTTCTGTCGTTATAAACGAGTTGGCAAGCGGGGAAACCCCTAAATCTACAAACGTTTGATGAAGCAGCGAATCGCAACAACGACACTTTGTATGTGGCATTCCAATAGGCTCCTTATACATTTGTAAACGAATGAATTTGCTGTTGGGTCACTAATTTCATGTCCTCACCTGCTATGAACTGCTGATACCATTTCACTGTCCATGCAACAGCTTCTTCGGTTGACAATTTGGGCCGCCAACCTAATTCATGTATAGATTTACTACTATTAAGTACTAATACAGGTGCTTCATAAAGTGTGCCCGTCGGATCCTGCGCATCTAGCTCGACTTGCTCCCCCCAACTTGCAGTCGCCATATGAATGATTTCCTGCACCGTTACATTCGCTTGATCCACCGGACCAAAATTCCAAGCTTCAGCAAATTGAGCGTCGTCCCAACATTTTTCGGCAAGTTGTAAATAACCGTGCAACGGATCGAGCACATGCTGCCAAGGGCGAACCGCATTCGGATTTCTTATGCTCAGTCTTGTGGAATTGGTATATGCACTCACGATGTCTGGAAACAACCGCTGGGCGGCCCAGTCTCCGCCACCGATGACATTGCCGGCTCTTACGGAGGCGAGCCTTGGATATGATAATTGTTCGTGAAAATACGATTGTCGATAAGCTTCGGTCACCAACTCCGCGCACGCTTTGCTGGCGCTGTATGGATCATGTCCCCCGAGGGGATCGCTTTCTTGAAAGGAGCGCATGCCCAAGCCATCATTTTTGTAACATTTATCACTTGTCACATTAATAATGACGCGAACACTTGCCGTACGTCGCGCAGCTTCTAATAGATGAACCGTACCTAATACATTCGTCTTAAACGTATGGAGCGGATCAGTGTACGATTGTTGAACGAGCGGTTGGGCTGCCAGATGAAAAATAATTTCTGGTTGATGCTCGGAGATAACCTGTAACAGCTGCGGAAAATGATTAATGTCTCCCTGTACGGAACAACATTCCGTAGCGATGTCCGCTACATCGAATAGATATGGATTCGATGGTGCATGAGAAGAATAACCTGTGACGTGTGCGCCAAGCGAGGTTAACCATAACGTAAGCCAACTGCCTTTGAATCCCGTATGGCCAGTAATCAACACTTTTTTTTGCTGCCAAAAATGCTTGTCGCCCATCCTACCAAACCTTCCAAGCCGCATTTTTAGTATCCCATAATTCAAGCAACTTTTTTTTGTCCCGCAGCGTATCCATCGGATGCCAAAATCCATTATGCTGGTAAGCAGCTAACTGCTGCTGTTGTGCCAGCTTGACTAGAACATCGGTTTCCCATACGGTTCTGTCGTCCGAAATATGATGAAATACGTCCGGCTCGATGACAAAAAAGCCGCCATTTACCCAGCCGCCGTCGCCAATGGGCTTCTCTTTAAAGTCGGCAACCATTTGATCTTGAAGCATAAGTGAGCCAAATCGGCCAGGTGGCTGCACCGCAGAAACCGTTGCAAGTTTCCCCTGCTGTTGATGAAATTGAATCAGCTCATTGATATTGATGTTGCTTAAACCGTCTCCGTAAGTCAGACAAAACGCTTCGTCGCCCACATAATCTTTAATTCGCTTGATTCTCCCACCGGTTTCGGTATCCTCCCCCGTATCGACAAGCGTAACCTTCCATGGCTCCACATTGTTGGAATGACTAATCACCTCATCCTTAGCCATATCAAGCGTGAAATCGGACATATATAAATAGTAGTTAGAAAAATATTGCTTGATGACATGCCCCTTATAGCCTAAACAAATGATAAACTCGTTAATGCCGTAAAAGCTGTACAATTTCATAATGTGCCATAAAATCGGCTTGCTCCCTATTTCAATCATCGGTTTCGGCTTCAGATGCGTCTCTTCACCTATTCTCGTCCCATATCCACCTGCTAGAATGACTGCTTTCATGCTTTACCCTCCATCCTTGCGCCATTGCAGACTTGAAGACCTTTCCTGCTTTCGTGCTGATTTTCGTTTCAACATGTTATGCAAGGCCTCCGCAGATGGTGTTGTTGCTCCTTCCTGTGTCTAATACATCTGCTAGGGAGGCCTTTGGCTGATGAAAGTAGCCAACTTTAGGTATGTTTCACGTGCGGGCTTAGATGTGGCTTAAAAACAACTGTTGGTATTCGGGAATTAAACGAAGATCCTCCGTGAAGTACGCATATTGTAAATATATACAACCACCTTTCAGTAGGATTGTATTGATTTACATCTTTTACCTAAGGCTTGATCGCATCCACAATAAGGGACACAAAACCAAGCTCCCCGTCCTGATTTCGGTGATCAAATCGTTTCGAGCGATAAATAAAACCCTCCTCGGGATTCCATTCATGAAAATGAAACCGCCCTTGTTCATCGCAATATTCCAGTAGCTTCACATCAAAGCCTGCTTCCTCAAACATCCTAGTCAAAGATTGATAATCATGGACAATTTTATGACTTGCCGCTGGATGATCCGCTGGTCCGGGACCGCCAACTTGCACCAGCTTCTGATATGCTTCATTTCGGAAAAAGCGATCCGGCACAGCACAGCGAATATGCGCCCCTCGGTTCATAAAGGCAAAGCAATTTCGTGCCGCCGCTACACCTTCCTCGAAATTAAGATGTTCCCACACATGCTCGGCTAAAATAGCGTCTATTTTTCGTGAATGGAAGTGCAAGCTCCAATCTAAGTCATGCAATACATTCAGCTGATCCTCCTGTGTCTGTATCCAGCCAGGGTAAGATTGAGAAGAGGCGCCTATAATGATGTTCAATGGCGCGCCGAGCGGTATTTGACTAAGATCAATCTTGACCGTCATAGCTTCAGTCTCCCTTGCTCTATCGACTCCTGAATGACTTGTTGGGCGTACACCCAAAGCTGCTCTGATCCGCTCTGAATATCCTGATTACGCTTCAGCACCATCTCACTCGTAATCTGATGTTCTCGCCACAACTCCCCGCCATTTCTATCGTTAATTAATAATGGCTGCAAACGATCCATCGCTGCTGCATATTTCGCCTCGCTCGTTTGCTGTGCCTCATATTCCAGCCATAACGCATACGTCTCCTCATATTGCTCAGCAGGCAACAGCGAAAAAATGGTACGCGCAGCTGCATCTTCACGTTCAAATTTATTTTGTCTACCCGTCTCATCGTACGCATAAGTATCCCCAGCTTCAATTTCGACAAGGTCATGAATGAGTAGCATTTTCATGACTTTTAACAAATTCAGTGCTGGATCGTTTGCATACTCGACCAAAATCATGGCCATCATCGCCAAATGCCAACTATGTTCCGCATCGTTTTCCAATCGGGCCTGCCCGATTATTTTCGTCTTGCGGTAAACTTGTTTAAGTTTATCGATTTCAATAATAAATAGAATTTGACTCCTTAATTTGGCATCCATATGTTATTCAGCCCCTTCCAGAAACCAAACCTTCGTAATCACCTCTCCTACGACTTCATAAATGGCAACAGCCTCGAAAGGTTCTCTCCCTACTCTACCTGATACTTCTTCCAAATCGATTACAAAATGTGCAAACGTCATACGATTTTTGATCTGGGCGCGGCTATTTGGATGATTTGCAAATACTTGTTCATACACCTCTCGCAACTGTTGTCTCCCACGAATACTCACTGTTCCACTAGGATGATCCATAATAAGAACATCGACAGCATACGTGGAGACAAAGCCGTCAATATCCTGATTGTTATAGTAATTAAGTTGTAGCTGGACAATTTGCTCAGGAGTCAGATGATTAGACATGGGATAACCCTCCGATTCAAATAAAAGCGTTTATACATGCTGCGCAAGCTTGAGCTGATGCTCAACAAATTCAATACCATGTTCTCTGAGATGAGCCATAACTTCTTCCAGTGAAAATACTTCAAATGGAAAAACGACACCACCCATTGGTTCACGCTCCTCCAACAGCTTCACAATAGTCACAACGACCAAAGAAGTAATCGCATAATCAGATGGTGCCGTTAAGCCATAGGTTTGCCGCACGTACTGTCCATTTACGATGCCATGCGCTTCAGCCGCGATGCTCGTCGTTTCCGGCTGCTGTGGATTGTGCTTCACTTGCGAATATAGTAGCTTCCCCCAGCGGGCAGCTTTCGTTGGATCTTGAAATACGTTCAGGACACGCAAGCGACTTAGCACATAAAGTAAGAAAGGAAGTGCGGATTTATCAAAACCAGTCCAATAGTTGATAGCGGGTAGACGCAATTTTTCAGACACGATATCTCTTTCAAAAAAATGAGCCAACCACATCGAACGATCGATATGTGCAGACGGAAATAAAAAAGAGCGCTTGTGTGAAACAGCAGCGTACAGCCGTTCACCATGGCGGCCCTTGTATACCACGCGACTTGATAATATGCCGAGCATATCGACAAAACCGTTCAAACCCGACGAAGCATTCGCACTTTGTAAAAAGGCAAGATCAGCCGAATGCGGCTCATCCAGCTGGGACACCGCGTGCTTGACTAGCAATCCGGACAGACCTGGAATAAAGCCCGCACCGATTATGATCGGAACTTGCAAAGCAAGGGCCTGCTCGTCATACGATAAATAACGTTGAATTTGTGCTAGATTGACCGTTACATCAACGAGCGGTGTTCCGTACTCTATACATTTTTCAACGAGTATAGACGTGTCGGAAACAAGCGTATTTATAATGAGGTCACTGATTTGAACAGCTTGTAAGAGGCTCTGCTCATCATGAATATTAACGTATTGGATCGATACGTGGACACCGAGTTCCGACGCGAACGCATCCGCTCGCGTCGTATTATAGTCACCCAGAATGAGGTGAACATGCTGAAGGTGAGACACAACTTGTCTACAAATCTGTCTGCCTAAACCACCGGACGAACCAGTTACGAGCACCGTTTTCATGAAGGACACCTGCTTATCTGTATAGGCTATTTCGTGCTGTGTGTAAACTATATCATCGCAAGCTTCCCGTTTTTAGAATGACTACACAAAACGGACAAACTCAGATGGATTTTGCTCAATGTAACGGTTGATTTGTTCAATAAGGGTTGGAGTAAGAGTGGTATATCGCTTATATATATGGCCTACGGCCAAACACAACTCACTGTCATTATCCAAATCCGAGATCGTATAGGCACGCCACGTTCCGTCAGCCTGTCTATTTTTCGCTTCGACGACTTGCTCCATTTCCTTATAAATGCTAAGCAGATCATCATTCTCAAAAAATTGCGCCGCCCGCTTGATGCCAGGCCAAGCTTTTAAATCACTCATATAATAGGAAACATACCAATACATATCCGCCGCATTATCCGCATGGTCGTGCAATATGCTAAACATAAACAACGCCTGCTGACTTGGTGTTAGCTGTCCATACACTTCCGCTTTATAGGCAGCGTTTTTCCCACGAACTTGCAGGATAGTAGGTTCCATACACCATTTCCACAAACGGCTCCGATCCAACGCTTCAAAGTCTTGTTTTTCAATAGATATTAACATCGCTTCACTCCTTCAAAAAGGTTAATTTGACTGCTTTCCTGGCGGCTGTTCTGCTTGACGTCCCTTGTTGTTCGTTATCCCAAACGGCACATGTACAGACGGGACAATTCTTGAAGCCCCTTCAATATGTCCAACCTGATCATCAAAGAAAATATGTGGCTTAAAAATGCGGAGCACTCTATTTTTATCAATTCCACCGAGAAAAAAAGCTTCATCGACCCGAATGTCAAGTTGCCGCAGCGTCGTTATGACCCTTTCATGAGCTGGGGCATTCCGCGCAGTTGCAATGGCTACTCTAATTTTAGGCTTGTAATCGGGATTGGAACGGTTCTTTTCGAGTTCTCTACGCTGTAACTTTGATATTTCGGTAAAAAAGCGCAGCAACGGACCTGGCGGCAAGGGCTCTCCTGCCTTGAGCCTTTCGTGCTGATGAAATGAATCTAACGCCCCGCCTTGCTGATATACCGATTCAGCTGAATCGTCAGCAATAATGCCATCAAAATCAAATGCAATGCGCAGCTCACTATCTTCGTCGTCATCAATGTAATCCGTCGGATAAATACAGCCAGCAGGAAACCCTTGTTCAACCGCTTCCTTCACATCGGCTGGATTGCCGGACAGAAATAAGGTCGCATTGAACGCCTCCATATAAGCAAACGGATTATTTCCCGTCACAAAAACAGCACGGCTGATCGGAAGCTTGTAATGCTCAATCGATTTAAATACACGCAACCCCGTGTCGGGATCGTTACGCGATAGCAGCACGACTTCAACAGGTTGATCTTCCGTTTCACCGGTATGCAGATGTAGCAGCCTTTTAATAAGCGGAAAAGCATTTCCTGGCTGTAGCACCTGATGTTCATGCTCCCGTTGATACTTCCGGTATTCGTCCTCCCCTTTGTCCATAAACACACGATCCGACTCGGTTAGGTCAAACAATGCACTCGAAGCGACCGCGATCACAAATTTGTCTTCAATGTCGTAAGGCACGCTTTGCACTCTCCTTTCCACATACCGTTGCGCGCTACATCAGCTCGTTTGCTTAGGAACCACACCGCCATTGAGCTGCTTTCTAAAACCTTTCACAGGCTCCTTGCAATAGCCTAGCGACTCGTAGAACTTATGCGCATCCGTTCTAAAGCCGCTGGAAACGAAAATGATATAGGAACAGTGATGCTCATTAGCGATTTCCTCGATCGCATTCATTAATTTTTTGCCAATTCCAGCTCCTTGATGCTTGTCCGATACGACAACATTTTCCACAACCATAAATGGCAAGCAGTCGCCGATCAAATCATAGCAAATGATGCCCATCACGGTACCGACTAACTGATCCTCGATTTGCGCACCTAGCACATAATAATGAGGATTTTGTAACATAAGCTTGTACGTTTCTGTCATTTTGTTCAAGTTCGTATCGTTTTCTACTAATTGTTCATATAATGCTTTTAATTCTAGTAATTGATCGATTTCTACTTTATTAATCGTAACCATTGCAAATCCACCTTATCATTCATATATTTATAATCTAGTTTGTGTGTGTAAAGCTTTTTTCTAGCTCCTTCGTAAGGGTCCAAGCACCACCGTTTTTATTAGCGATCACAACAGCCGTTTTGCCCAAGCTCGGATAAATGGCCGCATGAAAACATACCCCGGGATCGTAACCCATTACATGCCATTTATAAATAGCATCGTTCTGTTTCGTTATCCAAACCCCATAGCCATAGAACTCGTCATCCTCATGATGAATATGTGGAGCTAACAACATGTCCGTATACGTTTGGCTTAACAGCTTGTAGCTACACAAAGCTTCCCATAATTTAATCATGTCTGCTGCTGTAACAAAGGCGCCCCCATCAGCTCCACCTGTAATAGGAAGGGAATACACATTCGTTCTCCAAGTTCCGTCTTCCTCGTTGTCGATGTAGCCAATCGCCGTCCGCTGCGGCAATCGATCTAGTGAAAAATATCCGGAGTCATCCATTCCACAAGGTGCAAAAATATGCTCTTTGATATATTGTGAAAAAGCAAGGCCTGTCCGCTGCTCAATGATTAAGCCTAACAAAATAAAACCAGCATTATTGTAATGAAAACGTTCACCTGGCTTAAACATCATCGGCAAATCCGCAAACATCGGGAGGAAATCAACTGGTTGCTTCATCAAGTACATGGGCTTTGTCTTCCAAAGGTCTTCAAAATCCCCCATGACGTCTTCATCAAAGTAGTCCGGTATGCCCGAGCTGTGTGTCAATAAATGATGAACCGTAATCTGCTTGCCAAACTGCGGGAAATCATGCGGTACACAGTCCGCGAGCAGACTATCAAATGAAAGCAATCCACGCTCTACTAACTGACAAATACCAATCGCGGTAAACAATTTGCAGCCTGAAGCAATACCAAATCGAGTATGGATCGTATTGGCGATTTGTTCGGCTCGATTGGCATAGCCATAAGCGGCTTCTACACCTTCACCACTCTTATCACGCAGTAGCACAACACCTGAAAAGTCAATTTCAGTTGCTTGCAGATCAATCTTCTGCCTTAACATATGTACGTCCCTCGCTTTTTGTATGTATATGTCGTAAATTACCAGACACTAAGTCCATCATAACCTAATTCTTCCTCCAATTTAAACACATTTTTCAGTCTTACGATCTTGAATGTCATCAGATATCATTGCGTGAAGCGGCTTTTTCACCTACGCCGATAAGCCTGAATGATGTGCGGTTAGTCGCCGCTTCACGTCACTTCTTACATGTTCAATCCAAATTTACCCCGATGTTACGCTGCTCTGCTTGCGAACCGTACCATGCTGCAATGGCGACATCGAACACCGCTAAGCCCATAGGTGTAAATAAGATGCGCCCCTGTGAGCTTATTTGATGTTCCGCAGCACCACATAGGACATCGCTGTACGTCACGGTCTGCTCTTGACGAAGTCCCCGCTCCACATGGAGTCGCTCGATCTCTGTGTCTGCACGGCACACTTCGTCCCAGCTATCGACAATATACGTGCTAATTCCGTCAAGCGCTTCCAGCTTATAGTCACGCAATGAAATATGCATCAGGATACTGCCTTGTTTTGACGGTACGTCAATATAGCGCTCGCTCGATGCGGTGCAAGTAAATACGAGATCGGCATCCTCATAAGCCTCTTGCCAAGTCTCGCACACTTCAATCGCGACCGCTGTCCGCAATTCGTGATCGAATAGCTGATGCAGTTCAACGGGGCGTTTATCGTAGACGCGTATACGAGCAACGCGATCGCTGAACAAGCTGGCAACCATCCGAATATGCATTTGCCCTATCGGACCAAGACCGATGACCGCGACTTCTAAGTCTCGCCCCTGTCGCGCGGTCACTCCCTCCAAGTCTCCCTCCAAGTCTCCTTTCGACTGCTGCAAAAGCTTGCGCAACAGCGCTGCGCTTACCGCAGTTGTACGAATCGTGCTGATTAAGCTGCCGTTAATAAGCAACGAAGGCACACCCGTGTCGGCATCGTTCAGCACGGTAATACTGTTCGCTCGCGGCAAACCTTTCAATAGGTTGTCTGGATAGCTCGCAATCCACTTCAAACCTGCCGTACGAATAGGCTCACTAATATAGGCAGGCATCGCAATAATACGATTTTTGTCGCTGCCAAACTTTAAATAAGGCTTAATCGGCTGCGCGTATTCGCCACGCTTATAAGCACCTGCAACAGCTTCGATCACATCGGCCAGCGCCTTCCAATCAATGCCAATACGTTGTATATCTGCCTCATTTAAATAACGCATCGCTGCTCATCACCTCCCTCACCTTCGAGCTGCGCATGTACGCGTGCCAGAAAGGAGTGACCGTACTGCTCCGCAATCCAAGCATCATCGTAAATCGTTTCCAAATAACGCTCGCCCCGATCAGGTAGCAGAAGTACGCACACAGATCCCGCTGGGATGCGCTCCCTATATTTGTGTACAGCTGCAATCACGCCACCCGATGAGCCGCCTGCTAAAATGGATTCGATGCGAGCAAGCTTGCGACAGCCTACTATGCACTCCAGCTCGCTAATATCTATCTGCTCATCAATACCTTCTGTTGGGCATAGCGAGGGCCGAATGCCCGCGCCAAGTCCAGGCAGCAGGCGGCGTTGCTTGAGCTGCTTGCCGAAAATAGCGCTGCCTTCGGCATCGACGGCCACCACTTTGGTCCGCAAGCCGTGTTCGCGGATATAGTCTACGCAGCCGCGCAGCGTGCCACAGGTGCTAACACCGCAGAACAAATAATCGATCCGCGGCAAATCAGCCGCGATTTCTGTCATGGTTGTCTGCTGATGGGATAAGGCATTATGGCTGTTGGCATATTGGTTTGGCCAAAAAGCGTTCGGCAGCCTGCGCAGCCAATGGCGCACACGTCGCAGTCGCGCAGGCACGAATTCGCCTGTCGCTGCATCAGGCTTGCGCACAAGGTCGATCCGTGCGCCATAGGCGCGCAATATGCGCAAATTGGTTGTCGTCGTGCGTGGATCGACGACACAAATAAACCGGCAGCCTACCAAATTGCAAATTTGCGCTAGGCCGATGGCTAAGTTCCCAGAGCTGGATTCCACAACGACAGAACCGGGGCGCAGCCGGCCCTCCTCCAACGCTGCGAGAATCATTGCTCGTGCGGGCCGATCTTTCGTACTGCCACCAGGATTAAGCATTTCTAGCTTCACATATGTTTCAAATGGCGAATCTTTGAATATGCGCTGCAACTTCACGATCGGTGTGTGGCCAATTACCGACATCATATGCTCGTGAGCGCTCAAATCGATCGCATCCTTCCTATTTTTCCGCTATCGTTTAGGGTTGAATGTAAAGCTTTTTTTGCTTTACGGAAGTAGAGGGGGTGAGAATTTGCCAACGAAGTTGGTGTTGCGGGTCGTTTAAATTCAACGGAATAATACATATTTCCTCTAACAGTTGGGAACGAATCATGTCTCCGATCTCAGGTATCGCCTCATGAATATCACTGCGAATATCCTCAATCGTGTGCTTATCGAGCGGATTTACACATTGAATGTACACGCGTAATCGATTGTCCTGTACCAAGATACGGACGTCCGCCTGCTGCACATGTCGAAACACGGCATTCTCCACATCGTAAACGCTAATTTTCTCACCATGCTTTAGCTCTGGTCCGATTCGTTTCACGAGTGCGGCAAATGTAGTCTGCAATTGCCCGTCTACTAACTCCGTGCGCAGATCGCGCACAACATCGTAGGTCACATAGCGAAGTACCGGAAAACGACGGCGCACAAAGGAAGTTAACACAAGAATCTCTTCCCCAACTGGAAGCGTAATCCCGTTGAGGCCAGCTTGCTGAGGCGTAATCCCTTCCGCTAATAACCCGTCCATCAGTACATACCGCCCGATCTGCGAATCAAAATAGGCCATCGTACCTACTTCAATACTGCCGTACGTATCTACGATGTCGTTCGGTCGTATGCTCATCCGTTCAGCAATTCGCTGTCTCCAAGCTGGTGAGGCAGGCTCGCCAACTAAAATAATTCGGCGAATGCCCCAATTCAAATCGGGCGCAGCCGCCTTGACCAAAGCATCTAAGATGGACGGCATCGTATACAATACGTCCGGCCGAAATTGGGTGATTTGTTCCAGATGCTCGTCAATCGGCTGCTGAAAAGGGACGACTACACAGGAGATGCCAAGCTGTTCAAAAATTTCCTGCGCAGTCGCAGCGGCATGCCCCGTTCCCATATCGCTTATGGCCCGTGTGGCGTTCAAATCGTGCAACAGCTCTCCGAATAAGCGAGTCTTATGCTCCACATAGGCTGCTTCATCATCTGGATCATACACGATCGCCTTTCTTCGGTTACTACTTGTACCCGAGGTGCGGTACACATTCCAATTCGGCTCCTGCTGCTGCTCGGTCTGGTCAAAATAAGGCAGCAGCCGCTCATGGGTAAGCAGCGGGATCGACGACCATGCGCCGACGTTCTCCCCTTGACTCAAGGCTTGGAGCAAGTCGTTGTACCACGGGTATAACTGTTTGACTTCCTGCAACTTCGCATGAATCCGCGCATCGTCAACGGTATTCGGCATGGCATTCCCCCGCTTTCAACGGATTTCATCCCATCTTATGCAAAGTTCGCGAATTTGTCCGCCCACGGCCCAATCGTACAGCCAATGACAGGCATAGAATAATTTTAAAAAAAGGTGGTGTATGGAGTGAAAGCGAAGATTTCTTATCAAGCAAGAAGTCGCAGAAAAGGTGTATCTAGCAAGTGGAAAAAAACCTTAGTGCTTGTCCGAAATAGCCACGTCCGTCGTTACGTCCCTTACACATTGCGATATAGCGACTCTTCACTTAGCAAACTAGTGAACCATTATCGAATCGTATATGTGAAACCTGAACGCGGCTCGCATGGCCGTGGTGTTATGCGTGTCGAGAAACGGCCGTCTAAGCGCAATAAACGTTCTCCCTACTGGGCGCACACAGGCAAAAAAATCCACTCACGCCTAACATGGAATGCACTACGTAGAGCCTTAAGACCTCGTACTTCCAAAGAATCATACCTCGTCCAACAAGGCATTAATATGCTCCGCTATCACGGGCGTCTGTTCGACTTTCGTGTCGTCACACAGCTCGATCGCAATCAAGAATGGCAGCTAACGGGGATGTTAGCACGCGTTGCGCAACCATCCAAAGCAGTGACAAACGGCAGTCAAGGTGCCGATATCAAAACAGTCAAAGCCGTTCTCCTATCCCATGGACGTAACGTACGTGATTTCAAACAGGCAACTGCTAAGCTGCGTGAGTGTTGCCTATTATCCGCAAGACAGTTGCATAAGTCATATCCATTTTTGCGTGAGCTTGGCTTTGACATCGCCCTCGATAAGAAGCTGCATCCATGGATTTTAGAAGTAAATACGAATCCCGAAGTCATACCGTTCGCCAAGCTTTCCGACAAAACCATGTTCCACCGTATTATGCGCTACCGCCGCTTAGAGAAGTAAGGGGGGGAATCCCCCCTTTTCCTCTAATACTCATATATGCATCAACCTAATGGATGGTTCCTAAACCAGGTACACGAGATACTACTTCTCCATCACGGTTTTTAAAAATAGTCGATCACCGAATCCACCATTTTGCTGCGCTTTTTTCAGCCTCAAACGTTCCAGTTCGTCTCGGGAGACACCTTTCACTGCCGCAAGTGCATATATGACTTCCAACATATCTGCCAGCTCCAACACTTCTTCTGCCTCTAAAAATTCGTTTAATTCCTCCTGAAGCTTCTCCTTCAACGCCTTCACAAATAGCTGCTCATCCAGCGTAATCGTGTCGTGCACCTGACCTTGCGCCTCAATAATTTGTGGAATTCGATCTCTAACAAGTTTATTGTAATGTTTCATCTTGACCATCCTCATTGTCGTCACTTATGACATTTTAAATGTGCTAATGAGATCGTTCGTGACCATGGAACTCGAAAGGTAACCCTTAATCTATTCCTTGACCATTAATGATTTTATAGCTGCATTATTTTCTATATTCAATATGTCTACATCTTTTCCTTTTACGTGAATACCGCCATGAATTTCAAAAGAATTAGCTTTTGTTCCTTTTAATATACTCAGTCCTTGAGCTGGAATTTTTTTTATGATACCTTCAACAAGCGAATCTCCTATATTTCCATACGTGAAGATACCATCATTCACGATTAAACGATCAATCCGTGTGCTTGTTTGAATACCAATTGCGCCATCCCCGTGCGTAATCACTTTTTTGAAACACGCCGTTCCAATATCACCCGTGTATGCATTAAAACCACGAGCTCCCTGACCAAATGTTTCTATCGTACTTTGTATGGTAAGAACACTTATTTTACCAAAATTAACAAACCCAATTCCACTTGCTCCATGCGAGGTAATGGACTTTTTTGCAATCCATTGTGATACTTCACCCCAATTATCCAGTACCATATCATTAACCCCATATGTTGTGACTGTCCCACGATTCGTCATGTTTTTAACCTTCACACCATGCACGATAAACAGACCGCCAGAAATAACGTCGGAAATTCCCAATCTTATTTTTCCTGTTGAGTGAATTTCATCCGTATCGATAACATCGGCAGTCAAAATCCCATTATGATTCGGCAAAGCATTAGGCCCATATCCACTTAAGAAAATCCCGCTCCCTAAAACCGGTTTATCTTTTCCCCCTATCTGAATCCCATTTATGGAAACCGAAAGTACGGAGTCCTTTGATTGTTGTTGATTCCAAATCGTTAATGCTCCTTGAATCACCGATACACCGAACCCCTCGGGTCTTTCCATTCTATTCAGCACATCAGCTTCAATAATATGTAGATTTATCATTTCAATATGTCCGTTTTGGATTTTTGATTTCGCTAAAATCTGTACACTTCCAATTGTTTTTACATTTTTGATTTTCAGATTTCCCATAGATTTTTGGTTATATGAATTGAAAATGGCTCTGTTCTTGGGCGATACCTCTATACATAAATCCGATAGGGTATTGTTATTTGTGACTTCAATACCATCCATTCCTGCTTCAAATATGATTCTCGTGTCTGTAGTAGCCCCTTTTAGCGTTACTTTTTCCGGTATCGTAATGGTGTTATTCACTTTTAAGGTTTGAGTTATCTCAATGACTGGAACCTTCTTCTTCAAACCTATTAATAGTTCAGATTGGTTAGAAACTTTTAAAGTTCCTCTTTTTGCCCATACATTTTTGATGTTCATCTCGTTTCTGTTCCCCTTTACGCCCGAACGGAATGCGGCACCTTGGATGGCTACAAGTTCACCGAATGAGGCTGGTAACCGATAAATGGATATACAGGATAGGGCTTCTACATAGATTATCTCCTCCAAATATCGATCATTACTAACATATGTATAAACGGCAACGTCGGTTAATGCCTCTCCTATACAGAAATATAGGAGCCTCAACTTGTCTTTGTTTGCATACAAAAAACAACCATGGCTGCTGCATGCGCTCACCATGGTTGCTTGATATTCCTTCATTTCGATATATGCTGTTCGTGTATCGCTTATGTTCTTACTATCGGACGATGAACCAAAACATACAAAATGATATAAATCACCAAATTAGCAGTGCCGAAAAGCAGTGTAAATTGGATTGACTCCAGATGTATGTCACGCGTGATAATGACCAAAATATTGCTAGGGTCGGTAAGGATGTCCCAACTGTTCCAGCGAATAAATCTGCCTAAATAGATCGCAAACCCACTGAGAAGCTGCATCGTGATGACGAAGCTCCAGCCAATTGTACGATTCCACTTGTCCGCAAGCAATTGTTGAATGACATAAAGGGCAACGAAGCTTAGCGCAACAGCGATAAAGACCCCCATAACGATAGTGTACATATGATGCCAAAGTGCAAAGTCCGGATTGAACAATAATCGTGCCTCGTTGGAGTAAGGGGTGTAATTCGGATTTACTACAATAAATTTCTGGCTTTGAATATGGATGAGATCGGTAATGATATATGAGGTATTCGGATAAAACAAAAACCAGATAAGTGACAAAATAGCAAGTACGACTTTGTGGCGCACTTCTGTTGTAACCCCTTTGCTTACATTGCGATAAATAAGTACCGCCATATAAAAAGGGATCGCAGCGAGCATTATATTCCATACCATATAGCCAAGAAAGTGATCCTGAGCAAAAAAGATGGACACAACATATAATCCGATTATGATACTTAGCTTATTAACGATAGATTTATGATGTTCATGACCGATCATCCTAACAAAATCTCTCCTTCCTTTCTATTTGCCACCTTCAAAAATAGCTCTCAACAAGACTAAAGCGCAAATGGTTCTTCGAATTGTATCGAAAAAAGGAAACTTTTGCAATCGTATGCGAGTGTGGTGTAGTGGCAAAAAAAAAAGAGACTGTCCATAGTCTACTAGACTATGGTACAGTCTCTTACCTCACGATTAGTTCACTGTTTTCCACGCACCTGATTTACCTGGAAGTTCACCTTGTACCCACCATTGTGCTTCGTAAACAACACCATTGTAGAGCACTCGTTTACCCTTTGTATACACGGTATTCGCGTCCCAAGCAGGTGTAGTCGTGCCGCCACCATTGGTCGATGTTTTGGCTGTAATTCCAAGGGATGCCTGCGATTTGTTGCCTAAACCATCAACAGCTTGAACCGTATACGTGTAAGACGTATTCGCCACTAGACCAGAGTCAGTAAACGACGTTTGGCTAGTTGTTCCGACTAAGCTACCATTGCGGAATACTTCATACAAGCGAATGCCGTTTGTTGCAGAGGAAGCGCTCCAAGAAAGCGAAATGCTAGAAGTCGTTTGGGACTGAGAAACTACATTAGTAGGAACAGAAGGAAGCTTTACACCCGATCCATCGTTAATGACGTTCACGTCAATAACTTGGTGGAAAGCATTAGGCGTATCTGCAACATCCCAGACACCTAAAATCACATGGTAACCGCTGCGATCAGAAGGAACCGTGCAGCTGTGGCTTACTTTTTCAGCTGGTTGTTTGCCACCATCTTGATAGCTACAAAATTGCTCTAAGCTATCACGTGACAACGGCTTGTTTTGATCCCAGCCTGTTTTCGTAATAAAATATCTCCACTGTGAAGTACTATGACGAGCTGTGATATGCCAATTAAACGTATTTTGGCCTGTGTTCATCGTCACTTTTTGCCAGCGATTCGTGCCTTGTGCATCCAGCTCAGGGTACAGGCCTACACCTGCAAGTTGGCCATCTGCTGGACCAGCTGCCGGAAAGCCTTTCTTGCCTTCAACGCTTTGCGGCTCGTAACGGACTTGTCCACAATTGTTGTTATTTCCTTGCTTACATAAATAAGCTCGGCTTGCAGGAGCTTCAATATAACCGTGTGCAGAAGCTGTTTCTGCCACGGCCAATGTACCAGCTAAACCTAGCAATACTCCACCTGTAACGAGCAGTGGTGTTGCTTTTAACGAGAGTTTGTTCCAAAAAGTTTGTTGAATCATGTCATTTACCTCCTCTAATTTGGCTAGATAAGGACAGCGCTTACATTTACCTGTCCACGAGTATTTCTTTTTATCGACTATGCACCTCCCTTACAAGTTTTATTATAATAGAAGATTCCTAAATTTAACACTCCATTTTCACTTGATTTCATATAAAAATTAAAAGGCTGCTCTTTTGGCAGCCTTTTTGTCGTTTTTTGCAACCATTATCACCAAAATTTTTCATTAATCCACAAAATCCCTAAACAAAAGGTCCACACGAATACCGGTAAGCCTAGACTTATAAGCGCAGATAACGACGAATAATGTGTTTTCTTTCTTCTAAGCAGGATATCGGTAATTAAAAATAATAGCGCAGCAATCAAGCTAACCCACAGTAATACAAGACCAAATACGAGATGCAGCGCCGCGGATACGAACAACTCCGCATTTTTCTTTTTCCATTTCATCGCTACCCGTTTCCCGATATAATCGCTAAGCATCGAAGTTAATACGCCATAAACGAGAATAACTGGAAAGCTAAACATCATATACACAGGTAAAGACGAAATAAACGAAAATATGAAACTTTGGATGGTATCAAACCTTTTCTCACTAAATGGATCTGATACAATCAGTCCTAATATGAAGGCAAAGCACGTACCTGAAATCGATGCGGCCATTATTTTTCGTTGAAAAATAGCTATCCCCCCGCCTCTTTGACTAATGGAGCCGCTGAATACATTCCACTCGATTTCCGAACGGATCCCTAAATTCAAAACGATCATAGCCTGGAATAGGAACGGCTTCGAGTACTTCAATTCCGTGTTCTACTAATCGGTTATGTATCGCCTCGACATTCATCACTTCGTACGCCAGATGCGCCTTTGTCAAGGTACGATCCACCCCATCTTCGGTGCCGATATGCAGCTCACTATTCCCTACCTGCACCCAAAATCCACCTCTGCCTTGCAATGAAACAGGTTTAGGTAGCTCTTCCAGCTGCAATACGCCGCAATAGAAGCTTCTCGCTTCCTCTTCCTTTCCTTTTGGAATCGTAATTTGCGCATGATGAAATCCTTTGATCATCGTAAGTCCTCCCTGAGATGAGTTGATTACAAATACACCACGATCCAGCTTATTAAGCTTGCTGCTGGAACGAACAAAGCCTGCGCCAATATCGTGCCCGCTAAACGGGAACACATTAATAGCGCAAAAATTTTACCGAGTCGGTGCTTTTCCCGCTCATCGTGCAGCGCACGCTCTGTTAACAACGCCATTTGTGGGTCAATTAATATAGTTAACAAAATGGTCGCTACGCCATTGATGACACCTGAAGACATGGAAGCGGCTACAGCAAATTCAGGCTGCAACACCGAAGCATATAACGCTGCGAGCACGCCGACGGTATAAATGCCTGACACGAGGCAGTTCAATACTAATAAACGTTTAGGGATGCCCATCAGGCGCAATGATTTTAGCATACTAAAGCGTGGTTTGCGCAAGTGATGGCCGGCATGCCTCACCTTCGTGATTGTGACGGAAGAAATAAGTCTGGGCACAGAACCCGTCACTTCCAAATGCGTAATGATTCGCTTGGCTAAACGAACAGCAGATGGGAACAAGAACAACGCAAGTAACGTACCCACCGATGCCGAGCCAATAAATATCCGAAATACGAGTTCAATATTAAAGTCGTTGTACGCGATCGCGTGATCAATCATTTTACCCGTTAGAGGCGCTTGAATTAAGTTGGAAGTGCGAGAAATAAGGACGATAATGCCTGTGAGTGAAATGGCGACGACGATCTTCCCAACCCTTACACCCGCGAGTCGGAATGCATAGGATAACGTTTCTACCAAATGTATGAGCATCGTCAATCCAGCGATAAGAATGATTTTATCGAACAGAACCCCAAACCTCCTATTCCACATTTTACAACGCTCGTCACATCCCAATTTTACCAGCACATGAATTATGAAGGCAATGATAATCCCAAAAAAAGCCAGAACGCTAGGCTTACACCTCATTCTGGCTTAACAGACGTTTAGTCTGCATTCGATTATGGAGTTGAGAACCAATGATGCCCGTACGGTCCTGGAGCCTCAATCGTCTCCCCTAATTGCCTCGCAGCTGTACGTGCCCAAAATGGATCATTAAGCAACTCTCTGCCAATCGCTACAAGGTCTGCGCGTCCATTTTGCACAATTTCTTCCGCCTGTAAACCGTTCTTAATGAGGCCTACAGCAGCGGTGGCGATACCAGCCTCCCGCCGAATAGCGTCTGCATACGGCACTTGATAGCCTGGGAATGATTGGGGCACAATAGGTAGCACGCCCCCGCTGCTCACATCGATCAGGTCAACACCTTGCTCTTTCATTAATTTCGCAAAGTAAATATGATCCTCTACCGTATTGCCCCCTTCCCCGTATTCGACAGCTGATACACGTACGAACAGCGGACCGCTCCAGAAGCTGCGAATTTCATCGATTACTTCGCGCAGGAACTGGTAGCGCTTATCGCGAGTTCCACCGTATTTATCCTCTCTGTGATTCGTATACGGGGAAAGGAAATTGTTCACCAAATATCCGTGCGCAGCATGAATTTCGATCACGTCAAAGCCCGCTTCAACCGCTCTTCTGGCTGCATGCTTAAAGGCCTGAACGAGATCTTGAATCTCTTCCTCATTTAATACTTTTGGCATCCGACTTTGGAAAGGTACCGCAGAAGGCGCAACCGATTCGCGCTCGGTTTCTGTTTTGAGACCGATGTGTACGAGTTGAATGCCTACTTTAGATCCGTATAAGTGTTGAACACGTACGAGCTCACGTAATTGTGGAATATGATCATCACGCCATAGCCCGAGAACACCAGCGTAATTATTGGGCCCTGGATCGACAACGACTGTGGATTCCACCATAATTAAGCCCACCTGTCCAAGTGCACGTGCACCATAGTGCAACGTATGCCACTCTGTAGCTATCCCATCCGGTGTTGCCATGCTCGTGACCATCGGAGACATCATGATTCGATTTTTCAACGCTAAGCCATTAATCGTAATCGGTGTAAACAGTAAACTCATCGTTCCCACTCCTTCGCCCCATTTAAGCTTTACGTTCCATTAAGCTTTCGGTTCAATTGCAAGTTGAATTTCAGTCATAAACGGTTCCATCGCGTGCTCATCTTCGAAAAAATAGAGCTCTCGTCGTGGCTCGCCCGCTGTTAACACATAGCCGTTCTTTTCAATCCACATCGCTAAGCTTGCACTTGCCGTGCTAATTTCACAACGATGCGTCAAACGCTGCACAATCGTCGCCATCAGCGGATGGTGAGGGATGCACTGCACGGTAAATGGCGCATGCATGTTAATCTCACGCGATAATGGACGTGCAACTTCGATTTCCATCTTCTCATCGCACGCTGCGCAGCCATGTAGCAAAGCGAGGCGTGGCTGAACGTTAGACACATGCTTCCCTAACGCGCTGTCTAATTGCTGAAATAAGTGCGGAATGTCAACAATTGTAGCCTTACTGCGAAAAGAAGCTACCCATTGAGGTTCTACTTCTTTGAGAACAACATGCTGAAGATTGATCTCCTGTTCGGCTTCGAGCTGCTGCAATCGTTCTT
This sequence comes from Paenibacillus sp. 481, assembly GCF_021223605.1. NCBI lineage: Bacteria > Bacillati > Bacillota > Bacilli > Caryophanales > Paenibacillaceae > Paenibacillus > Paenibacillus sp. 481. The sequence goes on from NZ_CP075175.1 coordinate 149,163, forward strand.
CCAAGCGTGCAAGCTTCTCCTGTTCGTTGCGCAGCACGGACTGAATCTCTGCCTTTTTCACCTTAAACATGCCTTTAATTTGTTCCAAGCTCACTTGTTCTTGCAGCAGCGGAACGATTTGCTGCAACGTAAAACCAAGCTCCTTAAACGCTAAAATGCGGTTAAGCTCCAATAATTGTTCCGCAGCGTAGTAACGGTACCCCGTAACGTCATCAATATGAGCTGGTTTCAGCAGTTGCATCTGGTCATAGAAGCGGAGCGCTTTAACGGATACCTTGCTTAATTTTGAAAACTCGCTAATTTTGAACATATGTGCTTTTCTCCTAGCCGCTGTATTTTAGCAACTTTCAAGCTTCACAGCATATCACTTCGCTTTTCGCTTAATGAAAGTGTATACTTTCCAGTTAAGGGGAAAGTCAAGTAAAAAAAGAAAATAAAAAAGACATCAAGGCATGGCGCTTGATGTCTCACGGTTACACGATAGCTTAACTGTCTGATGTGAAGTAAATCGACGACGAAAAATAACGAAATTGAATACGTATATTCCCCTTCCCCACCCTCGCTATGACCAATAAACCAACACATGGTAGTTACATTAAAAGGTACAAATTACGTTATGCCGGTGGCATATGTAACAATACTGGGCTAATTTATAAATGGTGCAGATATGGCCCTGCATCTACGTCATCCAACTTTCCCAGTTGGCGGGTCGTGCTCGTTTTTATTGGTCTAGCTACCATCGCTTTAATCGTCGCTACTCTTAATCGAGCAAATCTATCGTCCAATTTTTTTCTTGAATTTTAAAATCGAGTTCACGGTATGACTTGGATAACGTATCCACTTGTTGCTGCAGATCAATAATATCAACCGTTCGGAAAAACTTAACTTCAGAGCGACTATATCGATCTTGCTTAATAGAAGCATGTTCGATCATTTCATTAAGTAGATTGCGCTTCTGCATGAACTTGTCACGCTCGGCCAGTGCATCTGCAATACTGAACTGCGCATCAAACGGCGTTAAGGCGTTTGTTTTGTTTATTTTCTGGATCATGAGTGTAAGTTCATTCACCGTACGATCAAGCTCGGCAACGAGCAGCGTCGGATTTTCTGCGGGTTCCTCGCCTTCTTGAACTTTTATAACTCGTTCTAATCTATTTTTCAGTTGTTGTATTTTGCGTTGATAATCGGCACGATGAACGAGTGCTTCTGCAAGTTTCAATATGAGCCCTCCTACATTGGGGAAGATGTAATGACGAACGAAGTCTACTTCTATATTTAACCATAAAGTAGACTCGTTATCAAATCACTCAAATCACTCAAAAGACTCAACTAACTCCCATTTCCGTTACCGTCCCATCGGCATAACCAACGATAACTTGCTGCACCATACCGACGAACAACCCGTTATCCACGACTCCAGGAATCAAATTCAACTGCTGATTCAACTGCTTCGCATTCGCAATTTCTTGAAAATAACAATCGACAATTAAATTACCGTTATCCGTCACAAACTCGCGCCCATGAACCGATCGAACGTTAACCTCGCCCGCCAGCTCTGTTAGCTTATTTATCGTCAGATTCGCAGCAAACGGTACGATTTCAACAGGCAACGGGAACTTGCCCAGCTTATTCACAAGCTTCGATTCATCTACAATCACGATAAATTGCTTACTATTGGCAGCCAGCACCTTTTCCCGTAACAGGGCGCCCCCACCACCTTTAATGAGGTTTAGCTCCGTATCGACTTCGTCAGCACCATCAATCGAGATGTCTATTTCATCAATTTGTGAAAAAGGTACAATGGGGATGCCTAATTCGAGCGCCAAGCGTTCCGATTGCTCGGAGCTTGCCACCGCGCGTATATGTAGCCCCGCATGAACTCGCTCAGCTATTTTGTGTATAGCCCAATACGCTGTCGAGCCTGTTCCCAGACCGACTACCATTCCGTCTTGTATATATGCAACTGCCTTTTCCGCAGCAAGCTGTTTAGCATTCATTCTGACTCACCTTAATTCTATAAAGTATAGTGTTACCCTGCGTACGATTAAGTTTCCCACATTCTTGTTCGTTCTACAAGTTCATACAAGGTTGCGACTGCTTGAGCTGGATATGACTCCTCAACCTGCTCGAACCATACTTTCACAATATCACCTAGCTTATATTTTTCACAATCCACTCCACTGATCCAGTACGCCTCGGGATATTGGGCAGCTTTATGTAGCAAATCATCTATGCTCATATGCATATTTTCCACATTTAAACCTTGTACCACTAATATCCGATTGCTCGATTTTTCTATTTTAAAAATGATCCCTTCCACATTCGACTCCACGTCCGCTCCACATTTTCGCTTTCTTTCCGATTGCTTCATCGGTTGGATCACCTCATCTCTGCTTGTTTGAAATATTCGCTATTTCGAGTAAATCCCCTCCCATTTCAGTCCTTTTATTAGGGAGGCAAGCGCCGCGTTCGGCATCTGATGAATAAGAACATTCGTTATGTCAGACATTATTTGGAGGGAGGTGCAATGGATGCCTGAACAGCCAGACGATAACGATACGCCCGAACATACCCAGTTAAGCGTTCATGTTGCGGATAACAAAAAGATGTTGGCTCATCTATTTCGCAATAACGCGAACTTTGTTGTGCGCGAACTGGGCGTGAAACAAGGGGAGGCTGCTAGTTGTGTGGCTTATTTGAATACGCTGATTGATGAAAAATATGTAAACGAGCAGCTGCTACATTTGACCGAGCTGACGGCAGACGACAGCCATATGTCAGACAGCGACCGCAAGTCGGCCGTACTCTCATTTTTGTCAGCAATGGGCAGTGTCGAGCGACTTTCAACCCCTCATGAAATGACGGCATACCTATTGGAGGCTGGCTTTATCTGTTGTATAGAGGGGGAACTAGAAGCTTTCGGCGTGCAAATTCCAGGCTATAAGACGCGATCAATTGAAGAGTCGAAAATAGAACCTGTCGTGCGCGGGCCTAGGGAAGCATTCACCGAACAGATTCAAACGAATCTCTCTATGGTGTATCGTCGCTTAAAATCTGTTGATTTACACGCCGTCAAATACAAAATCGGCAGTAACAGTAAAACAGAGGTGCAAGCGTTATACTTGCAACACCTCGTCAATCGTGAGGTGCTCACCGAGTTGGAGCGTCGGATGAAGCTGGTGAAGCTGGATGCTCTGATCGAAAGCGCTCAGCTTGAAGAAGTGATCCAAGATCACGTCTATAGCCCCTTCCCGCAAATTGCGCTCTCGGAACGACCCGATCGCATTGTGGCCGCACTTAATGAAGGCCGAATTGTGCTGCTTGTGGATGGGACACCTTCAGCGTTAATCGTCCCCTCGGTGTTCACCGATTTTTTACAAGCAAGTGAAGATTACTATGAGCGTTACATCTTTGCCAACTTAACGCGCGCGTTGCGCCTGATCGCTTTAGTCATTTCCTTACTTGGGCCATCGTTATATATTGCGTTGACCACCTTCCATCAGGAAATGCTGCCGACACCGCTGCTGCTTACGTTTACTGCGGCTAAAGCAGGCGTACCTTTTCCTACCTTTATTGAAGCGCTCATTATGGAAATCGCGTTTGAACTGCTGCGTGAAGCGGGCGTCCGCTTACCACGCACGGTAGGGCAAACGATTAGTATTGTTGGAGCGCTCATTATCGGCGAAGCAGCCGTCCAATCAGGAATCGTGTCCAGACCGATGGTTATTGTCGTCGCAACGACCGGGATTGCCTCTTTTGCGATTCCTGCTTTTAATGCAGCCATTGCGTTTCGTATTCTGCGATTTCCGTTTATGTTCGTGTCCGCTTCACTTGGGGTGTTCGGCGTTGCCTTGTGCGCCTTATTTTTGCTGCTGCATCTAAGCTCACTGCGCTCATTCGGCATTCCATTTCTTTCGCCCATTGCACCTGTGCGTTGGAAGAGCTGGCTCAATGATATATTTGTATTTCCTTATCCATTACGTAAATCCAAACATATTCCTTCACCGTTTTCGGATATTCATACCGAAGAAACGGTCCATTTTCAAAAAGAAGAGGAGTCTTCATGATGTTTCGTTGCAGTTGGAGCCTTAAACTCGCTTTGTGCCTTTGCTTATTCGTTGTGGGGCCAGGCTGTTCCCTCGATGTGCGGGAGTTAGATGAGGTTTCGATTGTCATGGCAACGGGGATTGATTGGGATGCCAATACGAACAAACATCGTATCATCGTATATGCGCTGCAACCTGCCAGTAAAGGCTCGAGTGCCCAGAGCAATGGGCTTATGGAATGGCTGGGCGCAGGTAATGGAAATTCTGTGATGGAAAGCGCGCAGAGCTTACGCAATCGCGCCAGCAAAAAGCTGTTTTGGTTTCATAATCGTATTTTTGTAATCGGCAAAGAAGCCGCACAGCATTCGCTACCTGAAATTGTTGACTTTTTGCAGCGCAATCGTGAAATTCGTAACACAAGCCTCATGCTCGTTAGCGACGGGACAGCGGAACAAATGCTGAAAGTTCGGCCCGAAACGAAAGATCTATTAGTAAACGAACTGTTCGGTATGATTCGCAATCAGGATGAAACCGGGAAAAGCCTCGGCATTTCGGTTAAAGATATGATTAATCGGAATGCCAACGCAACGCAGGGCTTTTTAACAGGCCGATTAGTGGCCTATCAGCCTAAAGAAAAGTCAGAAGATGTGCTCGCGCTTGAAGGAACATCTATTTTAAGAAACGGCAAATTTATTGGCTGGCTAAATAGTGAGGAAACGGCCGTGGCTCGCTTGTTGACGGATAGGGATACCGATAAAGTCCAATTCACGTGCGTCATCAAAGACGGCGCCAAACCATTCGGGGCGATAACGTCATTGTCAACGATTAAATCAAGAAGCATCCGACCCTATTTTGTGCGCAACCGCCCACATATCGATATTGATTTTGATCTGTTGTGCCAAATTAATGAAATCGCCAACAAACATACGCTTAGCCAGCAAGACATTTCCACGCTAGAGCAACATATTGAAACTTATGTCCAGCAGCAAGTAACGGCCATCATTAAAAAAGCACAACAACAGACAAGGGTCGATTATTTGGGCTTTAGCGAACAATTTTATAAGCATCATCCGACGAAGTGGAACCAGTTAAAATCGAATTGGGACGACGTATTTGCCACGATGCCTGTCCATGTAAACGTCGATCTTACGATATGGAACACGGGAACCATTGATTAACGATGATGAAATGGAACGGAGGAAGCACATGAGCCTGCTATGCGTGCTATTAGCTATTTTTATCGCCTACTCGTGCTGGAGCATTCCCTTTTTGCTGCGAAAACAAGAACGTCGAACCGCACAAATCGTAGCCGTCTTCTCGATTATGGGGATCGTGTATATGCTTGCGATCATTGCGGACTTTCCTGTCCCAACTCCAGAGAAAGCCGATCGCCTTATGTATCAAGCGGTATCCGATTTCATCATTCATCAGACATTAGGACTTTGAACGATAAGGAGTTATACAGCACATGGTGGAACGTATTCACATCTCAGCGTTACAGCTCGGATATCTCATTTTTTCATTTTTGTCTGGATTTTCCACGTTATATTTACTTCAGCTTAAAATTATTGATGCCGATGCCTGGATGTCCATTTTATTCGGTACATGTGGTGGAATCGTCTTGGCGGCGATGCTTATTTATATTCAAACCCAATACCCGGGAAGGCAAATTTTCGATTATTCCGAACAAATTGTCGGCAAGTGGCTCGCCAAATTGTTTACTTTATGGTTGGTCTATTACACAGCGCAGCTTTGTATTCTTTCGAGCAAAGCGTTAACCGCTTTTTATTCGACAGCAATCATGCCACGCACGCCGAGCTATGTATTTAGCGTATCTATCTTTATTGTGTCGACTTACGCCGTTTATTTAGGGATTGAAGCAATTGCAAGAGCTGTACAAGTCGTATTACCGGTAACGGTCATTTCGTTGCTCATCCTAAACTTATTAATTTTCAAAATTGTGGACACGAACCCGTTTCTGCCCGCTTTTCAAAGCAAATTCAATGAAATCGTCTACGCCACTTTGTTCAGCTTTGCATTTCCGTTCAGTAAAATCATTGTCTTTGCCGCTTTATTTGGTTATGTGAAGCATCAAAAAAAGTTAATACGCAGTTCGATTCTTGCTTTGCTATTATCAGGAGTTTATTTATTTGCGGCTACTTATTTAACACTGGGGTCAGTCGGCGCTTATTTGTCCTCGATCAAAACGTATCCGTACTTCACCTCACTAAGCATGATTAGAATCGGAGATGACATTGAACGCTTTGAAATTAGCGCGATCGGGTTCTGGACGATGTTTGTCATATTTGAGGTCATTATTGCTCAATACGTGGTTGTGAAGGGGTTGCGCTACTTATTTGCGCTTAAACAATCAAAGTGGCTTAATGTACCCATCGCTCTACTGCTGTTTGCAATAAGCGAAAAAAGCTTTTCCCAAAGCTCTACTGATATTGTCGATTTTGAATATACGATACTCCCATTTGCTGCGGTCATACCGACGATTGTAATTCCGATTGTGTTGTTCCTTGTCACGCTAGTCAAAAAGGGATTACATGCAAAATCAACAAAGACTGGAAACTAATAGATAGGTCTTGTGCCGTTTACATCGTTCCAGTCTCCGTGTTTGTCGTGACTTTAGAATCAGATACACCTAATAATGGAGGGATTAATCCGATAATATTACGTTCTAACATCCATTTGGCCTCCATGCTAGCATCGCCTTTGGCAAAGAGCTTTCACCCCAGCTCACTTCCTCCCTTTTTTAGATTGTTTCTGTTGAGATTCTAAAATATAAATGTCTAGTGCTTGGCTTAATTGGACCACTGGTCCAGCCGTAAAACTGTTATATTCGCTCACCGCATTCGCTAACTGACTTCTAAGGCTATCAATCTTATACCTTAATACGTCCTCACCATCGCTCGCATAATGCAACAAACACATCGCTTTTCCACCCCACTTCTACAACAATCATTTTACAAATTTCACCCATAAAATGGTTCTTGAAGGAATCATAGCATAACTTACATAGAATTCTGTCGTAAATTCTACAGATGTAATATTTTATAATTTTTTGAAAAAGAAAAGACGCCACGGCGTCTTAAATAGGTTCTCGATGAACGGTATTTTAAGTCTGCCTGCACAACATAGAGCGCGGGTAGGGAATGACTAGGCGTCCTGTGCAACCACCTCACCCCCTACTTAAATGGCTTTGTTAATACTTAATAAGGTTAGTGCCCGATGTAGGATTTGAATCGCTTTATGACTGAGGTTAGCTGATTCACTTGCTGCATGTGTAATATAAGATAAACTTTCGAAGGCTTTCTTCTCTAGTGAGATCTGCGCATATTCGGAAGAACTTCTGAAGTAGTATTCAAATGCTTGGTCAACATCACCGTTATGTAACCATACGTTTCCTGTGAGCATATAGAAGTAAGCCAATCTCGCACGCCGCTCAGGTGACAAGTGCTCGCCTTCCATTGAAGCCTTGATCTCTGCTTCATACTGCAACAGACGTATTGCAGATTCAAAGTCTTGTTTGGCCATATAAAAATCCATCAATTCGATAACCGCGTACACGAGATTGTAGGAAGACGGGCTTGTTAAATACTGCTCTAACTGACGAATTCCTTTGTCTATGTCCCCTGTTCTTCCACTAATTCCACCATTAACAAGCTTAATACTATCCGTAATGTGCAGAAAATGATATTTACTGCACTCATTCAAATAACGACGGCTCATTTCATACTGACCTAGATAGTAGTAGGCGTTGCACAGATTAAAGATCGCGTTGGCTTTGCGCTCCCCTTTGCGTGCATCATGTTTAACGACGAATTTGCTTAGTTGAATCGATTCAGCATAGTCCATCAAACTAAATGCATGCACAGCTAACTGCTCATGCAAGGTCAGTTGATCTTCCATCGTTAAGAAATTAGCGTAGCTAAGCACGGCTTTGCCTGTATGGAAAGTTGATTCCAAGTTAGAAAAATCATTGCGTACAATTAAGTAATGTTGGTATAAGCCTTGCGCGATAAAAGGCATAATACCGTGGCTGCGAGCGTGTTCAACCATACAGTTGTATAGGGCAAGCTTAATCGTGGTATCTTCTACTGAGAGCGTTGTTGCTGTGAATAATTGTTCCATTAATTCAAAGCTGTCTCCTTGCGGTGAATTCAGAAACTGAGTTGCAATATGAAGAATGACGGATAGATCCGTGGTGACTTTAACCGATTCTTGTAGAAGTGCAAAAAGTATGTAGGGCTTATATTCGTTCTTGATATAAAGTGGGACGTATATATCAAACGGAATGTTCAAACTTGTAGCTATGGCCTTAATCGTCTTAATGTCAGAGTGCTTCGTCTCTCCGCTTTCAATTCGTGAAATACTCGCTGTCGTAATCCCCGACATTTCCTGCACTTGTGATTGGGTTAAAAAGGAATCTAGTCTGTATTTCTTGATGAGGTCGCCAAGAGTCATGGATTGCATCGACGCCGTCGGCATACTCCAACCCTCCTTATGCTTAATTATCACTTCTTGCTCTTAATTATGTTCGGCAAGATCAATATTTCCCCTTCTTTTTTACAAAAAATGAGTCCTCGGTTCTACCTCTTGAAATCTTTGTCGGTATTCCATAAGAGAAAATGAAGATATTTGTCGGTTATACAGTGTGAAGGCAACGATACAGCTTACTCACCTGTTCGTCGCCCTTCTTCAGCTGCAATATAACGCTTATTCCTGCTTTTTTTCGAAAAAAGGCTTCACATCGATTGGAAATTGTGACGGCTCCACGTTCATATTTTCCACATCGAACGTCTTACGCCTCTAGCAGCTGTTCGCTCTGCTGCTTCGTATCCCGTTTGCTGCGAACGACTCGCAGCGCCTCCTGATACGCCACGTCGAGCGCATCCTCGCTGCTCACCACCATATCAGGCGTAACCCCAACTTTTTCCCAGTTCGTATTCGTAATGGGGCTAACCGGTCTACCATTTGGAATAACGATGCAAATGTCATCCGTCATTCGATGGATCGAACCTGGATGAGCACCGCCTTTTGTTTGCTCGCCTACAATGGTCGCGCGCTTTAGATTTTTCAGGTCATACGTAAATTGCTCTGCTGCTGAAAACGTCTTTCCACTTGTTAACACATAAACAGGATTCTCAAGCGGATACTTACGTGAAGGGTGAATCGGAACCGTCCAAGTTTGAATCGTTTCTACATCGGATCGAGTATAGAACGTTTCCAAATGTGTAGGGTAATCCAGAAGATAACTGCAAATGAAGGCAACGGTGTCGGGATATCCCCCGCCGTTGTTTCGTACATCAATAATTAAGGCATCTGTATGCTGCAAGAGCGTAAACGCGGCCGCAATACTTTCAGACGCATGTGGGGCGGAGGCAAAACGTCGCAAATCGAGATAGCCGATATTGTCTTCTAGTCTTTCGATACGGTACAGCCCATAATTATGATGCATGGCTTCCGCAAGTTCACGTGCTTCCTGAGCTGCTTCGTCCTCTTCACTTGCCTCTTTTTTCATAAAATCCGGGGTGCTAATGAGTCTTAAATGCTTATCCTCACTTATGGCCAGCAGCTCTTGATTAATGATTAGGAACAACGCTTCCCGCGTTATGTTCGAAAATGAATCTTTGTGCTCGCTTTCTGGTAACTGGATCAGCCGGCTAGCGAGTTGGTCTGCAACTTCTGGAAAGATATAAATAGTTTGAATACGTTCAGCCAAACGTGTACATAGATCACTTACTTGTTCGAATTGCAATTCCATTGCTTCTTCCCCCATTTTAAGTATGATCACATGCAATAAAAACAGTTCAATCATACCATTATTATGCATTTCATGCTGCTCCTACTTTGAATAAGGGTGGAAATTGACGCTAAGGGATTGAGCAGATGATACAATCTCAGCCCTTTCATTTTCGAACGCAAAAGAGAGGACAGCGACCGTGAATAATAACGAGGTGTTTGGTTGCCATAATGCTATTCTCCCAGCGTTTATGTTCTGTGCTCATTTTTGCACGTGATAGATATGAATATGATGCTCGTTTTTTATTGAAGAAATAAGCAGGTGTTGGGATGAATGTATATGACTACTATAGGTTAAAATAGGAGGCTATCTAATCAAAGCAAATGAGGAACCTAGCAAAAATCCTGCAAATAAATAAAAGTCCCGTACCCCAGCGCCTTGTTAGACTGGGTACGAGACTTCAATGGATTAGGTTAATTTATAATGGACATCAAACTAGAAAATTTGAACGACATGGAAAAACACATTCGGTGAAGCGATTCTGAAGTAGTAGCTGCTCCAACCCGCTCCTTTGTCATTAGAAGGATTGCGATAGCTGAACGTCAACCGTTCCTGCTCTAACTCCTCAATCGACTCAATCCGACCTGCTACATAATCCAGCAAACGGGCACCCGCACTATCCAGCCTTGTGAGCACACCGCCATAGCGAATATCTAACACTTCCCATCCGAATGGCTTGTACATCGTAAACCATTGCGTACGGTGTGCGATTCGCAAATCGTTCACTTTTTTCGCCAGCTCTGGAAGCACGTGCTCCGCAATATGACGCAGTGTAATCAAGTCTTTGTCATCATAAGCTCGCTTGATCTCAATGCCTAATTGGCTTTTCATCTTCAAGACACCGCACAGCTGTGCAGGCACTTCAAACAAATAATCCAGCTTGGCCGTCTGGTCGCGCTGCTGCTGAATCGCCGTTTCCAAATTCGCATAATGCGCGTTCATTTCCAAGCCTTCAATATGTCTGTCAAACAGGCCTAACAACACATCCTGCCACAACAAAAATTTAGAAGGGTTGCTCTGTTCCACATTATCTGGAACACTACCTGGTGTCTCATCTAAGTATTTCAACTGCATAAATGCAGATGCATCAATGCCCGTGCAAAATTTAACGCGTTCATTCAACACTTCTTGCGCCACATCATGCGCACCCGTGTATGCATGTTCTGCATAAAATTGTAAGCCGAGCAGCGCATTAAAATGGTTGTTCTCAAATCCATCGTCGCCCCAAATGGCGATATGTACTTGTTTGACGCCTTTCTTCTTACACGCTTTAAGCGCTGCATCTGATGCTTGCAGCGAAAGTCCGTAATTGGTGCCGAAGCAGTTCCACGTCCAGATGCCACCCAGAAATACCGGATATGCACCACGATTTAGTTTCGAATACGTATCTAGCAATTGCGCATACTTTTGTTCATTCGTATTGAAAAAATCCCAATACACCAATTGAACATCTTCTGGAATGTGCTTCAGCATATGTTCCGAAATGTTAATTTCATTCGCGAATACATAGTGCTCCGCTTCGGAGGCAGAAGCCATCTTCAAGAACATGTCGCCATACATAAGCGGTGTTAATTGCAGCTTACGCACCATTTCCAACACTTTGGACAAATGGTTGATCATAATGTCGAACCGCTCTTTGTGACCGAAGCGGTCTAAGAATCGACCTCTACCGACTTCCTCTGCTTCATCCATCCCGATATTAATCTTGTTGCTGCGGAACGGTGCCGAGGCCGCCTTAATCATTTTTTCAATCAGTTCGTAGGAAGGCGCATAATCGATGAGCAGTGCACCTTTCGTGTCGCGATAGTGAACCGCCGCATCCCACTTCAAAAACTCCTCTAAATGCGCTAACGTCTGGATACCTGGATACGCTTCAATCCCGAACTGATCCGCATAGTCGTCGATTTCCTTTAACTCTGCATACGAGTATCTGCCGCGCATGTAACCGAAGTAAGGCTCACCTTCGACTTCATATAAGTCTTCCATATACAACACGATAGAGTTCAATCCCATGAGGGCAAATGTGCGAATTAATTGCTTAAAGCTATGTACCGTCAGCACAGCATTACGGGATAAATCAAGGCTTGGCCCGACCGCGTCAAATTGCGGCTGCTGCTCGATCAAGAACGATTCTGAGTGCGCGGCATGCTGGACAAACAAACCGAGCGCACGGAAGAACTCATGTTTTTTACCATATCGAATGCTGCCTTTCCCCTGCTCAAGCTTAATATCTAACACGCCAGCAACTTGCTCCACATGCACGGGCAAGCCATCGTCGGCTAAAGTAAAAGCTAATTCTTGAGACAACAATTGTATACCTGGCAATAATGGTCCTATTTCTCCTTCAAACTTGAACTTCATCACATTTCCCTCCACCATGAGTTATGGAATAGTCGATTTAAGTAAATTCATAGAGACAAACGGCTGTAAATGTAATATTATTACACGTATCATTATATGGCGTGGAAAATTATTACGCAAGACTCGATTCTATAAATTAGGTGATGGAATGAAAAATGCCCGACTATTGCTGCAAGGCATGCTGGATACACTCAATCCAGCTGAAAAACGTGCGGCGCAACATATTTTGGAACATGAGCAACGGATCGGTCATATTTCTGTCCAGCAGCTTGCCGCCGACACACACACGAGCGTGGCGACTGTAGCCCGCCTTGCCCAACGCGCAGGCTTTAGCGGGTTTCGTGAGCTAAAGCTGTCTTTGTTATCCGCGCGCGTCCATCCTGAGCAAGGCGCGGCATCTTTTGAAGGAATCCATTCTGGGATGGATTCTACGCAAGTGATACGCCAGCTTACCCATTGGGCTAAGCAATGCTTGGAGGATACGGCACTTGTGCTATGTGCCAATTTGGTTGATCAAGCTGTCGCAGCGCTGCTCGGTGCCCATAAGACAGCCTTTTTTGGCGTTGGCAGTTCATCTTTCGTGGCGATGGATGCCTCGTTCAAGTGGATGCGTCTCAATCGTTGGAGCTTTGCATACAACGATCCACAAGTGATGCTGCTCTCGGGCGTGCTGCTTGAGCCAGGCGATGTACTTGTCGCTATCTCTTACTCCGGAGAGACGAGAGAAACGCTGGAAGTGGCCAGCATGGCTAAAGAACATGGCGCCACGGTTATTAGCATCACTCAAGTCGGCAACAATTCGTTGCATCAATTGGCTGACATCGGACTGTGGGTGACCGCGACGGAGGCTGGCATGAAGCGGGGCGACATTGGTTCACGTATCGCCCAAGCGCATGTGATTGACATCCTCTATATGACCATGATTAGCCGTAATTTTAACGATGCTGTCTTGCAGTTGGAAGAGACACATACGATGATTCGGCAGGATCGAAGGAAAGCAAGTCAGGAGACCCATGCGATCGATCGACACCGAAGCGACTGAAGCAACATAGGGGCTACTGCGAAAAGGAGCTACTTCGAGCAGGGGTTGCTGCGAACAGGAACTAACCATACGAGTTCAAGTCGTCGCTCCGTCAACGATAGTGAACGGTTAAGAACAGGCCATACAACGACTTAGAGCTGCTAGAGTCGTTATATGGCCTGTTTTCATGTATTGGCTATTGACTGTTCACTAAAAGCGTACACAGCTAACTCGTTAAAGGTTCGCTACGTACTACAACATGAGCATTACTGGCTTCCGGTAAAAATCGTCCTTTGATCGACGATGCACAGTGGGTTTCCGAACGGATCTTCCATATAAAATAGGCGCTCCCCCCAATGCATCACCTCGATTCCTTGATCGATTGTTGCGCCTGCTTGCAGTGCACGTTCAAAAGCCTGCTCCACACTCCTTATTTTTTCACAAATTGAATCCACCAGATAATAGAAAACAAGATGCAGAACAGCACATAAATGGCCCATAAGGAGCCTTGCATAAGTTGATTCATAAAAAATTGCAATTCAGTCTGTCCCTCTGTTCTCCCGATTGCATTCATAAATCCAACGACAAAACCTGACACAATGACCGCAAGATGCAAGGACGACAGCAGTCGCATATTCTTTTTAAATAAACCCACAACGCTACCAATGACATTCGCACCCAAAATCGCATAAAACAGTACCCATACCCACGGTGCATTTGTTGCCCACATGACGTTCCCTCCAAGTCCTGTCATTTCTAAACGAAACAATGGTATCTCTATACCATTTATATGACTTTAGTATACAAGGTATACAGGGATACACCCTTCATTGGTTTCTCGCTTAATACGGACTGTAGATCCGCTATTTAGCTCATTTTAAAGCTTATACCTATCTTTGCGGAACTTCCGTCCGCGACTACCTTACAACTGCATTCAACCGCCATACATCAGCGAACGGAATAGTTCCATCTCACATTTTATGTAAAACCACGTATGAGCTGACTCGGATTCACCCCATATTTTTCACGGAACAGTTGTGCAAAATGACTAGGGTTCGAATATCCGACCCTTACGGCTGCTTGCATCACGTTCATCTGCCCTTGCTGCAATAGCAGCCAAGCCTTTTCCAATCTTTTGTCGCGCAAATAGCCGAACACGGTGTGGCCGTACACTTCTTTGAACCCGATTTTTAGCTTAAAATCGTTGATACCTACCATTTTGGCCAGTTCCAGCAAAGATGGCGGATTCGCCATGCGATGCAGCAAGATGACTTGCGCTTCCTTTATTTTTTCAAGATCTGTTCTGCTTAATAGAGAGCGCTGTGAGTCGTTCATAGGCGGGCGATCGAGGATAAATGTATCAAAGCAATGCGACAACAATTCCAATGCCTTGCATTCCATATAAATGTTGCGCGTGCTATCACCAGCTGGAGGATTCATTAGCTGCTCTACGATGACCGACGCTGTGGGATCAATCGGCTGCTCTAACAGATGAAAAGAGCGCTGCGCAAGCAGCTTGGACACCGCATCGCTTTGCCTACCGTTCGTGTATGCCATAAAATGTTGGAACGTTGTGACGGGAATGCCGATTCCGAGCGTTACTATCGGCTCGCTATTGTCGAATTCAAGCTGCGCGTCAAAGCTCCCCATAAACTGTAGGGCGCAGCGATTCGCTTGAAATGTGTACGTGGTCTCACATGCGCGTACATTTCTCATCCCTTGTAGACAGAAGTTTAGTTCAATCATCGGCGTATCGGCGTGAATATTGAACTGTTTCACTTTATGGAGCGTATAGTTGGAGATAACGATTTCCAAATCAGAGCGTGGCACCATTCTCCGAATCGTTCCTTGGCCCATAAAGGAAGGTATGGTCATTGCGGCGAATGGATGGACTGGGTCCTTGGTTTGAGTAATTGAATTTGCTTGAGTTGCTTGATTTGTTTGATTCTGTTGGTTCTGTTGGTTCGAATAGCTCAATTCGTTCGCAGGACGCCGCTCGATGTGAAAATGATCAAAAAATTGATCATACAGTTGATGAAAGTCTGTAGCTTTCATGTCATGTCTACGCTCCTCTTCCTCGAAAATGACAACTCCCCTTTCTAAATGATAATGTTTCTCGGTCGTTCGTACAACATATCAACAGAAATTCCCCTTCCAGCTAACAAGCAGGCTCATCGTAAACGATGTCCACGATACTTGTTATCCAAAAGGGGCACACTGTATAGCGCTAACTTCGTTATGCTTCCGTTACGACTTCCACTTTTTAATGGATGGACTGCTCCATATGTAACACGTTAATAACGTCAGTAGGACGATTAATAACCAGAACGGTACTTCGGGACGAATCTGGTACAAAAAAGTTCCGCTTAACGGCCCGATGAGCGAGCCGATTCCGATTGCCATCGCAATCATCCCCGCTGCTGCACCTTGCTCGTGCTGCGCAACCGCCAATGAAGCTCCCGACGTAAAGCCTGGAATGACTAGTCCTGCACCAATTCCGAGCAAAGCAAACGCCGCCGCATACACCCCGATATGGTCGTAACTAATAAGCAGCAGGATTCCGCTAACAAAAATAGGAACCCCGAATCGCAGCAGCTGGAAGGGGCTCAGCTTGTAGGCTCTTACGATAACAAGCTGCACCAGCGCCATCATAATCCCGATGCACAACAGCGCTACTCCTACCGCTTGAGCAGTCTGTGCTGTCGATAAGCCTAGCTTGTCTTGAAAGTAAAAACCGGCGGTCATTTGAATCTGAATGAGCGCCATCATAAATACCGTCGCGACGACTAGAAAAGGAGCTACGGCACGCCGCTGAAACGGCTGCTGCTGTCGCCCTCGCGTAGGCCCTGCGGATACTGTATTAGGCAGCGCAAAAGCTATCCCTATTAATGCTAACAGCGGTAAAATAGCCGCTACATAAATAGGAGCAAGAAACCCAATTGCGGAAAGAACCGCCGCCAACGCTGGGCCGATTACAAAGCCAATCCCATTGGCTGCGCCGATCAGTGACATTCCCGCGGAGCGGTCTCGTTCAGATGTGAGATCCGCCATATACGCTTGACTAGCTGATAAAATAGCCGGAAACGAAGCCCCGAGCAAAATGCGCGATATGAGCAACAGTACAAATAACGGAATAATCGGCAAGCCGCCAGCTAGCCCTTCTTGGGATGCGAACCCAAACATGCCATAACTGATGACCATCCCTGTCATTCCGATTAAAATGACGCGCTTCCGCCCGATCTTATCGCTTAACGCTCCCCACATAGCAGAGCTGAGCATCACCATCAAAGATGAGGCGGATACAATCCACCCCGCATCCGTTTCTTGAAGCCCCAACGCTCGAATAAGCGGCGCCATAATCGGGTTCAACACGCTTAAACCAATATAAGCGATTAAGACGGCCATAAAAATAGTCCACTGTGGTTGCATGGCTAATGTTTCCCTCCTTCTCTATACCGTCTTTTATTGTAAAGAAGCGGGTACAGAACATCTGCCCCGACACGGAGCCGACAGACGCAGGAGGGATTTTATTATCGTTTATGTCACAGTTATAAATCTTGCGAAAGACGTATCATATCTCGGCACGGAATGCCATTTTCAACAATTTCTTCATCATAATGTCGCGTAAAAAAGTCTAGATCTACGCCGACGATGCGAAATCCGCATTTTTGATAGAGAGCAAGCTGGCCCGTACTTGAATTTCCTGTGCCAACCTCGATCGTGGCATACCCGAGTTGCTTCGCCTTTTCAATTGCAGCACGCACAACTTGTTTCCCGACCCCTTTTCCTTGATGACGCTCGCTGACGGCCACATTCACTAACTCAATCGTATCTGGTCTTGTCGGCAATAATACATGGACAGCTACAATGCAGCCTTCCCCTTCCGCCACAAAGCATTGACCGCGTTTCAAATACCCTTCCACGATCCGTGTAGAAGGGTCCGCTAACAAGAGCAGATCCATGGGCGGCGTTTCATCCGATTGCAGTTGACGAATTTCGATCTCCAATTGTTCCACTCCTTACTATCGTTAGCAAGCTACATATGTCTTGTGACAACATCGGGATACTCGCTATTCTGGTAACATTTTTGCTAGACAATAACCCGCTTGCTTGAAATAAAAATAAGAATCCCCGTATTTACCTGAGTAGGGGGTTACCTCTGTTATCCTCTTTGTTCGACGAACCTCAAAAATCACAGTCCGCTACATGTCCGATTCGAATACTGGACCTTATGGTAGCAACTCTTCATAATGTCTGATCGTCTCTTTAATCGTTTCTTTCTTTTTCCCATCCCAAACGCTGCTAAGTTCAAACGTACCTGGTGTAAAAAACAAAGGAAATCTGCGCTTAAACCAATCTTGCATCGGTAACGAGAGTGCTTCGTCGATATGAATCCAGCTTAATTCACCTTCTGGCGGCGACTCGAGCAACTCCCCTTCGAACGATGTCGCTAAATAGTTAAACACCATATAACGAAGCCCATCATTAGGCTCACAAAACTCGTCCAAGCCTTTGTACACAATATGTTTAACGGTTAAGCCCGTCTCTTCTTTCACTTCACGAATGGCCGCATCTACGATACTTTCTGGAAAATCAACTTTTCCACCCGGTGCTATATATCCTGGAAATCCGAGCTTATCTGGTCTGTTCAGTAGCAGTACTTTATCATCATGTTGAACCATACACATCGTTAGTATTTGGCATTTCATCTCTGTCGTCATATGATTCAGCTCCACATCTTATTGAATAATACATTTTCCGCCCTTTTTTTGTATGCGATTAGAAATGTCTAATACCAATCTTTACTATATGATAGATTTAAATAGTCAGCCACTTGAAAGGCAAATTGCTTGTAATATCTCCCGCGCGCCGTCACGATATTTCCAGCTTGGACAACACCTTCGTGGCAATACTGCTCTTCATTAAACACACCTAAGAAGCTTCTTTGTTCCTCATTCAAACCAACGGTGTACTTCTTCCCATGCAATATGCCAGCCTTAGCAAGTAGATAAGGTGCACTGGAAATTGCGGCCACTAAGTGTCCTTTTCCAGAAAATTCACTAATTTTGTTAAAAAGCTCTTGCTGCTCTACCATATGTTCGAAGTCGTTACACCCTGAAATAACAAAGCTATCAAATTGATCAACATATGCGTCCCGCAAACTTAATTGTGGAACACATCTTAACCCCGCTTCGCCCACGACCATCTCATCATTTAAGCCTACAAATTGTATACGCTTCTTTCCTTGCTCCAAGACAGACAGTGTGATACTTAATTCGTACTCGCTAAAATTTGAATATAGTAAAATGGCGGTTGCTTTCATCGGTTCATTCCCCATTCTTTATGCATGCTGAAGGTACTCCGGTTGTCCTCACTAATCCATTGTTGGCGGAACGCGATGGAGGGTCGCTTGCTCATATCCATATGCAATCTTGATTAAAGTCGGTTCGCTATAAGCCGTACCCGAGAAAGCTACGCCAAAAGGTCCTTTGGTGGAAAATCCACCTTCTGGGTCAGTAATCCCTTGCGTGGTATACCCCGCCGGAACGGTTATGATAGGATAGCCCGCTCTTGCCGCAAGTACACTTCCATTATAATTCCCAGGCAGCATGAGGGCATCAAGTTCATATTTTTGCAACACATAATCCATTCCTTGTGCTCGCGCGAACTCCAAGTTCTGCTGTAAACTATCCAAATATTCTTGTTCCGATAAGGTTCCACTCGTCTGCTCTGACCAGATAAGTATGTCTTGTCCATATTTTAACGCAACGTCCGCATGCTGTTCATTAAATGCAATAACGTCTTGTATACTATGTACGGGTGCCGATTCGGGCAACTTCGCTAAATAGTCGTTCACATATTTCTTAAACTCATAACGCAGCACTTGATTGCTCCAGTTCACTTCATCACACGGTAGACTAATCGGATCGATAATCGTCGCGCCTTCGTTACGAAGCGTTTCAATCGCAGCCTCCATAAGCACAAGCCGTTCCTCATCCAAGCTACTGTAATAAAATCGAGGAATCCCGATTCGGGCATGCTTCAAATAACTAGCATCTAAAAATGGCGTATAGTCTGTATAATAACGATCCTTACTAGCTAAGGTAAGTTCATCACGCTCATCTACTCCAGTCAGCGCGCCTAGCAAAATGGCCGCATCTTTCACGGTTCTTGCCATCGGCCCCGCCGTATCTTGACTGTACGTAATCGGGATAATTCCCGAGCGGCTAACTAGTCCAACAGTCGGTTTAATCCCGACCAGAAAGTGGGAGCTTGCTGGGCAAATGATAGAGCCCGCTGTTTCCGTGCCAATTGCGGCTGCACTTAAGTTGGCCGCCACCGCAGCCGCTGAACCTGAGCTTGATCCGCTTACAAATAGCTCACCCGGTCCGTACGGGTTGAGCACTAGTCCGCCTCGCGAGCTGTATCCTGCCCACATCGTAGGAGACATGAAATTGGCCCATTCGGTCATATTGGCTTTTCCTAACAAAATAGCTCCCGCAGCACGCAGCTGCGCAGCGACAAAGGAATCTTCCGCGGCAAATGATTCCGCCAACGCGATCGATCCAGCACTCGTATGCATGTTATCGTGAGTATCGATATTATCCTTCAACAAAATAGGAATACCATGCAAAGGGCCACGACTTCCTTGTTCCTTACGTTCCTGGTCTAACGCCTTTGCAATCTGAAGTGCATCAGGGTTAAGCTCCAATATCGTCTTTAGGGTTGAATCATATTTGCGAATCCTCTCCATGTAAACGGTAACAAGTTCTTCCGAGCTCAACCTACCTGACTCCAAAGCAACCTGCATACTCGAAATATCAGCTTCTATAATCCACTCATCTAACTTCAGGTTCATCTAATCTAAATCCCCTCTCTAGGTGTCGTCTGTATTATGGAATCTAAATATGATCTTGTCTCCTGCAAATGTATTTCCCCGCGTTTCTTCAACCTTACCTGCCCCATACTCAGCTAACGTACGCCGCCAAAATTGTTGCGCTCTACCGTTTGCTTCCGCCGGACTCGTATACAACTCCCATTTTCCCTTAAACTGATTAAAGAGCTGTACAGCTGCCTGCTGCGCTACCCCCTTACCTCGATATGGCCGCAACACAAAAAATTCGTTCACAAAATATTGAATGCCAGGGGTACAATGCGGTGGTGTCGCCACAAGACCGAACCCTGCTGGTCGCTCATCTACTGTAAACATAAAAGGAAACAAAATATTCGGCTTATCCCACCAAATTTGCTGTACTTCGTACTGATCGGTTAACGTTCGATAATCATCACTCTCTTCATAGATCCCATGCTCGTTAGGAAGGTTCTGAAGATGCTCGGACAAATCATGTAAATATAAAGGGTACATATTTTTAATTTTGTAGGCTTCGTCTGGCGCTGTTAGTCGTACCTTAACGTCCACTATGTATCACTCCTTGGCTAGTTGATGGTTCACTTAGTTCGGTCTAGTTCGGTCTAGTTCGTCTAGCTCGTCTAGTTTTCCATTATCGTAAGCATTGGCCATTGCTGTTTCCAATTTTTCTTACGAACGCGCTCCAAATAATACGCTCGATCATGAAATAACGGACTCCGTCGTACAACCAAGTTAAACAAGTCGTCCAAGCCATGCGGATGACAGCATTCGATTTGCTCCCTGTCATTTATCCGAACACCTATGGCGGTTACAACCTCTGGCCACCTGCTTAAGGCATCCGCTGTCGATTGATAAGGCTCCATTCCATTTTTCACGTGCATTCGCGCTTGATTTTTAACCGACCATTGCTCATTTCCGGTGTGTGCAATGAGTTCATTCTCGATTTCTTTATCACGTTGTTCCGATAATTCATACGAATCAAAATAGACAACGTCAATGTCCTCATGCTTCGCGCGATATTCATATCCGTGCAAACGATCCCACACGTAATTGCGAATATATCCAGCCGCAATATAGCATTGAGACAAACTCAAGCTGCTTACTAACCGTAAATCCTCCATAAGTTGTTCATGCTCTCGTACATATTGTTGCAGTCGCGTTTCAAGTCCTGAATCTAGCATGTACAGCCCCACTCTCCATACCATTAACCCTACCCGTCATCAGAATAGATTAGAAAATTCCTTACTAATAAATCCCCTCAAACCCGCTTGTAGCACCGCGAACGTTAACTCAGAATCTTGAAGTTCGTTGTCTCGTATCTGCTGCAAGCATTGCGCTACCTCAATTTCTAGCACTTCAATCTGTTCATCGTTATCCAAACGCTGTTCAGATCGCGTCAGAACTTCATCCGTATAAAACACATGGGCAATTTCATTGCATCGCCATGAGGCTGGATACATTTTACCAAGATAGTAAACCGCTCCACACTCGTAACCCGTCTCCTCTACAAGCTCTCTGCGCACAGCCATTTCGATGCTTTCTCCACGTTCGACCTTGCCTCCAGGCAATTGGATAACGACGGAGTCAACCGCTTTTCTCAGCTGCTTAATTAAAATGAAATACCCTGCTCTGTTAGCTAACATCACGACATGTTCATTGGATTCCTGATTCCAGTACACTTTCCCACTGCGCTCTTGATATACCGTAATTCCATTGCGTTCGATTAGTTTGACTGATTCTGTGTGCACGCCGCAGTTCAACTCCTTCTGACTTTAAGATCTGCTAATAAATAGGATAAATTGTCCTATTGTTGAATAGTTTATAGGATTCCAAAATCTACCGCAAGGCAAGCGCCCTATTAATTTCAGCTATGATGAACGAAGTAACGATATAAAAGTTAAAAGAAACCACACCCATATCATATTTAAACAAATAACCCCTTACAACGGACTGAAACATGTGCTTCAGTGTCGAAGTAAGGGGTGTACTTTAGACCGCAAAAGAGTCATTCATCTAACCTATACAAAGTTATTGAGCAGCAACACTGAGTTCATTTACTAAAATGACTCCTTCACCACCATCCTTGGTAGCGCGAACAATCGCATGCACGATAGCACGAGCTGCATCAGGAGGCACGACACCTTCTTGCTGCAAAGTAATGTAATGGCCATCCGTAGGCTATAGGTGGTCAATAATATTAACCCCAAGATGCCTGTCGTTCTTATCATAGAAATCCATATACAATTGTACCTTTGCATTGTTTAGAGACAAGACGTTTAATGATCCTTTGAGTAAATAAGGTTGATTGGGAGTCATTTTGACACTTTGACTGATTGCCGCAATTCCGTTATGACCAATTCCTTTTCCTTCAATACACTGCACGATCCGATCATTAAACTTTTGGACTTGAAAATGAGCCCGTGCCGCGCCCCAGTTTTCTTTTTTCCACCCATTCGCGATTTCGTCACCATTACTGAACGATTCAAATGAAGAGTTATGCGTCCTCTCTTTGCTTGTGATATGCTCGAAATGCAGATCATCTACATACATCGTACCTGTTGCGCCGTCTTTTAGTGAGCGAAGAATCCCGTAAACCTTAACAGCTACTGCGTTCGCAGGGACTTGACCTGTAAGGTTGAACGTCATAAAAGTTCCGTTAGATGGCTGTGTGTGTTCTGTTATATTATTCGAAATCCACTTGCCATCCTTGTCGATAAAATCCAAATATAATTGAACTGACGCATCTTTTAAACTCTGCAAGGAACAATCCACTAGCACGATAATGCTGTGAAGGCTTTACTGCTAATCGCTGGTTAACAGAAATAAGACCATATGCTTTTATTCCTGATCCCGAAAGCTTCCGCATGTTGTTATTTCCATGAGTAACCGTTAATATATTCGCAGTTTACGCTTCCCAAGATCCTATTTCCCAGATATCTGGCATTCCGTTTCCATTAGGCGCGACCGCCTGAAAATCATAGTTCACTACCTCATTTCGAGAATGTTCATATGAAAGGTTGGCCCCTCTTACCACGATCATTCCAGCAGCATTATCGTCAACGGCGCGAATCAGGACGTAGATGACTACCGATTTCGCTTTTGCTGGCACGATTCCTGACGTGGACAGCGTAATAAACGAACCATACGTTAGGGCTTGGTGGTCGATTACGTTTGCTCCAATGAACTCATCATTGGGCCCGAGAAAGTCTAAATACAGCTGCACTTTAGCGTTTTGCAAATGCTCAATTCCAACAGAGGTGTTCGCCACATAAGGCTTACCAGCTGTAATAGGTACTCTCTGCTTTATTCCTACATACTGGTGAAGGGACATGTTTGATGCAGAAACCTTTTGTACATTCCGATTTTCATAGGTGTATGTATGATAGTTAGTCGTTGGTGTTCCCCAGATAGCCTTCTCCCATTTGTTCACCAACTCTTGATTGACTTGCGCAAAATTAGCGTTCTGCAGCAAGTTAACAGGCGGCACAACGAAATTTTTCAACACGGTCTGATTAATGGTATTCCCATTCTTATCACTCGTGAATTTAATTTTGCTGTCACCGTTAAATACTTCGGTTATATTTCCATTCTGGTCGTAACGGTATTGTGAACCACTGCTCGCATATGCTTGCATGCTGTTAACGGAAATCACACAGATTGATAGAATGAATATCGTTGTGTACCACATCATGTTCTTTATGGTAATCAACTTAATTCTCCGCTCTATAGAACTGAACATTATCTGCATATGCCTCACCTATTGCTTGCGAATCCGCAACGACTCGAACAATAACCTTCTTCGTTGTAGGCTGGGTGGTGATCGTTAATGCATTTGTCGTCCACTCACCTTGTCTAGTTGAAAAAATAGCCGCACCGTCATAAACAGATTCGTTTCGTTCATTAAACTCCACGGTATCAACATAAACTATCCCACCTTTTAAAAGATTCAAAAAATCTGCCTGGAGCACATATTTCGTATTTGGAGATACAGGCAGCACGAAACTCTCAGAAGCTGTACCTACAACCGGACTAGTAGAATGGAATTTAATTTGCATTCCCTTGTCCTTGGAGTGAGCGTCTATTTTCATAAAGCTACTTAACGTCCAGTGAAGTTCCTGTTGTTCGAAATCATGGTTAGGCAGCAAATTGTTCGTTTTGACACGGGACACCCGATTACCCTGCGCATCGTATTTCATATGTATGCGTTCATACATCGTTAACATATCGGTTAACTGATTGTTCGCATTGTATAGAAACTGTGTCTGCTGTCCGGGACGGCTCACATGAACTTGAACTTGCAGTGCTTGTCCAAAAGATGTATCCCCGAAGTAAAGCTGCCATCCAAGCTTATATGTACCAAATTGCTGCGGCGCTGTAATCGGAAATTCAAACGTGTAGGCCTCACCAGATTTGAGCTGGATGCCAAGCTGTGGCTTTATTGTTCCTGCTTGAAAAGATGCAGCCGCGCCTTGTCCATGCAGTGATATGTTATCGCTGCTCCACGTACCCTTCGTTGTATTACGAATCTGGACGGAAACGGTTCGCTTTCCCCCTTCTGGTATTACTGTAGGAACCGTGTGAGCAACGATTGGCTCATCCTTACTTAGAACGTGTACATTCACGGCTAGTTTCTCACCAAACCATGTGACCTGTTCTTGTAACATTCGCCAATCTGTCGTATAGACCCCCTTCTTAGGAGGTGCTATCATTGTAAAATGAAATGTATGTGTATTTCCGTATGTCACCTTGGTGTCGTTAGGCAAAACAATGCGCCCGGTTACTGACAGCGGGTCGCCATCATCCACCGCGCCAAGACGAAACATTTGCTGCTCAGTCCACTCTGGCATACCCGTGTTTTTAACTGTGACCGAAACAGGATACGTTTCTCCCACTATCATCTTATCGGGAATCGTATGCGACACGATTTTAGCGGATACATTTTGCTCCGGACCTATGTATAAATCATCAAAGTAGCTGCGGAATTTGCCTGTTGTATTGTTGACATCGTCGTCATCATAAGCGACTAGCACCTTCTGAATGTACCTTCCTGCTAACGGTGATAAATCTACTTCAACTTGTACCCATTGATTGAGCGGATCTTTACGATGTGCAGGGTGAAGTCGATTACCATGAGTATCTGTTACGTGCGCGGCCTCCCGCAGATTCGAACCATCGCTAAAAATAAGATCAACCGCCATTTTGCCGCTATGTGAGCCACCCGCATGGTAAACCCAATATTTCAGCTTTGTGCCAGCTTGGACAGGCAAATGTAAATGATCGTACAGTTTAAAGTAAATAAAGCTGTTCTCGGTCGTGCTTGTGTCTGTTCCAGCCACACGATAAAATAATTCACCGCTGCGCGGTGTCAATTCCATATCCCCCTTGTAAACCGTAAAAGCTTCAGGTGGTATGTTTGGAAAGTATCCCCCAACATTAGAGGATATCTCGGTTTGCAT
This sequence comes from Paenibacillus sp. 481, assembly GCF_021223605.1. NCBI lineage: Bacteria > Bacillati > Bacillota > Bacilli > Caryophanales > Paenibacillaceae > Paenibacillus > Paenibacillus sp. 481. The sequence goes on from NZ_CP075175.1 coordinate 174,730, forward strand.
AGCCAGCGCGTCATTGTCATGTGCTTCAAACGTATTGTTAATCGACATGCGTTGCGTGGACTGACCAGCCGTATTAGCCATACTGACGGGTACAAAGCATGTAGACGTCAATAGGATTAGTACAGTTAAAACACTACTTATTTTTCTTATCAAAATGCTCACATCCTTGTCTCTCATTGTTGCCCTATCTATCATATTTTGTTGTAAGGTTGTTGTCTATGGTGAATATGAGACTAAACTGCGGTCCATGTATTTTCACTGCCCTATTTTACTGAGATATGTATAAAAAGACCCTTGGGAACCCCAAAAGTCTTTAAGAAACTTTACACTTGCGAAGTATGGTATTTTAGTAAATACTACTCTAAATCTTCACCCTTTATAAACCTGAATTCCCCTAACTTTCATCATCGTTTAATTCTTCGTATATATAAAAGAAGATTATCCGAAGAAAGAAGGTTAAACATGCCTGTCGTTGTTAAACTGAGAGAAATCCTTGCAGAAAGGAACATGTCACAGCGTGAACTAGCCCGACTTACTGGGCTAAGACCTAACACGATTAGTCACTTATGTTCAAATGAAGTTGACAGAGTGCATCTAAGCACTTTTGAAGTCATCTGTAAGACGCTCGATATTCAACTTCATGAATTGATCGTCATGGAAGATTGAGATAAATGTGATTATGCTACTGGTACTTTACTCACAGCACCGACTAATATTGCACACGGAATCGCAATCGCATTTTCCCATTGCTCCGCCGCAACGTTATCGAAATCAAGAGTAGGGCGTGTTCTCATTTCTTTTTCAATCTCCCTACGGTAATATCCAGTTACTTGTCGTTGCTCAAGTTCACCGTTCATCATTCCAATAACTCTTTCGAGTAATTTAAGTTTTAGCTTCTCAAGTGATCCCAAACGAGAACACAGATAATATTTGTTAAATGAGGGAGGATACTGAACCAACACGTGGAGCGGTATCTTCTCCTTAGGAGCATACACAATTTCAAACCTCGTCAATTCTCCCGATATTTTCTTCCCTTGCTTCTCTGCTCTTTCTAACTTCTTGTCGTAAACTCTACAGTACCCTGCGACTTGTCGTTGATGCTTCTGATTAGAATATCGAGTCCCCTTCCATGTATGCATATTCCGCCCTGTTAAAGACAGTGTAAACAGTTCAGTTATGGGTAACGGAATATCAAAGGCTACATCACATCGAACAAACAAAACTTCACGGCATGTTTTCTTCAAAGGCAACAACCCTGACTTGAAATGAACTAAACTATCAGGATGACATTCAATTCTTAACAAGTTCTTTCTTGACTTAGGAACAAACGTAAGCTGATAGGAAACATGTAAGTAATGACTTCCATCTCTCACATGTAAATGATACTTAAACCCTTTTTCCTGCAAACGCAAGCTAGCATTAAAATGGGTACGTAGAGTTAGATGAAATCGGTTAAAGAAGTCCCAAAGTACATCTGTAAAATCTACTACAATTCGGTCAATCGAAACTTGTACGTCTTCCATAATCAGCCCCCAACCCGAAATTTTTCAACGAATTTCGGACTATATTAGAGGGCAAGGTGGCTAGCCTAAAACGTTCCTTACCTGCTTCTATGTAAACTGGCACGTTACCAGAATAATTTTTGACCCTTACACAATAAACAATCGGGACATCCTCTCATTTTGTTGCAATGAATTTTTTTGTTCCTCCCTCACCCTATACATCGTTTTAAATACACAGATTGATGCAATTTATTTCGAAAAAACTGTGAGAAGGCGAAGATAACAAAAAACAGGTCAATCATGGTGGTATCTGACCATAATCAACCTGAATGTCGTAATGCAATAACGTTATTTAGGGTATAATTGTATACCTCGCTCGTACGTACCACCATTTAAGGAAAATATTATACGGGGCTGATGAGGGTTAAGTTCTTGTGGAACGTGCCGCCTGATTCATTCGGCACTGGGTGGGGTTAAAAGAAAGACCTTGAGGATTTCCGCCCTCAAGGTCTTTCAACTGTTCCTGTACATTGCAATGATTCTAGTTAAATTTCTTTAACTTGTTTCATATATTCATCATGGGCCTCCTGAATCTTCTGCCTACATATACGTTCCCACAATTCTTTAAACTTAACTTCCTTCTCTTCATCTTTGTCAATCGGAAACATATCCCCCCCAAATCCTACTCTTGCATCTGGATCCGGCACTACCCCATACTCTCCTGCATAAGCCAATTCAAAAGGAGCCTGTGTATAGCTAACATTAGGGCAATTTCCAGCTAGGCAATGATACCCAGGCTTTCCTAGCCCTTCATTACAACACAATGGGGGCTCAGTAGTATTATTCTCACAATATACTTCTAGTAAAACATGCCTCATTTTCATTAAACCATCTCCACTTCATATGCTCAATAATCATCATGGGTTGTTATCACTTCAATTACATTAATATCCCCATTAGATTCCTTAGTGTAAATTACTCTAGCATCACCACGTTTACGTCCAGACCCTTTAATATCCACTGCCCACTGTCCCTTCCTCTTTCCTGAAAGTGCGTGTGCATGTAGACCCCTTAAATCTCCAGACTCTAAACCTTTAATTGCTGCATCATAACCTTTTTTCGCTTCTGGTGATAACTTCTTAGCAGTTCTAGCCGCTGATTTAGAAATTGATACATTACACTCTGTATTATGCACCCAAATTCCCAGATCAGTTACATAATACGTGTTGTAATCTGCCACCGTAAAGTTATATACTGTAACTGGCTTATCTAGCATAATAAATTCAAGCTTTTCAATCGTTAGATTGCTTCCGTCAGCCTTTTGGAGTTTATCGCCCACCTGGAGTTCATCTGCGAAGACCCAACCCTTACCTTCAACCCAGAACGGGTGGTTATCTGTCGTCTCGATGATTTGTTCCCCAACATACAGCTTAATTATATCATCACGTTGGTTACGGTAAAGATTCGTTACTTCCTTATAAGCTAATTCACCGTCAGGGTTATTCTCATCCTTAGCAAGAACCATATCTCCGACCTCAATGTCTTCGATATTCTTCTCCCCTTCGTTAGTTATAAACTTGATTCAGGGAAGAAAGAAGGTGGCAACTTTTAAGCTACCACCATAGTATCAACTCGCCGCCAATTCGGGTAAAGGGGCGAGTCTATACTCCGTTTTATTTTTCATCATGCTGTAAATGATATTGACTAACTTTCGCATAATACAGATGATGACTTGCTTCTTCTTTTTGCCTTCACTTAGTCGCTTCTCATAGTAAGCGTGGAATAAAGGATTAAGTGGTTTCTTGGACGTTCTAGCCGTCTGAACTTGTCTTACCGCTAACCCCCACAGAACCTTGTTTAATGTCCTGTTTCCTTGTCGCTGGTTACGCTCTTTACCTCTGCCACCACTACTCATTTGACTTGGCGTCAGTCCTGCATACTTGGCTAGCTTATCAGCACTGGTAAATCGGGAAATATCACCGATTTCAGCCACAATAGCCGAAGCAGTAACATTATCTATGCCCGTAAACGTGTTCAGTTTGAAGTCTAGCTTCTGCATAATGAGACGAATATTGTCCTCAACATCGTTCATCTCACGGTGAACATCACGAATTTGGTTTACATGACTCCGGACTAAGAAATCACGATATTCCTGTCCGTTCCGCTTCGTATTGCCATCTGCTTGCACACTTTCAAGAATAAGAGCGGCTTTCTTCGTTGAACACACATTGTTACTGTTCTTCCTTAGAAACTCCGCCAAATCTTCCAGTGTCATGCCCTCCAATAAATACGGTGAAGGATACTCATGCCATACGGCTAACGCTGTTCTCCCATCCACTTCGGAGAAAAACTTGTTGTAGCTGGGATAGTTGTAGCTTAGTTGGGTATGTAATTGATTCTTGAGCATGACAAGCGTATCTCTCAAGCTATACCGCCGCATCACTAGCTGTTTCAGAATCCAGTAGTCGTCTTGTGGGTGGGCATTTGGTAATCTATCTAATTCGTCAAGCAATAGTTTAGCAATATTCTCCGCATCCCAACTGTCATGCTTTTCCGTCATAGCATAGCTTTTACGCTTCCAGTTAGATAAAGCGGCATTAACTTCTTTGACAAGGAAATGATTCTCGACTAGGTAAACGGCTAAGGATCTTCCATAGCCGCCCACGTCCTCAAGCCCAAATACGATAGTCATTCCGTCTTGAACATGCTTCTTGACCTTACTAATTACCGCTGGAAATGCAGAGGGTTTGTTCTCGAACTCTATGATTTCCAGCTTCTCATTCCAGCAATTAATAACAACTGCCGTATGTGACCGCTTATGTAAATCAACGCCAACATAAATAAACTGCTCTTTACGATGTTTCATATGATTTCCCCCTTAGCTTCTTATAGCGATTAGGGAAAAAGAATAGCCGCATCGTCTGTTTAGTATTCTCCCGAAGGGATACATTGAAGGGTAAGCGTGTCCATTCTTCCTCATTAATCGCTATAAAATAGCTTGATGTCGTCCTGTTGCCGTAATGCCACCATATTGATACTGACCTTCGTAGAACGCTCTGCGGTCAAGTATTCGTTTGACTTGTACTTTCGTGAACTGCTTGCCTTGCTGTGTCGTAAAGCCTTCTTCATTCAGTTGAAATGCGATTTCAGATAACGTCCATTTCAAGTTCTGTTCCCGTATATCAAAGAGTCGTTTTACTGCTTGGGCTTGCATATCATTAACCTCAATTGACTTATGTCCTTTACGGGCTTTATAGCCAAATGCCGCCCGTCCTCCTGCATAACCGCCCTGTTGGGCTTTTTTGTTACGCCCTCTGCCTAGCTTGAGGGCGATTTCAAGCCGCTGATACTGGTCAAGCAGTTCCATAAGACCATTGATAAGAAAATCACTTGGGTCTTTCTTATGGATAGAATAAGTCGGCTGTTCAATGCTCTTTACATCCACACCATACTTCTTGAACTCCCGATGAACCAACACTTTCACAATATCAGACCGCCATAAACGGCTTGTATGGAGGACAACAACAGCATCATAGGTTCGAGTAGACAGGGCGGTTAACATGCTCTGAAAGCCGATTCTGTCCACCTCAAGAGCATCCTCATCCACCTTTGCCCCACTAATACCTTCATCCGTAAAGATGTCCTGCAAGTCCCATCCTTGCTCCTGACAATAGGAGCAAATTTCATCTTGTTGGTACGCTAAGCTGTAACCGTCTTTTGCCTGTCCACTCGTTGAAACTCTGACATAACCGATGACTTTCATACTGTTTCCCCTTTAGCAAAGCGTACTTCACTAGAAACTAATGCCTTCGCCAATTTGAGGTGACAAACTTCTGTTCGTAAGTCCATTTCAACACGATGAACGGCTAATAGAATATCTTCGATTGCTGTTTGATGACAACGAAATCCTTCCTGAATCGTATAATCTAAGATAGCAGACTGATATGCAATGCAAGTTTCCAATCGCTCATTAACAACTGATTCTCTTTCATACAATTGTTCCAGTTTTTCTATTAAGTGACTCATGCCGTTTCCCCCTCCGTTACGATAACCTGAATTATTGTAACGCCTAGTAGATACAAATACATTATATATCTACTAAGCGATACATACAATAACTTTCATCATCGTTTAATTCTTCGTATAATAAAAGAAGATTGTGCGAAGAAAGAAGGTTAAACATGCCTGTCGTTGTTAAACTAAGAGAAATCCTTGCAGAAAGGAACATGTCACAGCGTGAACTAGCCCGACTTACAGGGCTAAGACCTAACACGATTAGTCATTTATGTTCAAATGAAGTTGACAGAGTGCATCTAAGCACTTTTGAAGTTATCTGTAAGACACTCGATATTCAACTTCATGAATTGATCGTCATGGAAGATTGAAATAAATATGATTACGCTACTGGTACTTTACTCACAACACCGACTAATATTGCACACGGAATTGCAATCGCATTTTCCCATTGCTCCGCCGCAACTTTATCAAAATTAAGACTAGGGCGTGTTCTCATTTCTTTTTCAATCTCCCTACGGTAATATCCAGTTACTTGTCGTTGCTCAAGTTCACCATTCATCAGTCCATTAACTCTTTCGAGCAATTTAGGTTTTAGCTTCTCAAGTGATACCAAACGAGAACACAAATAATATTTGTTAAATGAGGGAGGATACTGAACCAACACGTGGAGCGGTATCTTCTCCTTAGGTGCATACACAATTTCAAACCTCGTCAATTCTCCCGATATTTTCTTCCCTTGCTTCTCTGCTCTCTCTAATTTCTTATCGTAAACTCTACAGTACCCTGCGACTTGTCGTTGATGCTTCTGATTGGAATATCGAGTCCCCTTCCACGTGTGCATATTCCGCCCTGTTAGAGATAGTGTAAACAGTTCAGTTATGGATAACGGAATGTCGAAGGCTACATCACATCGAACAAACAAAACTTCACGGCATATTTTCTTTAAAGGCAACAGCCATGACTTGAAATGAACTAAACTATCAGGATGACATTCAATTCTTAGCAAATTCTTTCTTGACTTAGGAACAAACGTAAGCTGATAGGAAACATGTAAGTAATGACTTCCATCTCTCACATGTAAATGATACTTAAACCCTTTCTCCTGCAAATGGAAGCTAGCATTAAAATGGGTACGTAAAGCTAGATGAAATCGGTTGAAGAAGTCCCAAAATACATCTGTAAAATCTACTACAATTCGGTCAATCGAAACTTGTACGTCTTCCATAATCAGCCCCCAACCCGAAATTTTTTAACGAATTTCGGACTATATTAGAGGGCAAGGTGGCTAGCCTAAAACGTTCCTTACCTGCTTCTATGTAAACTGGCACGTTACCAGAATAATTTTTGACCCTTACACAATAAACAATCGGAACATCCTCTCATTTTGTTGCAATGAATTTTTTTGTTCCTCCCTCACCCTATACATCGTTTTAAATACGGAAATTGATGCAATTTATTTTGAAGAAACTGCGAGAAAGCGAAGATAGCAAAAAACAGGTCAATCATGGTGGTATCTGACCATAATCAACCTGAATGTCGTAACGCAATAACGTTATTTAGGGTATAATTGTTGACCTCTCTCGTACGTACCGCCATTTAAGGAAAATATTATATAGGGCTGATGAGAGTTAAGTTCTTGTGGAACGTGCCACCCGATTCATTCGGCACTGGGTGGGGGTAAAAGAAAGACCTTGAGGATTGCCGCCCTCAAGATCTTATAAATCAGGTATCTTTGTTTAGTCTTCCCATTGCTTCATCAAGTGTTTCGTATTGGATGTTATCATATTCCCAATTCAGGTGACGATTAATAGCCTTAGCCACCTCATCCCAAGTCGGTCGCACACAATCTTCCAATATTAAATTTATTTCTTTTTCCACCAGTGTCAAATCAAGTTCATTCACTAAGAAAGTTGCTCTGCCATCCAGTATCTTATCTTCTTCTAAAATTGAAAGTAATCTCTTAGGTGTCATAATCCTAAAATAAAAGTATTCAACACCCTCTGACTCAGCAGTTCCTATATCTGCACTTGCAGGGAGTACAAAATCATCTGTTATCTCAGGCTCACCACGCAACAGAATTCTTTTTAAAACTGGAACTATCAATATAATCACTCCCCATAAATATTTACTCAATTTCAACATGGTAATTCGTGAGTCTGTTCCCTCTCTTATCAAACGATTCAAAGTTGGCTTCATACACGCCCTTACCATACTTTTTCCCTGTTCTAACTGACTTTAACCCATCTTTGCTAGTATAGAGCATTCCTCCATCAATCTTCTGTACTTTCGCTCCCTTACCAACAAAATCAATTGATGCATCATATATCAAGTCGGCTGAAACTTTCGCACCTTGTAAACCATCATTTTTCTTGGATTTCCTAGCCAAATCTGCTAAGTCGGAAGCTGAACCGCAGAACTTATTAATATTATGAACCCAAATCCCCAAATCGCTTACAAAATAAGTATGGAAGTCAGCAACAGTAAAGTTGTAGACCTTAACCATTTCATCGTGCTTAACGATATTAATCTTATCAATAGTCAAGATATTTCCATTACTCTGCTGTAACTTATCCCCCGCATGTAAGTCAGCCGCAAGCACCCAACCTTTACCTTCCACCCAGAATGGATGATTGTCGGTTGTCTCAATGACTTGGTCGCCTACGGTCAATTCGTAGATGATTTCCTTATCATTTCTATACAGATGCGTAACTTCCTTGTACGCTTGCTCGCCAGTCTCTTCATTCTTCGAGAGAACCTTATCTCCGACTTCAATGTCTTCGATATTTTTCTCCCCTTCGTCTGTGAGAACCATTGTTCCAGCAACGAAACAATTACATCCCGTTTTAGCCTTCTGGGCTTTCTTAGCCTTACTTGCCTGATAAACATTTGTAGCTGCCTTACCTGCTTTAAGCACTTTTCCAGCTGGTATTAAAGTAGTAGCAATCGCCATACCCTTTTGTGCCATAGAGGTGTTCGGATCAGATATAACTCGCAGATCATCCAGCACTAGGAAATTGGCTGTGCTTACCGCTGCTCTTCCAGCTACCCTTGCTCCCTTTTTCACACCGTTCCAAGCATTTTTTGCAAACTGTGCTACGTTTCCTGTTGGATCCACAAAAATCAACGGGTTGTTCAATACATACGTATACAAGTTCAAACTAAGCGGGCTATCTATTTCACCCTCATACGTATCCTCGTTAATAAAACGACCGATACTCGGGTCATACCATCTTTCACGCAAATATTGCAAGCCTGTAGTTGCATCCCAGTACTCGCCTGAGTAGCGGAAGATGTTAGGAACTTTTTCCTCAGGCGTATTTAATGGGTTACCCCATATATCATACGTGTACTTGTTTAGTACATTACCCTGCTCGTCGCGAATTTCAGTGACGTCGCCGTGTCCGTTCGTAATGTAATACTGCATGCCTTTACCCGGAACTTGACGCGCTAAAATATCATCGTTCGCATCGTACACATAACCTGCCAAAATGGTAACTGAACCGTTTTCTACTTTAGCTTCAGCTACGATTTTGTCGTTATCATCATAATAATAACGTGTTGTCTCACCGTTTTCCGTACGCTCGACCATCAGGTTGTCGCCATTGTAGCGATAAGTAACGGTCTTACCTTCATCTGTTGTAACAGATGTCAGACGATTTCGTTGATCATACGTGTAACTGCCACCCTTAATTTCAGGTGTATGATCCGTTGTTAGGGTACTCCGATTATCCCGATTATCGTACGCATACGTCTCGTTAAACTGGCTGTTTGTTTGAATACGGTTCAGCTTATCGTAAGTATACTGATACCCTGCACCATTATCATTTTTTCCAACAATGTTACGGTTCTTATCATAATTGTACGTGTATTGGCCAAATGTGTTTCCGCCCAATTGCTGCTGAATATCGATCATGTTCAGACCATCGTACTTATATGACTCCGTGTAACCATTTGATCCACTAAGCTTGGACAAAAATTTAGAACGTTGATCGAACTCGTACGTAAACTGAGATAATGCATTCCCACTTCCATCCATAACTGAAAGTTTGGTTGGTGTTGGATAATCAAATAAATAGTCAATGCTAGATGTTAGATTAAAGCTTCCAGCTGATACACTTTGTTTCGTCCGCAAGCCGCGTCCTTCATAATCGTAGCTTAGCATAATACCGTCGTGATACGTGATCGTCTTCAGTTCACCTGTCGGATGATAGTTGTAATTCGTGGTACCTGTGTTGTCTTTCATCGAAAGTCGCTTGCCTGCGGCATCGTACGCATAGGTGATCGTCTCATCCGCTGTTATACTGCTTGTCAATAAATCACGATTGTTATATTCGAACTGCTGTGTCTGACCTTTACGATCAACGGAACGAACTACATTATCGTTTGCATCGTAGTACAATTTCTTACTCTGCTGCTTCGGATCAAGCTGTTCAACTAATCGTCCGATCTCATCGTACTTCTTCTGCACGATATTTCCATCCGGATATTGCACTTCGACCATATCGCCAGTCAAATTGTATTTATATTTGGTCGTCTTTCCTTCGGCATCCGTTACAGCAACTAGACGACTCAAAGCATCATACTCATACTTCGTCACATTGTTATTGCCGTCCGCCATGCTTGTAACATTACCTGCATAGTCATACACATAACGAGCCAGTTCGACATTGCCACCAGGCTTTACTTCTTCTTTAAGCAGTAATCTTCCTAGTACATCATACGTTTCTTTAAACGTGTTATTCGCGCCATCGATCGTCGTTTTTGTGTTTGCTCCATCATCATATAAGAAGCGAGTTGCCTCATAATGACCCGGCTTCTCTTCAATGACTCGTCCCCATGCATCGTATTTATAATGTGTAGAGGAACCGTTGGCATTTCCTTTAACAATGACGTGATTAAATTCATCATAAGTATGGTTTGCAGAGCCCCGTCCGTTCGTTTCTTTAATAAGACGGCCAAACGGATCAAACAACCATTCAGATTGCTCTCCGGTTGGAGAGGTTACCGTTACTTTATTTTGAGCATCATCGTACACGATTTTCGTCTGTGTACCGTCATGGTACGTTTCAGACGTAATTCGGTTCAGATGATCATAACTGTACGTAACAACCTGTCCTTTACCGTCTATAAATTGATAAAGGTTACCTGTCTCAGGAATTATTTTATTCTGACTCACTATATCAGAAGCGTTTCCGTTTGCGTCCGTTACTGTAACAGTCTGCTTGTTCACGAACCTATACTTATGTTCTTGATTGAACTCCTGCTTAACGACCGTATTTCTGGAGCCATCGCCCTTTATTTGAATCGTTGTCGGGTTGCCAAGCAAATCATAGTCATAATTGACTTGACTTAGCTGCTGACCTTGACCATTGTGTACCGCTACCTGCGTCACGCTCGCCGTTTTTTGATCATATTCATATTCGGTTACTAAATTCGACTTCGGTCCAACAGGAACCGTGCTTTTCTTTAATCTTTTATATCCCGCCGCATAGCCGTATTCAAGATGACTTGTAACGTTCAGTGAATTTGTTTCCGTCAGTACGTATCCATAGTCATCGTACGTGTACCTCGTCGCTTTTGAATGTGATGCACCAGTCGGACCATAGCTAGTTTCAGTAACTTGAGTTGGATTAGTATGCCGTTCCTCTCTATTAGAGTAAGTATCATAACCATAGCCAGTCACTTTTCTTTCATTGCTGCGTTTAGATGAAACTTCTACAGAATCCGTATACATCAACGGGGAATCTGGAGGAAATTGGTACGTCGAGCTGTCATCTAAATTGTGATAATCTTCTCTATAATCTAAAGAATAGTTATATTTACTTAGAGTCAAGCCATCGTCAACACTTACGCTAAAGGACTGATCTCCATATGTTTGGCCGATATCCCGGTGAAAAGTTAATTTCTGAATGTCTGCTGCAACCTCTGCTCCGGTATTTGTACTATACAATCGTTTACGTCCCTCATACCGAACTTGTTCTTCTTGGGCGTAAACACCAATTTCACGGAGAACTTCAGACGTTTCAAACTTTGTCTGTGCTTTTGTTGGATGTTCGATCATACCCAACGTTACCCATGTATTCTTACCCCAATACATCATTCTATCAGAAAAATCTGTAAATATATCATATCCTTTCAAAATATTGAAGAACATCGTGTTTCTTACATCATAATAATATTTAGTAGAGCGGCCGACCGGATCAATGACTTCTTTCAAAATGTTATGCTCTCGACCGTTAATATTAATCTTATTTTTTACATATTTAACTTTTCGCTCTTGATATGTATTCGTTGCAGGGTCTTTGTATGAAGCAGTCGCAAGCGTATAGTCATCATAATCTTTAATAAATAGTACATTGTATTGTTGTCTGGCTACATCTTGGTTGGAGAAAGTAGCAACCATAAATAACTTGTATCCATCATAGACAAATTCAGTAAAGTTTCCGTGTTTATCATTAATTTGCTTCAAAAATCCATCTGCACTAAAGGTATATCTTAATCCTTTGGTCGCATCAGTAAGAGCAAACACGGTACCTTCTGGTTCTCCATAACTTGGACCAAAGCTTAAATCGCCGAATGGATACCCTAATATTTCATAGTTATCCGCTATTCCAAATGTCCCTTTTCCGGGTATGTATATAAACTTTTGATCCCCGTCTTCTTTAAAGTAAGGGATATCCCACATCCACCCTTTTCCTAACGAAGTACGATAATCCTCTTCTGTTCTCTTTGTAGACTGCTTATATTCCGACCAGTCGTAAAACGTATCATCTTTACCGCGGGAGCTGTCATAGACACGGCGAAGTTCAAAGTCTAATCCATTAGGACCTGGAAGAATGAGATCGGTGTTTTGAATCTGAAGCGAGCCGTCGACCGTTGAAATCTGTTCATTCACATCACCTATCGAGAACGGTGCATGATCGAATTTCAGCTGCTTCTGCTTAAGTGCAATATTATCGTATTCACCAGATGCAGAACGCTTTTTGCGGCTATTCGTTACCGGATAAACAGCATTTGTGACGCTGCTATTTCCTTCGACGCTAGCATCTTTATTCAAATCTCCATACACGCTAGATGTAACACCTGTATTCCGTTCATCCAGCGGTTTTTGTATAACATTTGGATATAATTGCTTCATATATTGCTCATAGGAGCCGCCTTTTTGCTTCTCCTGCAAACCTTCGTATATATGATGCAGTCGATACCCTTTTTTGATTTCTTCGTAAACCCAATCACCTGTTACATTGAATTGATTTGCTACCGAAGATATCGTAATGATGTCTTCCGGCTTTAAGTCTGCTGGCTGTGAATCGTAAACCGCCTCGGTTACCGAGCGTGGCGTTGACGTGGAGTTATCCTCCGACCATAGTGGCTGTGCCGAAGCTAGTGGCAAGCTTGTAAACACCATCATGAACGCGAGAATGACAGATATGTACTTTTTCATTTTTCTCTCCCTTTAAAGTAAGCTGTGTTGCGTAATCATATGGAAACCGACTTTCTAATGTACTTGCAGCTTACGTTCACCTCTAGTTTATTTATTTAATATTGTTAACTATTAGACCCTATAGAATCATATTTTTTTGTTGGCTACATGTCCATGTATTTTTATTACATTTCCCCTGCAATATATAATTAAATCCATATAAATATTATTCATACTGTCTGTTTTAGCTTAATCACAATATTATCCATGACAAATTCCCACTTAATGATTAATCTATAAAAGGTTATTTCATTAAAAAGGGGTAAAAATATGACTTTCTACTATACGGCAAGAAAAAAAACACTCTTAATTTGTTTTATGTTTATTATGTTCTTCGTGTTACATCACAAAGCTGAAGCCAGTAAGCAATCTGAGCAGAAGCTGAACTACACTGAAATAAGTTCAAGTAGTGAACACTTTAAAAAATGGGAGATGCTGGATCCAAGCATTGGGCATCAAACAGGTCGAGCGGAGGGCGATGGATGGTCAGCGACTATCAAAAATGATAAACCTGGCTTCCTGAGCTACGGGCCTTATGTAAATAATCTAAATTTAGGAGAATGGGTTACTACATGGTCATTAAAAGTAGATACCAATCAGATTGACAACAAAAAAGTAGCTCGACTAGAAGTATTTGATCCGGATACATTAGAAATGTTAGCGTTTCAAGAGATAGAGAGAAATCAGTTTACACTTAGCAATACCTATCAAGATTTCTATCTGAAATTTAAAAGAAGTAGACAGAATCAACGCTTGGAATTCAGAGTGTTTTGGTATGGCGAAGTAAATTTACAATTAAAGCATATCACAGCCAATCAAATCACGAAGGTAGATACGTTGAAAACATGGAACATGACAGATGATGGGATTGGTCATAATACGGGAAGAAAAGATGGCGCTAACTGGTCAGCAACTCCACAACAAGATAAAGAAGGTCACTTGAATTATGGTCCTTATGTAAGAGATCTTGCAACAGGAACATGGGAGACAAGCTGGTCGTTAATGATAGACAATCATACAGCAGATAATGCAAAAGTGGCTCGACTAGAGGTGTATGATTATGAGACTGGTAAAATTCTAGCCTCTCGTGAAATAAGCCGAAAGCAATTTTCCCAACCCAATACCACCCAATACTTTGACTTAAAGTTTACTAATCTAACACCCAGCCACCGCTTGGAATTCAGGGTATATTGGTATGGCAATGCTAAAATAACTGTAAAGAATATTTCTACAATGAAAACGGTAAAGATAAATTATCAAAAAAGTTGGAAGATGAATGATTCTACGATTGGGCATAATACCGGGAGAGTGGATGGAGATGGCTGGGCAGCAAACACTCAACAAGACAAAGAAGGTCATTTGAACTTTGGTCCTTATGCCAGAGATTTACCTGTCGGCACATGGGAAGTTAGCTGGCCTCTTCTCATCGACAATAACGTTGCAGATAATGAAAAAGTAGCTAGGCTAGAAGTATATGATTATGAGACTGGTGAGATCTTAGCATTTCGCGAAATTCATAGGCAACAACTTGATTCCCAACAATTCAAAAATTTAAAGCTGAGATTTAACCATACTAACACCAGTCACAGACTAGAGTTTCGCACATATTGGTACGGTAACGCTTATATCAAATTAAAAGATGTTCAAATCAAATACATCTCGCCAAGCTTGTTTGGTGAAGTGTGGAATATGTTTGATCCAGCAATAAGTCATCAAATAGGTAAAAACATTGAAGGTGTTTGGTCCGTTGATCCTATTCAGGACAAAATACCAGGATATATGAGTTATGGTCCATATGAGAAAAATTTGAGTAAGGGAACTTGGACAGTAACCTGGTCAATGATGCTGGAAGGTAGCAACGTTAAAAAGGGTAACCTCTTGCGATTAGAGGTTTATAATTCTGGAACGGGCGAAATTCTAGCTTCTAAAACTATCAATAGTCAGCAGTTCATGGCGAGAAATCATTTTCAAAATTTTGATCTTCAGTTTCAAAACAATGCAGACGCAGGACAGCCGCTAGAATTTAAAGTGTTCTGGTATGGGGACAGCGCTGTTAAATTAAGAAATATAAAAATTAGTCAAGCTAGACTCGTAGACGAGTATGTTTATGACAAGAATGGACGATTAATTCAATGGATTCAAGCAGATGGCAAACAAAAATATTATGAGTATGACCCTAATGGAAATGTATTGAGAACCATTCGTGCAAATGAATAAGAGATGTACCGTAAATACGACATCATCAACTGATTAACCTGAAAATGAGGAGATCGGCACTCGAAATTTACTGAGTACCGATCTCCTCGCTTACTGTAACCACATACTCAGCCTTTCTCACTCCGGACCAAGTTCCCGTTTTCATCATAATACAAATTAATGATCTGACCATTCGGGAGCGTAATTGACTCGAGCCGATTAGCTGCATCATAGGAATAACCTGAAGTTTTTGATGATAAAACATACTCAATTTCCGTTTCCCAGAACGTGCTGTCACATCCGTTATCTGCTCCAATAGC
The DNA here is from genome assembly GCF_021223605.1 of Paenibacillus sp. 481. NCBI lineage: Bacteria > Bacillati > Bacillota > Bacilli > Caryophanales > Paenibacillaceae > Paenibacillus > Paenibacillus sp. 481. Next base: position 190,248 of record NZ_CP075175.1, read on the forward strand.
ATTTACAACAAAATGCAATGACTCTCCCTCCGCTACTGGCGTATTCACATTAAGCATAACCCCTTTATTATCATTAAATGCTAGCGTTGGCTCCCATATCCTGTTCTTTCCTTTATAAATAATGGCTTGTATACCGTTACCACAACCGATGTTGTCCTTAAAAGCACGCCCTGTTAAGCGAACAGTTCCCGACTTCGGAGCAACCCATTTCCGGACTGCTTCGGAAGGGTCTGGATGATACATTGTAGATGTAAGGATAGAGTATGGGCGGCTCCCCTTCCATGCCTGTTCTTTCGGATCAAATTTCATATCCGTATACGTCTGGCCATTCCCTTCTTGATAGTACCAATTCGATTGCCCTTGCGCAGAGCCGAATCCAGCTATAGATGAATATGTCAGCTTAAGCTGAGGATCTAAATATGTAATGACTGGGTCCCATGTCGTACCATCACAATCCTTATCTTTGTCAAGCTGGGAAACCATAAATCGCAATCTATCATCGGCACGAACCGTCAAATCATGCTCCAACTGATAACCCGTCTGATCATTATACAGGAGAGGCGTCGACCACACCGCGTAATTATTTTTGTAGAGTGTTGCAACAACTCCATTGCCGCATACTGCGCTGTTCTTGCCTAGCCGTCCTGTAATTTTCACGACGCCTGAGGTTGGAGCTGACCATGTCCGTACCGTGTCTCTTGTATCAGGATGCTGCCAGTGATGTCCAATCATTGAGAACTCTGTTAGACCTCTCCACAAGACTTCTCCTTTCACCCAAGTCAAAGGAAAGAACTTGTCCCCTTCCCGCTCCTCGTAGTACCAATTGTTCTGTCCTTGAATCGAACTAAATCCTTCTGAAGCTTTATACTTCATCAGTTTCTTTTCTTCATAAGTAATCGTTGGGTCCCAGAACGTTCCGTCACAATACGCGTCAGCTTTTTGATTCACCATGAAATAAAAGGAGTCACCTTTAGCGATATGTGTTACATGGTCTGCTGACACACCTGTTAGGTCATTGTATTCAAGATCCGTGGACCACACAATTTTATTGTTTTTACGTATCATAACTTTGACACCGTCACCACATGACGTGTTACTTTTCTTAACTATGCCGCTTATCCGTACCATTCCTGATTTCGGAGCAACCCATTTGCGAACAATATCGTTGGTGGAAGGATGATATAAATTAGTTTCAATAAATGGAAAAGGCCCGTTTCCTCGCCACAATTTTTCGGATTCATTCCATTTTAAATCCGTAAATGTCGTTCCGTTCCATTCTTGATAGTACCAATTGTTATCCCCTTGTTTCGTACTATAATCAGCGCTCGCTTTGTACACATTTTTTCCGTTATTAGGGGCCGACCACACCACATCATCCGTAAACAGCATACTCGTAACTAGCGCTATAAATACAATGGTTGAAATGATAAACCTTTTCATATGTTTTGACATCCTTCACTTCAATGGATTATTTTTGTTGAGTCCGTACCTCTGCTTTTCCCTCAATCAGAGAAGGCTTGAATAACACCAAGCACTAGAAAGATACACCCGACATACAAGCTTGGACACAACCAAATCATTTGTGCCTGCTGACACTTTTACCAGCCCATATTCTCACCCTTCTATCAATCCCTATCTGTCCTTTACAGAAATAAGTTGACGGTATTGCTTCTCATTTTTTAGAGTTAACCCCTCACATAAAGTTACGTAGTTATGAACGGTTTGTAAAGTCAATTTATGAGTTACCTACTCTACCCGGTGTACCCCCGAACCCCGTTACTGAATATCGCTTAAAATTCCTGTATACTTAAATAGTCCTTAGAAGAGCAGATTAAAATTGACAGAAGTAAAAAGAAAAGGGTGATTATTTATGAAAAAAGTAATAAATAAGCCAGAAACACTCGTCAGAGAAATGTGTAACGGACTCGTGCTCGCACATCCCGAATTGGATTTTAATAGTAAATATAAAATTGTACATAAAAAAGAAATGAACCCTAACAAAGTAACGCTTATTAGCGGCGGCGGAAGTGGGCATGAGCCTGCACATGCTGGATTTGTCGGAAAAGGGATGTTGGATGTTGCGGTGTGCGGAGACGTGTTTGCTTCCCCCTCCCAAATTCAAATTTATCAGGCGATTAAAGCATCCGCTAGTAAAAAAGGAACGTTATTGATTATCAAAAATTACAGCGGCGATATTATGAACTTTAAAAATGCCGCACATCTTGCAAGCGAAGATGGCGTGCTTGTGGATTATGTAAAAGTCGATGACGATATTGCTGTCGAGGACAGCCTGTACACGGTTGGAAGAAGAGGCGTTGCTGGTACCGTCTTGGTGCATAAGATTGCCGGTGCTGCCGCAGAAGAAGGAAAAGAATTAAGCGAAGTCAAGGAAATCGCTGAGAAAGCAATCAATAACACACGAAGCATTGGCTTTGCACTCACTTCCTGTACGGTTCCAGCCAAAGGAACGCCAACGTTCGAACTGAATGACGATGAAATTGAATATGGCGTAGGCATTCATGGCGAGCCTGGAATTCGCCGAGAAAAAATGACGTCCGCCAACGAGCTGGCGAACAAAATGGTCACGGATTTGTTCCGCGACTTAAACATAACCGATAGTTCGAAGCAAGAAATCGCCCTGCTTATAAACGGGTTCGGCGGAACACCGCTGCAAGAATTGTATTTGCTTGCTAACGCTGTCGTTCGTGAAGTGAAGCGCAGCAGTGGTGTATCCATTTTTAAAGTATTCGTCGGCAACTATATGACGAGCATTGACATGGCTGGAGCTTCTGTGTCGGTTATTCAGTTAGACGATGAGTTGAAGCATTATTTGGAGGCAAGCTGTGATACACCTGCTCTTCAGATCACGGGATCATTCCGCCCGCTGCATGTTGATGAAGAGACATCATTTGAGGAACAGGATTCTCAAAGCGTATCGTATCGCTGCGAAACGGATCAGAAATATGCAAAGATCGAGCATAATACGTTTACGCTGCCCAATTTGATGTATCTGCTCGATAAGATGAGTGAGATTATTATTGAAAATGAAGTGCCTTTCTGCGAACTGGACTCACATGCAGGCGATGGCGACTTTGGCATGAGCGTAGCAAAAGGCTTCAAGCAATTGAAGCAAGAATGGCACGAAATCACGGAGCATCATGCGAATAGTATAGGTGAGTTCCTAAATGAGTGTTCCCTGATCATTATGGAACACTGTGGTGGAGCTTCCGGTCCAATCTGGGGATCGGCATTCCGTGCGGCAAGTAAATATGCTGGGGACAAAACCGAACTGAGCGTCACCGAATTTGCCGGCATGATGCAGGCCGTCGTCAAAGGTATTCAAGACACAGGAGAGCGCTCTTTTGGAAGAGGCGCTGTAGTTGGTGATAAGACGTTGATTGATGCGCTTGCTCCGTTCTCCGATGCATGGGAGCAAAGTGCCAAAGCAGGAGACGATGTGAAGACAGCAGCTGCTAAAGCTGCGGAAGCTGCGGTACAAGGTGCGAAGTACACGGAATCCATTGTTGCAAGAATGGGTCGAGCAGGTACGGTTGGAGAAAGAAGTTTGGGCTACCCAGACGCCGGGGCCTTTGCACTGGGCGTCATCTTCACGGAGTTGGCTCAAGTTATAGAATAAATGATTGGATAGACGAAGCCCCTGACAATGCTGTTGTCAGGGGCTTCAAATATTTCACTTTTTAACAACGAGTCCATCTACTTAAACTCATCCCATTCGGTTACTCCGTAAAAAAGATATATTCCGCTTCCGTTTCTAAAAACAATGTCTTATACCCCGCCCAGCTCGCATCATAACTCAATTCTACTCCTGCAAGAATCTGCGCCGGCAATACAAGCTCAAATTTAGTCTCATCGACCAATACAGTATTCACATATATGCCACGCACAGTCGGATAACAAATAGGATCATCAATTTCCAACGGTTCTCGCTTACGACACTTCTGTACAAGCTCCTTCATTCTTTTCAACCGATAACAAATATATTCTCGCATGTCTTCAACCGTGGAATCATTATACGTATACGTACGAACGTCCTTTTTAAAAAAGTTTTCAAAAATGTCATGCCCAAATTCAAGCGTCGGCTCGAAATAAGAATGCCACTCCTCCGTATCAACAAGTGCATTCGTCCATAGTGAAGCAAATGCCTCTAACGGGTCGCCATACTGGGATTTATCACTTCTATATATGTACATCAAAGCTTCATATTCTTTCCCTGGATAATAAATAATTCCTGTGATACGCTTTGCACCGTAATTCATGATATAGGACTTCACTTCAGCTTCATAGGTGCTTGGCTGCTGTAACAACCGTTCTTTTAGCATAGATACTGTCTCCCCGACGAATACATATTCAAAAAACCGTCACTATCTTCTCGCACAATCGCTCCAACTCCGCGAGCATCACGATCCTATCTGCGCTTACTTAGCGTGAAGCCCCTTTCTTTATTTAGAAAAACATAACCATTCCCCATATTATACGCCCATTCGACCTTGAGCAATGGAATAACACAATGATTCAGCGACTCCATTCCTCTGCACCTCTGCTCATCTTCCCTCTGTTCCCTTGTACCCAATGAAAGCTAAAGATTGCATAAAATCAATTTTCCAGCCTAATTAAAGCGCTTTCCTAACTTGTGCAAATATGACCATTCGACTATGATGGGTTAAGTTTCATTTTCTAAAGTAAAATATTGTATTACATAATTTTATGATAAGTTTATAATTCATGAAAGAGGGTGTTAAACACATAGATGACCTGCATCTAAATGAATACGATCATACCATCCTATAAATAGAGTTTCCGATTTAGAGAGGAGAATTATCTATGAATGCGGTATTAATTATTGGTGTACTTCTATTTGTTTCGTTTTTACTCATTCAAGGCTTTTACATCGTGACGACCTTTTTCCATGCATGGACAACAAGACGAGCCAACAAAGCGGCGTTAACGCAATCATTAGATAAAAGCTTGGATCAAATTTCGATGAGCGTGCTGATACCCGCCTATAATGAAGAAAAGGTGATCTCGAATTGTATCAAAGGCATGTTAAATCTTCACTATGAACGCTACGAAGTGATTATTATCAACGATGGTTCTACAGACGATACTCTCCCCCTGCTTCACCAAAAGTTAGAACTTTATGTTACAGATAAACAACCCTCTGGCATGCTGGCTTTCGAGCATGTGAAGCGCGTTTACCGTTCGAGTTTATATCCGAACTTTATTGTGATTGATAAATATAACGGTGGCAAAGCCGATTCCCTTAATGCTGGCGCTGACTATGCCACTGGCGACATCCTGATCACACTAGATGCGGATAGTATCTTAGAGCGTCAAGCCCTACACCACATAAATACCTGCTTCCATGATCGTCACATCATTGCCGCAGGTGGCATGATCCACGTCGGGCAAATGTATGACGCTGATGGCAAGCCAACATTTAAAGGTAAGGGCCTATTAAAATATCAAGTAGCCGATTATGTAACTGCCTTTTATGTAAAAAAAGTAACCCAATCCCGCTTCAATCTGCTTACCGTCGTGTCTGGAGCCTTTGGTGCTTTTAAGCGGGAACTCGTCTATGAGATAAATGGCTACAAGAAATCGCTTGGCGAAGATATGGAAGTGACCGTTCATATTCAACAAATAATTCATGAAAAATATAAACAAGCTAAACTCGTGTTTCTACCTGAAGCCGTCTGCTTTACAGAAGTACCTGAGAACTTTAGCGATTTAACAAAGCAACGTATTCGTTGGCAAAAGGGATTAATTGATTGCCTGAACATGTATAAAGCAGCCTTCTTTAAACAACTCGGGGTAAAGTACTCACTGTTTATGTTGTGGGAGTTCGTCGTACTTGGTATTTCAGGTAAAATCATGATCCTACTGCTTCCATTTATTTTCCTGTCCCAGGGGATCAACGAACTCACAATTAGCCTGCTTATCATTCTGGCTTTAGCGCAATTGTTGCAGCGCTACGTCGGATTCTATGCAGCGGCACAGCACGGATACAGGCTAAGTTTTTCTGATTATATGAAGGTATCCCTATTTTCGATCATTGAAATTCCTACTTATCGATTGCTTGACGTCTATTACTATACGTACGGAACGATCTCCTATTTCACGCAAAAAAATAAACATAACTGGAACAAAGTAAAACGGCTTGGAAATGTAGAGTCAAGTTCGAGGTAATTCATACACTGCGAGTAAAAGGGTACAACCTAGCTAGAGCCTTGGCGTTCCAAGGCTCTAGTCGATAGCAATCGTAATCAAATCGTAATTATGTATCGAAAAGACGACCTTCAAGCGCGGCAATGTATCTGTCTGCCGACTTTTGCACCGCTTCATTCGCGTTGTGCTTCACAACAAGTTGGAAAGCATTATAAAGGCGATCAAATGGCAGCGCCTTCACTTTACCCGCTATTTCCGCCACTTTACTTGCGGGAAGTGGAATGAGATTCGGATAGCTGTACATAAAGCTCACCCAGTTCTGATCCGCAACGACATGAATAATATCACCCGTGAGGAGCACACCTTTACCAGCGTTGCCCGTTGCCCAATGAGCGACGGATCCCCCTTTAAAGTGACCTCCAAGGCGGTGAATCGTCAAACCCGGTGCTAACTCTAATGTTTCACCTGACCAAAATTGAATACGTTCACTCGGTCGGTTCACCCATCTTTGATCATCAATATGTATATAGATCGGAACTTGAAGTGCCTCTGCCCACTCGACCTGCGTGGAATAAAAATGCGGATGAGAAAGCGCAATCGCTTGAATACCACCAAGCTGTCTCAACTCTGCTAATGTGTGCTCATCGAAATAGGTAACACAATCCCACATAAGGTTAAAACCATCGTGTTGAATAATAAATGCCGATTGACCAATGCCAAATCCCGGCTTCGTCGTCATTCGATACAACCCAGCCTCCACATTGACAATCTCATTCGAATAACGGTTGCTATCACGCATCTCCTCTAACGTTGTCCATGCTTGACCTCTTGCAGGAATATATTGCCGTTCTTCATCACAGATGACACATCTCGTTGGCGGTTCTGTAGTTGAAGCATATTGGATACCGCAAGTCATACACACATTTCGTTGCATAAGCAATTCCTCCCTAAGCTATGATAGAAGTAAAATAGTACCACATTTTCATTTTACCATATTTTTCTCACCGTCGGTCAATTTATTAATATAAATAAATCCAGATACGATGCAACGTGCATCCTACCTGGATTTCTACTTAAAATGGCTATGAAGCTGCTTTATGCATGATGGGCACATCCACCTTTTTCTTTTTTCGCCGCCTCGGCAATCTAAAAAAATTGGATGTCATTTGTTGTCTTATATGAATGAATAAATACCGTTCAACACTTCGGCTATAGCCCAAATGTTGCAGCGCTACGTCGGATTTTATATGAGATTATGTAACAAACAAGCGACCTTCAAGTGCGGCAATGTATCGATCTGCCGACTTTTGTACCGATTCATTCGCGTGTTGCTGTACAGCACGCTGAAAGGCATTATAAAGGCGATCAAATGGCAGCGCCTTTACCTTGGCAGCTATTTCCGCCACTTTATTCGCGGGCAGTGGAATAAGATTCGGATAGCTGTACATAAAGCTTACCCAGTCCTGATCTGCGACCACCTGAATAATATCACCAGTAAAGAGTACCCCTTTTCCAGCATTTCCATTTGCCCAATGTGCGACGGTTCCACCTTTAAAGTGACCACCAAGTCGGTGCAGAGTCAAGCCAGGTGCCAGCTCAAGCGTCTCTCCTGACCAAAATTGAATACGTTCACTTGGTTTCATCACCCATTTGTGATCATCCATATGAATATAAATCGGAACATCGAGCGCTTCCGCCCATTCGACCTGAGTTGAATAATAGTGTGGATGAGAAAGTGCAATCGCTTGAATACCACCAAGCTGTCTCAATTCTGCTAATGTGTGCTCATCGAAATAGGTAATACAATCCCAAAGAAGGTTAAAACCGTCGTTCTGAATGACGAATGCCGATTGACCAATGGCAAATTCCGGCTTCGTCGTCATTCGATACAACCCCGCCTCCAGATTGACAATCTCATTCGAATACTTACTGCTATCACGCAGCTGTTCTAATGTTGTCCACACTTGACCTTCTGAATGAATAAACTGCCGTTCCTCATCACATATAGCACATCTCGTTGGGGGTTCTAAAGTTGAAGAGTATTGCACCCCGCATGTCGTACAAACATGTTGTTGCATAAGCTACTTCCTCCCTAAAAGTGATAGAAAACAGATAAAACTATAACTCTATTTTACTATATTTCCCTATTGAATGGTTCATTTATCCATAAAATAAAGCCCGATGCGACGAAGTATGCGTCGAATCTGGATGCCAACTTGTAGTTCTTATGAAGCTGCTTTATGCATGGTGGGCACATGCCTGCTGCTCTTTTCGCCAGTTCCAGTTCCGACATGGGCAACAAAAAAAGCCAAGCAATGCATCATGCATCGCCTGGCTCTCAACCTGTAGCGGTAAGTCTGCTTTATGAAGCTGCTTTGTGCTTAGCAGTGACCTTACTCTTCTTCTTAAAATAGTGAATAATTTGCGCGATTGCACCGTCTCCGGTTACATTCGTCGCTGTGCCGAAGCTGTCTTGCGCGATATACAACGCAATCGCCAAGCTGACCATCGCTTCGTCAAAGCCGAGCATCGATGTGAATAGACCAAGTGCGGCCATAACTCCACCGCCTGGAACACTCGGCGCAGCAATCATCGTGATGCCTAGCATCAAAATAAACGGCAGCATCACTTCCAGCGAAAGGACTTGTCCATTCAGCAGCAAGATGGCTGCTGACACCGACGTCAGCGTAATCGTCGACCCTGTAATATGAATCGTTGCGCACAGTGGAACGACAAAGTCAGCGACTTCTTCATCCGTGCCTAATTGCTTAACCTGCTTCAATGTTACGGGTATCGTTGCCGCTGAAGATTGCGTACCTAACGCTGTAAAGTAAGCGGGCAGCATCATCCGCAGCATGCTGAACGGATTGCGCTTATTTAGTGCGCCAGCAACAGAATATTGCAGGACAAGAATGACAAAATGCAGCACCAAAATAATCGCGAACACCTTAATAAACACTTGTAAAATCATGGCGACCTCGCCCGCTTGCGTCATATTCATAAAAATACCCGCAATATGGATAGGCAGCAACGGCACGATAATCGTAGAAATAACTTTACTCACGATATCTTTTAGTTCAAGTGAAACTTTCATTAATCCGTCTGCCTGTACAACCGTAATCCCGATTCCGATCATAAAGGCTAGCAGCAAAGCTGTCATAATGTCGAACACCGGCGGCATCCCTATTTCGAAATAACTTTCCAGCAACTTCTGCCCCGGGTTCTGCGCAGCATGACCAGAAGCTGTAGCGCTGAGGAACATCGGGAACGTAAAGTACGCGACTGCATAGGCTAGGAAACCTGCAATAATAGTCGAAGCGTACACAATACCAGCCGTTAAACCGACGAGCTTGCCCGCCCCACGACCTAGTTCCCCAATACCTGGAATAATAAATCCTACAATAATAAGCGGAATGATAAAGCTCAAAAATTCTCCAAACACATTATTAAATGTAGCAAAAATACGGACAAACCAGTCCGGTGTAATCAGCCCAAGGCCAATTCCGAGCGCAATGGCGATCACGATGCGCATAAAAAGTCCAATTCGTTTCATAACTGTATCTCCTTACTTGTTGTTTTCATGGAAAAATCACTTATTTGTCTCTTCACAGTGCACATATGTACTTCAATTGAGTACAAAAATGATATTAACATAAATTTCTGAAAAAAACACTTCCAATTTAAGGTTTCTAACTCTTTCATTAAATATGCGTATGAACGAAAAATCCCGATTAGCACCTTGTTACTCGAAGCTAATCGGGATTTCTTCTATTTAACCACCATTAAATTTTATCAGCTGATTAATATTCCCTTTTACCTGTACATAGTTCAGTTTGTGATCGACTGGGAGCAACTGCATCGGCATACCGCGCACAGGCCGCATCGTCACATCCGTTGAAATGTTCGAATTCGGATCAATACCAAAGCGATAACGCTGCAACAACATTGCGAGTACAAGCTTGATTTCTTGTGAGGCAAAGCCAGCACCTATACACATATGCGGGCCAGCACTAAACGGAAGATATTCATAAGGTGTGGGCGTCATGGATGACCATCGTTCTGGCTTAAAGGTGTGTGGGTCTTCATATAGTTCGGAGATACGATGAGTAATAAACGAGCTAAACATAATACTTGAGCCTGGGGCAATCGCATAGCCGCCTAATTCACAAGCTTCGGCGGCAACACGTGTGCCGACGATAGCTGGCGGCATTAAACGTAAACTCTCCTTAATGGCATAGTCCAGCTGCTTCAGCCGTGGAAGCTGTTCCAAAGTTGGCGCCGCGCCGCCGAGCACGCTGTCCAGCTCGTCGAGCACAGCGGCCAATTTGGTCGGGTGCTGGCTGAGCAGAAAGACCGACCACGTTAAGGCGTTAGCCGTCGTTTCATGTCCGGCAACGAATAACGTAAACGCATGACCGATCAGCTCATCATCGCTCAACTGGTAGCCGTCCTCGTCGTGCGTCCTTACTAACGAAGCCAATACATCCATCGCTTCAAGCTCGCCTCGCTTACGCGTAATTAATGCTTGCAAGTACGCGTCAATTTCACCCGCCGCACGATTGGCGCCCTTGATCGGCATACCCGGCAAGTTGAAGGGAATGATCGCAGACAGGAATAAAGAATTTTGCATGCGTTCAAGTAGCTCCGAAATACGATTCAGCTCCCCGACTTCATGCAGACCGAACAACGTCTTCACCGCAATGTGCTGGGTCAACTGCTTCATTTCGTCCCTTAAATCGATGTGAGCTTTCCCTTGCCACCTGTGCAGCATGGACTCGGTTAATGACACCATGTCCTCCGCGTATTTTTGTATTTGCTGCCGATGAAAAGCAGGTTGCATAAGTCGCCGCTGCTGCTTATGTTTTTCCCCATTCATCATAAGTAAGTTATTGCGCGTTATTTTCCCTAATGGTGTGTTTGGAGGCACGCGAAACAATTTATTGGGACGGACTTCATACAGTGCAGGGTTCGTAAAGATTTGATTGTTCATTTCAGGCCCGAAAGCAAAGAGAGATGCCGTACTTCCTCGTGCTAGCGATACGATCTCACCATACGTATGGTACAGGTGTTGGGAATACGAAAAAGGCTGGCGAAAAAATCGGAGTGTGTTGCCTCTCCATCCTAAGAGCGGCCACCCACGCGGTCCTGGTATTACTGCGTTAGCTGTGGAATTCGTCATCGAACGTGCTGCGAATCTAGTTGAGGGATTGGATGAAGTGCTGGTGTTCGCGTTGGTGTTGGTGCTCGTGTTGGTGTTCGTGTAGGTGCTGGCGCTGGTGTTGGTCGTATTGGTACTATTTTTTTGATCAGGCATAATGATTACACCTTACCCTTCAATGAAATGAATAAAATGAATTAATATTATTCAAAACATAAATCTTGATTCCATTATAAGGAATAAGAATCCCTATTTCAACAACATTTTGTACAACATTCATTGTTTGATTTCAAAATGTTTAGTATATTTTTTATATAGATTGTGGGAAAAGGTGGATAATAGATGAGTTCAAACTTGGACGATACGGATACAAACACGAATATGAATACCGAATTAGACGGCTATCAGCGCAGAACGGAGCGTAAAAAAGCGACTATCCGTACAGTTGCCTTTTCCCTTTTTACAGAGCATGGTGTAGAAAAGGTTAGTATGGCTCAAATTGCAAAAAAAGCTAACGTCTCTCCCGTCACCGTTTATAACTATTTTGGGAGTAAAGACGAGCTATTCATTCAATCTTTTATTCATTATGCTGAACAAGAAATGGTGCAATTTGTACAATTAGTGGATGAGGACAGCCCTTTTTCCACTAAAATAGAAACGCTTATCTTTCAGCGCAACGAAGCTGCCAAAATGTTCAGTATGTCATTTTTAGAAGTGGTTTTGACACAATATGAACCATTGCAGCAATATTATATGGAGCTATACTACCAACGGGTAGTCCCTTTATTGCACAAGCTAATTGAGCAAGGGAGACAAGAAGGCGCGCTCAACAACAATCTATCTACAGAATCGATTATGCTGTACATTTCCATGTTTAAAGAAGCTGCCACTAAGCCTGAATTCTACTCGCGGACGAACCCAACGTTGTTGCAAGACCTGACTACACTGCTTTTTTACGGCATGGTTGGCAAGCCTTAGCTCTCTTTAGTTCTCTTTAGTCATAAGTACATGAAAAAGCCGCTTAGCTACATTGAAGACGAAAAAAGGACCTCTCCTATTTATTGAGGTCCTTTCTTATTGAATTCTCAACGAATTCCTTTGTTACATTAGTCCCATATGACGCCTGCATGATCACTCTCGATAACCTTGGTCAATTTGATATCCATCCAAGGTACCCAGTTCGAATTCTCGCTTAAGCGCTCCCAGCTGCCCGTTAAAGTAGTTCCGTCATCACTAAACATACCCGTAAAACGTTCCGTTTTTCCTACGATTGACCATACGGCGTCGAGCAAATTCGCTTGATAGGTGTTGTTGATTCCTTGGTTGTCAAAAGAGTGCGTTGTGTAGGTCTGGCTAGAAGCATCATAGCCGATGATCTCGATGGCTTTAACCTCAGCGTCCCCCATATAACCATCGACGTGGTGAATAAGAAAAAAGCCACCCGGTAACCATTCGTAAGTATCGGTTGCCTTCAATCTTACTGTAGCCCCAGACGGCCCTTCCTTAATAAGTCCTTCTGTATTCCATTTGCCTACGAACACATTTAAACGCATGAGCGTAGGATCTGGCGTGAGAGGATGCTGCGAGGAAGGGGAATGATTATGATTTGTCACTATTTTTCACTCCTTTCGAGCCTAACCGTTGCCGTTCTTCATGACATAAAATCTGATTACACACTATTAGCATACAACAGGTTGTACGTTTTCTTAGGAAATGCTAATTTCTGAAATGGAGAAACGGATACCGTGTCTGTGCCATAAATCCGTTTAACTAGTAATCTCTAATCGAACAACATTAAAAAAGCAGCTATCTCCCAGATAATTTCAGACCTTTGGAGACAGCTCCTGTATTTATGTTATGGATTAAGCGCTCTCGCCATCGCATCGATATAGCTTTGGCTAGCGCGCTGGCTCACTTCCGCTTGCGGAACGAACACCTCAAAGACGTGGAAGCAGCCAGGATACAGGTGGAATTCGACATCTACGCCCGCCTGTGCAAGGCGCGTTACATATTCGATCGTTTCATCTCGAAACAGATCGAGCTGGCCCACACACGTATACGTCGGCGGCAACCCCGCCAAGCTATCCGCTCTCGCCGGCACCGCATAGGGGGAAATCACGCTGTCGTCGCTATGCTTGCCTAAGTACATCCGCCATGCCTCCACATTGTTCGTCCGGTTCCACGTTGCATTCTGAGCCGTAATCTCATGGCTCGATGCCGTCACATTGCGATTATCGATCATCGGATACAGCGGCATTTGGAAGATAAGCGCTGGCCCACCTTTGTCGCGAGCCATTAAAGCAAGCGCTGCGGTCAGTCCGCCGCCCCCGCTTGCACCAGCAATCGCGATCCGTCCCACATCGATGCCCAGCGACTCCGCTTCGTCCGTCATCCACGTCAAGCCGGCATAACAGTCATCGATAGCAGCTGGATAGGGATGCTCAGGCGCAAGTCGATAATCGACCGATACGACTATACAATTCGCTGCCTGTACGAAACGTTCGCACAACGCATCATCCATATCGGGGTGCCCCAACACATAACCTCCCCCATGTATCCACAACATGGCCGGAAGCTTCGTGCCCGTTCGCTGGGCAGGCTCATAAATTTTGACCAGCATCTCACCTGCTGCGCCCGGAATCATCCGGCTTGTTGTATGTACGTGCTCCGACTTCTCAATAGGAGGATTCGATAACAAGCTCCTGCTCCACTCTATATTTTCCTCTAATTGAAAACCAGGAAATTGTGCTAATACCGACCTTAGTTGTGGCAATACTCGACTTTCAAAATCCATGTGAATCCCTCCAATAATTGAATGTACTTTCGTATCCGATTCCAGTGCAGTTTTATTCATCACCATTGATTTATGCTCCATGTTCCGTCTCCGCTTCCCACTTCGCTATTTCTTCACGAACCCGAGGTGCTACCTCAGTTCCTAGCAACTCAATAGCTCTCATCACTTGATGATGCGGCATCGTGCTTAACGGGACATACATCATAAAGCGTGTAACTCCTACATGTTTACGAAGATGAATGATCTTCTGAGCAACCGTTTCCGGATCACCAACGTACAGCGCACCATCAAAGCTGCGCGCGGCATCAAAGCTAGCACGGCTATAATGCGACCAGCCCCGCTCCTTGCCAAGTTTATTCATCCCATACTGAGTAGATGGAAAAAAGGTATCAGCCGCTAGTTCCGTATCCTCTGCGATAAATCCGATCGAATGCGCTCCCACCTTCAGCTGCGATTCGTCATGACCAGCGTGTGCTGCCGCTTTCTTATACAACTGCACGAGTGGTTCGAAATGTAGGGGATTTCCACCAATGATCGCCAACATCAACGGCAGTCCTAGCAGACCTGCACGGATCGCAGATTCCTGATTGCCTCCACTGCCAACCCATACGGGTAAAGGATTCTGAACAGGCCGCGGATATACGCCCTTATCGTTAATTGCTGGTCGATGCCCGCCTTCCCAGGTTACTTTTTCAGACGCTCGTATTTTCAGAAGCAATTCCAAATGCTCCTCAAACAGCTCTTCATAGTCTTTCAAATCATAGCCAAACAACGGAAACGACTCGATAAAAGAACCCCTACCCGCCATAATCTCGGCTCGCCCATTTGAAAGGCCGTCGAGCGTAGCAAAATCCTGAAACACGCGCACAGGATCAGCTGAAGAAAGCACAGTCACTGCACTGGTCAACCGAATCCGTTTCGTCTGTGTTGCAGCCGCAGCCAGCACAACTGCTGGTGAAGAGGCCGCATAATCCTCCCGGTGATGCTCACCTACGCCAAACACATCTAGCCCCACCTGGTCGGCAAGAATAATCTCCTCTACTACTTCACGCAATCGCTGTGCGTGACTGATCACTTCACCAGTGTGAACATCCGGCTTTGTATCTACAAACGAAGTAATTCCTATTTCCACGGTCAATCTCTCCTCTTTCAACATTTTTCTATGTCAGCAGCTCTACTATTCAAATCACTTCAATTTCATAAATCTTTAATTCGAGACATTTGCCAACTATCAACTATTAGCTATTAGCTATTAGCTATTAGCTATTAGCTATTAACTATCTTCTATCAACCATTTGACGTTATGCAGCAGTAGTAGCCTTATTAGCCGTAACGCGGCTGGTCATCGCCCACAACAGAAGTGCTAAAGCGCTCACCAATGCCCCGAGCAAACATACCCCACTCCATCCATAATGGGCATATACGTAGGTCGAAGTAATAGAACCAGCCGCACTGCCGATGGAGTAGAACATCATGTACCCCGCAGTAAGCCGACTACGCGCCTCCGCATGCAAGGTGAAGATCATACTTTGATTCGTGACATGCACGGCCTGCACCGCCAAGTCTAGCAAAATAATGCCCACGATCAATGCGAACAACGACTGTTCGGTATAACTGATGAACAACCATGATAGCAATAACAAGGATAATGCTACGCCCGTCGTTCGCTGTCCGTATCCGCGATCTGCCAACTTGCCCGCCCTTGCTGCCGCCAACGCTCCGACAACTCCCACGAAACCAAACGCCCCAATTGCAGTGTGCGATAATGATATGGGCGGCGCGCTAAGCGGTAGGACTAATGGCGTCCACAAAATGTTGAAAGCCGCAAAAATGAGCAGGGCCAACATAGCGCGGATACGTAATATTCGTTCTTGTGCAATCAACATCAACACCGACCTAAGTAGCTGAGGGTAGGACAATGATGTTATTTTACGCTCAACATTAGGCAACACTCTCCATAAAGCCCCCACCATAAGCAACAGGACCGCAGCCGAGACTAGATATACAGAACGCCAACCCGCAAGATCGGTTAATACGCCTGATATGGTTCGCGCAAGCAGTATGCCGATAACGATTCCACTTGTTACGACACCTACGACACGACCTCGTTCGGCAGGATCAGCCATTGTCGCTGCGAACGCCACAAGAGTCTGTGTGACAACGGCAAGCAGCCCTACCAAAGCCATACCTGCAAATAGAATCGTACTGGTGGAGGCAGTCCCTACTATAACTAGCGCTATCATGGATAGTAACATCTGACCGATAATCAAGCGGCGCTGGTTCAGTAAATCACCAAGCGGCACGAGTAGAAACAAGCCCAAGCCATAAAAAATCTGCGTAATCGTAATCAGAATGCCAATGATGGCATGATCAATACCGAACTCCCTCGATAAATGATCGAGCAAGGGTTGTGCGAAGTATATATTCGCAACCGACATCCCGCAGGCAATCGCAAACAATAGTGTCACATAGCGAGACATAACAGAACTATGACTGGAGTCGGTTGTAACCAACGCCCCCTGTGGCACATTCGCCTTTTGATCGGCACGGGCTGTATCTTTTTGTATAACCTCTTCCATTTTGAGCATCTTGCCTCCATTCCTGTTTATTGTCGATCAAAATAACGTACTGATCGGTATGTTATTTCGCTCAGCAAATATAACGCGCCGATCCGATTATTGTCAATCATAATTTTAGAGCTCACTCGTCGCATCCTCGTAATCAAACTTTACTCTTCAAAGTTTACTCGCTTTCATTTGACAAAATAAACGGCTAATTATAAAATAATAACGTACTGTTTGGTACGAAAATAAAGAAGGACATAAAGAGGAAAATTAAGCGTAACGAGAGGAATTTATGATGGCAAGAACTCGCGAATTTGACGAAGAAAAAGTACTAGATGCCGCTATGCAGCTATTTTGGGAGAAGGGCTATGAGGCAACCTCATTAAGCGATTTAACTTCTAGAATGGGAATTACACGGCCCAGCATATACTCAGCCTTTGGAGACAAGAAAGAATTGTTTGAAGCCGCGCTGCGCACATACACGATGTCCCGGGCTGCCGAGATACGAACCAAGCTTCAACATTATCCATCGGTAAAAGAAGCATTTCGCGCTTTTTTTGAAGATGTGGTTGCTGAACAATATGCAGAAAGTCGCAGCCGCGGATGCTTTTGTATTAACACCATGGTCGAACTTGCGCCTCATGATGAGAAATTCGAGGTTCTTACAAGGGAACATCAAATGTACCTAGCGGTCATTTTTCAAGAAACGATTGAACGAGGTGTACAATCCGGTGAGCTCAAGACCGATCTCGACACAAAAGCTTTAGCACAAGCGTTAATCACATCGCTAATTGGACTATCCGTCATTTTGAAAGCTCGTCCGAATCGATCATTTGTTCAAAATACGATCGATGTAACGCTGACCTTGTTGAAGTAATTCGAGACACTGTTCACGGTCTTGCTCATGGTCTTGTTCACAGTCTAAACGGTTCTCACCCCCTAAGCTGGTGCCTATCATTCCACAGGTACCAGCTATCGGTACGGCCAGCACTTTTCCCTTTTCTATCATTCCTTTTGACTTTCAGCATAATGGGCTAGCTGCATAGCGTCATACATCGTACGTAAATCAGTGCTGTTATGCGATGGCATAAGCACAAAGCGCCCTATTTTAGAGATTTTGGCTATAAAATCGTTAATTTTGTATGTTTGATTGATATCGTGGTAGCTATAATGCTTTAACAAATACGTAACGATTTTATGCGTTGTTCCAACATCACTCTCGTTCGTTCCCTCATTTATCTTTTTGAACCCTCCATTACGAGAATCAAACAAAGAAGCCAAAGCATGGTTCACGAGTGCCATTAGCGTCTTCTCATCTGTAGCAGAAATAAACCTACTCAATTCTACAATATCAAAAATAATGTCCGAGTTGGTGATCATCTCTGCATGTAACAAGTGACTCACGATCGGTTTAACGGTTTGAATATAGCCGGTGTCGAGCAAATGTTCGCTTTTAAAAAACACGTACGAAAGTGACAGCAAATGGGAAGCTCTAAACGCTTCATTTCGTGGAATGCTCGAGTTGTATGCGGAGAGCTTGGTTAAAAATCGTTCTTTTAGCATATGAGTTACTTGGTGTGTGTTGTTGTTAAGTTGCTTGTTCGTAAGATAAAAATAATAGAGTTCCTCGATAGACATGTCTTGCAAATATTGAACATCGGTTAATTTATCGGATAGCAAGTTCATCATCTTTTGTTTATTAAAATGGATTCTGGCGTATTCAGTTGCTAAAAGAACTCCATAGTAATTATGTGCGTAGTTGATATTGGGGGTGGAGTTGCGTTTAAAATCACTTGAAATCTGTGTCTTTATATATGTATCGATTGCGTCATCGTCAATTTCCATCATCCTTCCATGTAAGAGCTTCGTATATACATAATAAATTTGCGGTTCGATAATCATGCCATTATATATCACGCTTGGGTCAAGCGATTCCAGCATTTTTCCAATTTCGTCAGCATGGTTGTTCGTACCAAATAGATGATTGATTTCATCGAGATAAGACAATAGGATTACGGATTGCAGTTGGTTATCTAGTCGACTTACTTGCTCGTTGATTGTCATTAACCAATCCATTAAATTGCTATTTAACTTCGCATTCGTATTAAATGGGTACTCTAATTCGTGAAGTAATTTGAGATAAATGAGTTCAGTCTGGAAAGCTTCATGTACGTTGTCACTAAGCTTTTTTGTTGCTAGTAGCTTAACTAGCTTGGCCTTCACTTTTGAAAAATCAAACTGACATGTGATCGCTTTGCATAATGTTATGGCATTGTACGTGGCAGCCATTTTCAATTGAAGGGAATCTTCCTGTTTACTCCACATAAACAATCCCTCCTTGCTGTCATACCGTTGCACAAGGTAGTTGTAGGCGTAGTCCACATTGTCCGTTATGTTAAATTGATTATTTAACTCCATTAGCATCATCAATTGATTGAAGTCAAAGTTAGTAGCGTTCTTGTTTATTTCTCTTAGATGCTTGGTTAGTAGTACACGCTGCTCAGCAAGCATCTTGTTATCCCGAAGGTTTATCATTTTTATCGTCCAATATAGCGTATACAAATCAGGATTTTCCTTCGTCATGGAGACAGAACTGAACAGACTATAATTGGGATTCTCGTAGTATGAATGAGTGACTATGTTGTGCAGATCAACAGTAAGTTCGTGGTGAGGACGAATTGACGTGGTGTCCGGTGAACGGTGAGAAATTCCGGTCGCAAAGAATAATAATGCGCCTATACATGCGGCACTACTTATATAAAATACCCTTTTCATCCTAACCCCTTCCGCTCTTAGTGGTATACGGATCGGCTATCAGAGACCGATGTCATAATCGTACTAACCCCGTATAGGACAGTTGTGCTTGATGTTTGATTTACGCTCGTTATTTTGTAAGCTTTAGCATGTATTTGACTGTAGGAGGAAGCGGAGTAATTTCGATTGGTTTGTGCATAAGTTAAAGTCACTTCTTTGTCACCTGCTGTAATGGTCACATCCGTAGTGGGAACTGGGGTCGGCGTTACATGAAAACGGGCTGACGAACCTAAATAAGTGATGCCGAATTGGTCGCTTCTAGCCAACGTTATGGGGTAATTTGCATATGCAGGAGGCGTATCCCAGAACCCTCTGGACTCCCCTTTAAAGACAACTTCATCATCCCGCCAAAACGGTGTTTTGGTAAACTGGGCTACCGTCGCAAATTGATGGTGCAATGTACTTTCACCGTAAGGTTCACTTCTTCTATTCGCTAAAGGATAATCAATCGTGATTAGATTCGACACCTCATAGCGTGCTTCGGCTTTGGGCACCTCCCTAAAATAAGGCTTCACTTCATGCCACGTTTTATTGGATGTCGTGGTGTTGATTGACGGCTTACTCGCATCCGAGCGTTCTAGCTTGGTCTTGGTAGGTGTTAGGGTAGCAGTTAAGAGTCCTAGCAAGCTAATCATTATCGTAAAAAGAATAACTTTCGACTTCATGTCTACCCAGATGCCTCCTTCTAATAGGGTAAGATTAATTTAGCTGTTCTTTCGGCAAGTTCACGACTATTATATGCGACTTGCTCCGTTCCCCATAAATGTCCCGCTTCATACAATATAGCTGCATATATAGGTACGTATAACTGACGCTCCGACTCCGTATAGATGTCGGCTAAACTCTTAGTCAGATATAACTGTAACGCTTCTAACATTTTTTCCTTTAATAAGGGAGCGATACTCATATAACTCCGTTTACACTGCCCCTTTAAATGTTGATGATAGTCGCAAACAGCCAACACAAGTTGCTGTAGGAATTGCACATTGAATTGCACCCTCTCTTCTGTGCGCTTCTCGAGCATCGATGTCGCTGAATCGCTAATAACCGCGTCAATAAGGTCAACCTTGTCTTGAAAATGAGCATAAAAAGTAGCTCGATTAACCGAAGCTCGTTCCGTTAAATCAAGTACAGTAATTTTCTCAAAATCCTTTTCACTTGCTAATTCAATAAAAGCATCAATTAATGATTTTCTTGTCCTCGTATGACGTAGATTGCCTACTTTCGCACTCATTTTGCTCACCTTTCCTACAATGACTGCGATGGGATTCATTTTGCTAATCGCAACATATCGCTCATATTGTTGGTTGTATCTTAAATTTATTGTGTATAAAATAATATTAAAGCAACATTCGTTGGTTTAGTATAGCACAAAAGGTGGTTCAACTTTATGAAAATTGAAGTATGGTCAGATTATGTATGTCCATTTTGCTATATCGGTAAACGTCAGCTTGAAAAGGCTATCCAAGACTCGGGCTATGAAGATCAAATTGAAGTAGAATATAAAAGCTTTGAATTAGATCCGACTACCCCAACAGACACGAACGAGTTAATGTACGCCGTGTTGGAACGTAAATACAGTATGAGTGAAGCAGAAGTTAAAAAGATGACGGTTAGTGTTGCGGCACGCGCGGCGGAAGTGGGACTTGAATACCATTTTGATAACATGCTGGCAGCAAACACGAATTTAGCACATCGCTTAGCGAAGCTTGCAAAAGAGGAAGGAAAAGACAGCGCGTATAATGAGCGTCTTATGCAAGCGTATTTTACTGAAAATAAGGCGATTGGTCAGCCTCAAGTACTAAAGGAAATTGCATTGGAATTAGGATTGAATATGGAAAATGTAGAGCAAATGATGGCCACAAATCTTTATGAAAATCAAGTTGAACAAGACATATATGCAGCTCAACAAATTGGAGTTCGCGGTGTGCCGTTCTTTGTAATTAATAATAATTACGGCATTTCAGGTGCACAACCTCAAAGCTTATTTGAACAAACGATTGAAAAAGCAGCGTCTGAAGCAGGATTAACAAAATCAATTAAGATCGTTGGCAATAGTGGCGCAACCTGTTCGGATGGCCAATGTAATTAACAAATGATGAATTAATCATTTTAGGCTAGATTAAAGCGCAGAGGCTCGTATGAGCCTCTGGATAGCTAAGCTAGCTACAACCACCATTTGCTTTCCACGCAGACGAATCGCTTTTAGCTGTTCTCTTCGGTCTATTCGGTCTACTCAGCCACTTCGCAATGATCAGCGCTAATCTGACATCATTCGGGCTTCCCGCATGGTACAAGTTTGGCCTTCCCAATTGTGTGAGAGTTATATCAGCTTTGCGCCGATATTTGCCGATATTGCTGGATTAGCTCTCCAAAGGTGTCGTATTACGCGCCACGCCCCCACCTGCTCTCGAATAAACACCAAATTCACATATTTATTCGATTTTTCCATCGGCATTCTTATTGATAATCCATATTTTATCTCATTGCGCTATTTTAGAGGGAATCTTTGCAGCTCAAAGCTGTATTCAATTTGCGTATATACGTTTCTGCTGTGTCTGATTTGCTGAGTGTAATTTATGGTTGAAAAAGGGACTTCACATGGAGAGCTCCCCATTATGATCCAATACGCACAACGGAAACGGCGTTTCAATACACGCCATCGCATAGAGAGCGACGATTACGATTATTGACGCTACTCAATATCGAGATGTTTCAATCCGCGCTCTCACATGGAGAGCGACAGATGTGCCATTGTGGCCGCCAGCGATCGCGAGTGTTTCAATCCACGCCCTCACATTGAGAGCGACCTACGCAGCTCCTTACAGATTTCACCGCACCATGTTTCAATCCACGCCCTCACATAGAGAGCGACGAACAAATCATGTTGGATGCGTATGACAAAAACAGTTTCAATCCACGCCCTCACATAGAGAGCGACAAAGGCACGTACAAGGAACCAACTCACTACGTCGTTTCAATCCACGCTCTCACATAGAGAGCGACTTTTACAGAGCAATGGAAGACGTTGGCCGCATTTGGGTTTCAATCCACGCTCTCACATAGAGAGCGACAAGATTAATTAAGCCTACGGGCAAGGGGAGAGAAGTTTCAATCCACGCTCTCACATAGAGAGCGACTGCAGCGATAGAAGCCGATTTAAAACTACTTGGTGGTTTCAATCCACGCTCTCAGATAGAGAGCGACATGGAGATTTCGGCAAGAAACTTCAGAAAGAAGTGGTTTCAATCCACGCTCTCACATAGAGAGCGACTCCGGTTTGGGTGCTAAATGGTGGCAAGCGCGAGGTTTCAATCCACGCTCTCACATAGAGAGCGACTGGCTGGGAGTGTGTGCCAACCAAAGGTGAGTATGTTTCAATCCACGCTCTCACATAGAGAGCGACTGTCCATGTACACCGCATTTTCATTATTTTTTTCGTTTCAATCCACGCTCTCACATAGAGAGCGACGTTTTTGGATTTCGGTCGCCACTTCAGCATTTACAGTTTCAATCCACGCTCTCACATAGAGAGCGACCCGAAAACTTAACTGTTTGGCTCCGGTGATTTTTGTTTCAATCCACGCTCTCACATAGAGAGCGACAGCGGCACTTTTAGCCCGCAGTACATAAGGCCTCGCGGCCTCAAAAGTGCGAATCTCATTTTTAGCAGCCATTTTTTCAATAAAAACAGAACTAAAATCCCCTCAACCCGCGCCACTACGCTGGTGCGAATCCCCCAGGGATTTCATGTGAGCTTCACATTCGCACCTCAAACCTTTTCCCATTTATCATACAGGCTTTTGACAGCTTAATCGCAACAACTCTGACTAAAAGTTTATATGATCATATTGTAGTTCAAATTTATCATCATAACTAGGCCTCATCTTTTTTGTCATGCGTCTAAAATCAAGATATGGAAGCTTTAATCTCGCCAATTTTTATTTAAACTCCAGCTTGTCGTAGTAATCCCAGACCCAATATTCATCACCTTGGCACAAAATCAGTCGGCATAACCACGTTGTAAAGTCAAGTCTGATTGGTATCGCCTCTTCAATATGAAGCATTGCATTCAGAAAATAAATATAGAGGAACTCATTCCTCTTATATTTTCTGAGTCAATGTAAATTCCACCGACTACGATATCTGTGCATGCAATAGGATACCAACTATCCGGAAGCCCATCAATCTCTCACTTAATAAGATCAATTTGCTCAAGACTTAAAATTTGCGTTCCTCCGCCTGCATCAGCATGTGAAAACATCGTACATCCATTATGAATCATTAAAAAATGTTTGAAGTCAGAAGGTACAAGCCAACCTTTGCTTTCAAAAAATTGATCGATCTCATTCTCGGTTGCTGGATGATTCCAGATACCTACAGACTCATATAATTTACCTTCTGATGTGTACACAAAAGGATTTTTCGCAAGTTGAGTATGAATTGCACTAATTATTTGTACTAGTTTTTCGTTTTCCAATTCGATCCCCCCTTAAACAGGAAATTAGTTAATCCCTAACTGCTCCCCACCTCCAAAATGTATGAACATTGCACATGATAAATCTATCAAGCCAAGTTACAAAATCACAGCGTAAAGACCTGCTGTGCTCTAAATGTGTGTACTTATCACAAATATACATGTATTTTTTTGTAATTTGTATTCATTGGATGAACTGCAACCCTTAATATGGACACTGGAAAAAAGCAACCCCTTACGGGTTACAGTTCACTTTTATTGCAAGGTATCTTCTGCCAAATATTTCTTAATAGGTCTTACGCAAACGCTAATAAGTATTATTATTAATAAAAAGAAACCCTGAAAGGTATACGCAATCAAGGTTTCTTTTTATTATATTTAACCTATAGCCATTCAATTTTTTCTTGTTCGTATAGTTGTAAAGCAGCCTCCATTGCTTCATTAATGGAGGCGTGCAGTGTATCTCCCAACACATTAAACTGTTCGTCACATGCAAATAGATAACATTCTTCTTGGTCATCGTAATTACAAATGGCTAGGACTTTTATTTCTTTTTCTTCACCACTTTCCCACTCAACATATCCAAAGCTACCCGGACATGTGCGTTTTATTATTTTTGCTCCATCAATCTCTTCGGGCATGTGTTATCTCCTCTTTTTTGATCTTTTAATTTTTTCAGACTGGTCAGGTCTGATAAATCTCCCCTTCATATGTATCCTAGTTTATAAAGCGTACTGTCGTAGAGTAAAAAGAAACCACATGCATCTAAAAATACGCATGTGGTAAATGCTCAAGGGCTTTGTCAATTCAACAACACTACTTCATATACCTACTTTCGATACTAATAATATCGCGAACCTCATTCAACACTCTAATAATTAGTTCATCACTTTTAGCCGATTCTTCTTCAGATAGATAGCCAGATCCAGCCTGAAGTGTTGTATATAGATAAAATAGTCTCTCCACTAGGCTCCTTTTTACATATTCTTGACCATGGATTAAATGAAATAACTCCTTTAAACATTCAGATATTGCTGTAAGTTCATCCATTAATACTTCACCATGAACTCTTAAATGCGGAAAAAATGGAATCATATTCTTCTTAAGAATCCCTTCCAATTCGGTTATACGTTCTTCATTCATGGTAAATACCCCTTTATCGCAAATTGGTGTATATACTGATAAAAAGACAGCTCTTCTTCACCAGCAATCGTATCCTATTAGTGAAAAAAAGAAACCACATGCACCTAAAAATACGCATGTGGTAAATACACAAGATCTTTGTCAATCCAACAGCCTTACTACATATATCTGCTTTCGATACTAATAATATCGCAAACTTCATTCAGTACTCTAATAATTAACTCACTACTTCTAGCAGATTCCTCACTAGATAAATAGCCAGATTCAGCCTGCAGTGTTGTATATAACAAAAATAATTTTTCCACTAGGCTTCTTTGTACATATTTTTGACCATGGATTAAAGGAAACAATTTTTTTAAACAATGGGATATTGCTGTGAGCTCATCCATTAATACTTCTTTATGAACTCTTAAATGCGGAAAAAACAGTATCATGTGCTTATAAAGAATACCTTCCAATTCAGTTATTCGTTCTTCATTCATGGTAAATACCCCTGTATCGCAGATTGGTTTATATACTGATAAAAAGACAATTCTTCTTCACCAGTTGCAAGAGCAGATGCATATTCATTAACTCCATCAAATACGAAGAATGGATCCTCACGCCGTGAGGTTGCTTTTGTAATATCTATTACTACAACCCCCCTTTTATCACCTACTGTATTTAGCTTCATTGCATAATCTAAGTTCCTAGTTGTCGATATCCATGGATCAAATCCAATTGACCTACCTTCACCAGACGATGACTTAGTATAAGTAATATGCTGAAGCAAGGTCCATTCTATATTTGGGATTCTATGCTTAGATAGTATTCCCTTACCCTGCATTAAGTTCCCCATATCCGTTGTATTCAAAGCTCGATACACATATCTCCCCGTTTTATCCTTTCTATACTTCTCAGCACTTTGTAGTGATAATAACGGTAATTTACTTATTTTAGAAAAATCTTTATTAATATCTTGTTGGCTCTCCCCAGCTGGACTTGGGTTAAACAACGACCCAAAAAATCCCCCTAGAACACCACCAAGGAAACCGCCCGCTCTACCTCCCTTGCTTCCTCCTTTTGCCCCACCTTCAATTACTCGAAAACTTTCTCGTTGAAATTGACGCCAATCAATCTTGAGCGCTGCTTCATGCCCCGAAGGATCAATATACTTCAGCGGATTGTTCATTACATAAGCATAAAGATTCAATGACAGAGGATTACCTAGCTTACCTTCATACGTATCCTAGTTTATAAAACGTCCTGTAAGTCTATTAAACATCAAAAAATACCACAAGAAGTTGAACTCACATGTGGTATAAAATAATTGCAACTCACAAATTATTCTTATCCAAATGAATCTTCATCAAAAAAGCTTAAAAGATAAACTCTTAATCGAAAAACTTCTTTCATTATCTCGTCGTCATAATTAGTATATTTCGCTTCTACAACCATAGTGCTAAATAAGTAAAATATCTTTGTCGCAATTGAACGCTGTATTTGCTCGGCACCACTGATCTGTTTTTTATATTCATCAAGTTTGCTGTAGAGCTGTTTGAACTTTTCTTCCTCTACTTTTTTTTCAGGTCTTAAATCTAAAAGTATCACTTTTATTACCTGACTGATTTCTTTTTCCAGATTACAAAGAAGGTTATTTTCTTTCATTGTACGAACCCCGTTATCGCAGATTGTGAGATATGCCCATGTATTAAATATTTGTGATCTATCTCTTCAAAATCACGCACCTAATTATTCATATAACTTCCATCATGTACCTCATATACGATTTTAGAATACACGTTAAATAATTGAATATCAAAGCAGAACCTTGATTCGGAGAGATCTCCTATCAAGGTTCTCAATTACCTAATGTAACAGCACACATATTTTAGTATTTAGTTAGATCACTGTAGAATATATTTTGGTAAACTTTAACTCATCCGAAATTTGACTCGTCAAATACACTTAGAAGACAAGTTCTTAATCGGAAAACTTCTAACATAATGTCATCTCTGTAGTTCACGTATTGAGCGTGCCAAACCATAGTGCTGAACAAATAAAACAGCTTTCCGACGAAAGAACGAGGTATAACGTTCTGTTCTTTAATTTGTGTTTTGTATACACTTAGTTTGTCGTTTAAGCTTGCAAGTGCGGAGCCATCAATTGTCTTTTCTAATTTTAATTCCACGATAATTCTTTGAATTAAAGGTTCCATATCTTTTTCCAACAAATTCACATCGCTCATTCTACATACCCCGTTATCGCAGATTGCGGAATATACATATGAATTAAATATTCTTGATCTCGTTGCGCCATCTCAAGAGCCATTTCATCATACATATTACCGTCTGTAGGAATTTCCAATGGTGCATAAACTACTTTAGTTGTGACCTTTCTTAAATCAATACTTACTATGCCATTGCCAGAACCATATCGACCAGTTGCAACGGAAAGACTCTTAGTTGTTGATATCCAAGGACTATTTTTTGCATCACTTTGCATGATGTGATTTGTTATTGAGACTGTACCTTTAGGGTTTCTTGCTGAGATTCCTTTACCAGCAGCCAAAGAAGCTGCATCTGAAGGAGTTAACGCCCTATAGACCATATTTTGACGGTCTCGTTCTCTCTCAGATGAACTTCCACTTATTGATAAAAGCGTTCCAATTGTTCCTGCTATGCGTGCAGCCGCAGCATATGCTCCAGCAGCAATTCCTCCACCAGCACCTGCCGCGGGTAAAGCCATAGTACTGCCTTTCTGAGCGTTATTTTGTGATTTATAGTATAACTGATTTTTTATCTGCTTATTTGCCCACTTCGACTGTCTTTCCGTTCCCCTTTGTGCAAGGTTACTTAAATACTTCCATTGGTTTTGATCAAAAACCGAACCTTTACCAGGTCCTACTGGAGCAAAGCCACTTGGATCAGTATATTTCAACGGATTGTTATGCACATAGGTATATAGATTTAAGCTTAATGTACTTCCCAAACTACCTTCATACGTATCCTAGTTTATAAAGCGTACTTTTTGTGAAAATGGACGATGACTCTATTAATCACCGCCCATCTATAACCTTCTATTAAATTGCTACTTTCTCCTCGTTAACTATCGGCATTACATAAGCCGCTTTCGTTTTCATCAAATAATAAATGACGTTGACCAGTTTACGCATAATACAAACTATCGCTTGTCGTCTGGTCTTTCCTGCTGCTATTCGTTGTTCATAATACGTGTGGAAGTATGGATTTCGTGGTACTTTCGTATTTTTTGCTGTAATAATTTGACGGGCGGCAAGACCTTTAATAATTTCGTGCAATACTCGATTTCCTTGCTTACTCTTACGATTCTTTACTTTGTTCCCTGAACCGCATATAATCGGGGCTATTCCTGAAAAGCGTGCTAGTTTGTCAGCAGTAGAAAATCGGTGAATATCTCCTATCTCTGCTACCAACTCAGCAGCCGTGACCACATTAATTCCTGTCATACTTTCAAGCTGAAAACCAAGCTCCTGCATGAGTTCTTTAATCTCTTTCTCCGTTTGCTCCAACTCATCTTGAGTGAATCGAATATTACGGACAAATTGCCTGATCATAAAATCCCGTCTGTCTTGAAAATCACGATATGTATCACCGTCATTGACGACCAAAGATAATATTTGCTCCGCTTTTTTAGTTGATAGACCATTGTTGCTTAATTGACGTAAATATGAGGCCAACTGTTCCACCTTCACACCTGTTAAATGTCTAGGTGAAGGATACGTATACCAGAAGTCTAACGCGGTTTTCCCCGTTATTTCAGAAAAAAATTTCTTGTAACTTGGATAGTGATAGCCTAGTTGTTGATGAAGTCGCACCACCAAGCCTGACAAGTTCTTCGCTTGCCATTTCCGTTGCGTGACAAGTTGACTGATTGCCCAATATAAATCTATAGGCTTCGCATCAGGTAAATGGGGTAATTCTTCTCTTAATACCTTAGCTACACATTCCGCATCCCAACTATCAGACTTTTGAACGGTGACATGGCTTTTACGTCTAGCATTAGCTAGCTTGGCGTTCACTTCCTTCACCCAGTGACCATTCTCTGTTAAGTAAACCGCTAATGCTCTGCCGTAGCCGCCTACATCCTCTAAGCCATAGACGACAGACATTCCTTTTTTAACATACCTCTTCATTTCTTTCACAAACAACGGAAAAGATGACGGCTTATTATCGAATTTAATTTCACCTAGTTTATGACCCCAACAGTCAATAATGACAGCAGTATGATGTTGTTTATGTAAATCTACTCCTATGTAAATATATTTATCTGGTTGTATAATTGGCAATCCCTCCGTAGTTTTATGATTTGGATGGTTATGGATAGGCTAGAACTGCATCCTCCGTTCAAGTGAACGCCGCCACAACGATACGTAAGCAGATTTCCAACCCATACGTAACCATCCAATATGAATCCGTATTGAAACAACTTTATTGAATAAACTCGCATCCTCAGTTCGAGCGGACAAAGCCGCAATGATACGTTAGCGAATGTTTATTCCTGCTTCATTTATATAATGGCTTGGTGAACCCCCACTGCTTGAATATCACCATAGCGATATAAGCCTTGGTATAACTCTTTACGATCTAAAATGCGTTTAACTTGTACTTTGGTGAAAGATTTACCTTGTTGCGTGGTATAGCCTTCTTGGTTAAGTTGTGAAGCCAGTTCTGATAATGACCATGTCGGAAATTGTTCTTTTATTTCAAAAAGTCTTTTTACCGTTTGAGCCTGTTTATCATGGACTTCAATACGTTTATGCCCTCTACGAGATTGGTAACCGAATGCCGCTCTCCCTCCTGCATAACCGCCTTTCTGTGCTTTCTTATTCCGTCCTCTGCCTAACTTGAGGGCAATTTCTAAACGCTGATACTGGTCAAGCAATTCCATTAATCCATTGATGAGGAAATCATTCGGGTCTTTCTTATAAATCGAGTATGTAGGCTGTTCAATACTTTTGACATCTACACCGTATTTTTTGAACTCTCGATGGACAAGAACCTTCACGATGTCAGACCGCCATAAACGGCTTGTATGGAGGACTACGACAGCATCTACGGATTGATTAGATAGAGCTTCTAGCATGTTCTGGAAGCCAATTCTGTCCACCTCAAGGGTATCTTCATCAACCTTCGCTCCACTGATACCCTCATCTGTGAATACGTGAAGCAAGTTCCAACCTTGTTCCTGACAATACAAACGAATTTCATCTTGCTGATACTCTAAACTGTAACCATCCTTGGCTTGTCCACTTGTTGAAACTCTGACATAACCGATAACATTCATGTTGTTGCCCCTTCCGTAGACCGTATCTCACTTGAAAGGAGTACCTTTTCTAGCTTGAGGCGACAACTTTCCATGCGTAAGTCCATTTCAACGCGATGAACAGCGAACATAATGTCTTCTATAACTGTACGATGAGAACGATAACCTTCTTGAATCGTAAAATCTAAGATTGCAGTTTGATAAGCAAGACAAGTTGACAATCGTTCATCAAGAACAGCTTCTTTTGCATATAACTGTTCCAGCTTCTCGATTAGATGATTCATACTGTTTCCTCCCCCTCCGTTACGATAATTGAGATTAATGTAACGGTATTCCGTTATTTATCTTATTCTATTACGGAATACCGTTACATTCAATAGTTTTGATGAAATATACATGTTATAATTTCTATGATTTTTAATTACCTGTAACGGTAAACTAATATGGAGGATTCGTATGCCAGTTCGATTACGCCTTAGAGAAATACTTGAGCAACGTGGAATCAGTCAACGAGAACTTGCTCGTAGAATGAATGTTCGACCAAGCACAGTAAGTCATCTTTGCTCTGATAAACTTAATGCTGCTTACTTTGATACACTAGAGCAGATTTGTAAGACACTTGATGTTCCACTTCACGAACTTCTTGTATTGGAAGATAATTAACTAACCCTGTCTATTTTCAATATGATTCGGTCGCTGGGTATGTACAGCCCTTTTTGTAAATTCCAATGACTATAAATGCTTTAAACTATCCCCCACCACCGATAAATGGGTATCGTATGTCGTAACATTTTTAGAAGACGAGCGTTTGATTTCTGTATCATTTCAACTCATATAAAGAGTGAGTTCTCAATACTTTATTTAGCATATTATGATTTTTATCGTTATCGGCAAAATAACGTGTCCATTAGTGCAGATATGTATTTTAACTTATCAATGGCTTTAGACAGTTCCCTTGGGGAATTGTCATTTTTTTTATTAAGCTCTTTCGATTTGCAAACGTTGACGGTGTGTATATTTCTCGTAACGTTGATTCGTCATACATCATTAACAAAGTCTGAAAACCTAGATACATTTCAATTTTGGATATGTCCTCTTTATTCTCCTTTAACCAAGCTAAGTCTAGGCTGATTATTTCGGAGGGATATTTAACGTTTCTTAGGGCTTTATTTATGACCTCATCTGAAAACGAAGGACATAGGAGTTCGACTGCTTTTCTCTTAGGTGAATACTTTTTTAAATCGTTATAGCTTGGTCTAATTTCTAGCCGTAAGATTCCTTTTGCTAGTTTGACAAGGTCACTAGATCCTTTTTTGTCCTTCACTTCTTTTTGTTTGTCATAGAACATGATACTACTGCTTTTGTTAGAGAACGTAACCGTTTCATCTTGGTTAGTGAGATTCGTATTCTTATAAGCAAACCTTTGCTTGCCTAACATTCGTATATAGTCGCTAACCTGTTTATCTACTTGAAAATTCCTACACACGTCAATTCGTTTGACGATCCAATCTAAATGATTAACTTTAATTGAAAATAATTCATATAAACGCTCTTGCAGTTTACTAAAGAATGTTTGAATATCTGTTTCCGTTATGAGAGCTATATTATGACCATATAAAAACTTTGGAATAGATAATTGCAGTTCTATTGTGTGACTCATATCTGCATACTTTATATACGGTATCTGTTCGTCATGCATGACATAATTCGTATGTAATGCTCTAGTATCACGATTCAGATACGTAGTAGCTTTGGATAAGATAGATGTATGTCGTGTAATGGATTCTTCGTTTAAAGGGATTCCAGAAGCTTTAAGGACTATCGTATCGAACATCTATAACCTTCTTTCTATTTTGATATATATTTTTTATGTTTATTTGATGCTATTCCAAAATCTTGGATGTAATTTGATATGTTATAAGAAAAGTGGGATGGACGACATCCCTTCTTACTCCGACCAAAGCAAATCGTACTTCTTTAATAGCGCATGCAGTTCTGTTTGAAAGTTTACTTCCTCTTCGTCCCATGCGTAAAATCCCAACGACATCAGATACACCATTGAACGCAATGCATTTACTCTCCGTCTCTGCTTATCAAACCATTCTTGTTGCTGTTTATCATCCATCTTTTTTGAAGCAGATTCATTTAAAATACCCGATAGGTTATTTAATATCTCAAGCGCTTTACCTCCTCTCTCTTCATCAAAAAGCTCATAATACAGTGCCTCTTTTAACTTCAAGCTCAGTGTTTCAATCTTAAGTTCTTCATACTTCATTTGTTTCTCTGCTTGATACACATCAATTTCTCTAAGATACTCTTGTTCAATTCCATTGTCATCAGGTGTAGTATCAACTATTTCGATAGAATCCCGTTTAGAGATCCGATTCAAGTAATCTAACTCAAGTTCGATTTCTTCGATTTTAGTTAATTCTTTTTGAAAGTATTCCTTATCAATATTGAATAACTTAGACAGCGCTTCTATTTTAGCTGTCGGTATTCGTCTACGCTTACTTATCCAATCTTTCACCGTAGATGGCGTAAGCCCCAGCTTTTCAGATAACCCTGCGTATGAAATGTGATATAACTTGACGATGTATTCAAGACCTATCATATGTATCCCTCCGCAACTTGATTTGATGACAATATATCATCTGGCGTCGATCGTCGTCAACTATTATTTTACATTATCTTCACAAAAAAACCACACTACGATGGTTAGTCGTAGTGTAGTTGACACGAGCTTAATATAAGGCAATTTATATTCACTTGAAAGCAATTGGTTTAACAAACATCGTACGACAATGAAATGTATTAATTATATTATTAGTACTAGTCTCTAGTGGATATTATAATTAAAGTGAAGGTAGCTGTTTTATATCCAAAATTCATTAATATTTCTAATGCATATTGGGGGTTAACATGAGATTCTCAAAACGTAAATTAAAGGGGCTTCCGGTTCCTAAAGAAATAGTTGTGAAGGATTTAGCTAGTTATATTCGACTATTCACAGATGGGAAATATAGAGATTTTTTATTTAGAGGAGAACCAACTAATTACGATGAAACCTCATCATCAGCATTAAGAGGAGATGCTATATACCCTTTTAGGGAAATGCAAAATCAATTCAAACGTGAAGTTTGGCATAAATTATCAAGTGATGAACGGACACATTTCACTGCTTTCTCACAACATCATGGAATTCCTACAAACCTCATTGATGTATCTACTTCTCCACTAGTTGCCTTGTATTTTGCATGTCAAAACTATAAAAATCCAACTGGTGAAAGATATGACGAAGAAAGAGGTTATGTGTATTTATTTGAAGATCATTTTGTTGATATTACAAAGATTTTAGCAAAGTATGAAGATGACAATCTTTTAGAATTATATGCTCATAACAGAAATAATATCTTGCTTGATATGTATAAGTTATTTTTAGAGTTTGAAAAAAAGAAACCATACCCTTTTTATACATACTTAAAAACGCTAAACGAAGATTACCATTACCATTTTGGTAATGGCTTTTTAAAAAATACTATTCCTAAAAGATTCACTCCCTATTGTAAAGGAGAATATAAATGGGAGATACGGAAATATGTTATTGATATTGTGAATGATAGTGAAGAAGCTAAAAACCTACTGAATCAGATAGAAAGTGCGTATAGTAATATTTCTTATGAAGTTTTTTTATATACAATATACCTTCAAAGGTTTTTAAAAGAAATATTAGACTTAACAGAGCCTATATGGTGGTTTAATATCATGCCTAATTTCAAATACGCTCCCATTTTGACCTTTGAACGTGGTCGTAATCAACAAGGACTATTTATATATCAAACTTACTTAAACTACGTTGAAGTAGTATATAATGCCCAAATAGTAGCACGACAAAGAGTTTGGCCGGACAAAATTATCGTAGTTGAAAATAAAAAACAAATCTATAAAAAACTTGATTTCATCGGAATCAATGAAAAGTTTATTTATGGAGATTATGATAATGTAGCCTCTTACATCAAGAAAAATTTCACCTGACAAAACCTTTATTAATTAAACTGGTTTCATCAAAAATTTTAATTAATAAACATAAAAATCATCCCACTCACTTTTCTGTGAATTGGGATGATTTTTTAAAGTCAAATACAATTGCTTATTTTAAAGCACTCATTATATCATTGATTTCGCCCACATACCCATCCAAAGCTTGTTGTAATACTACTTTGTATTCATCGCTCTCTTCTAACCAAATATTAAAACTAGATTGCTCAACTTGATACTTATATTTGAGATGATAGCTCATTCCCATGAGAGAATGTCTACCAAACTTAATTAAGTCTTGATAATTGAGTTGGGCACGATTTTGCAGTTCTCTCATTCTGTTTTCTGCATATTGTTTCTCACACTCCAAAATCCTTTTCCAATCTTCTGTTCTTTGAGTTCCAAGCTGCAATAATTGTCTTACAGCCTCAAGGTTCAACTCATTATGAAAAGGGGTATTTTCGATAATGTTTCTTTCGATTTGTTTCAATTGACTTTCCTGAAGGTTTTCAAACATACTTGAAAAATGTTCATAGTATTTATCCACGTCATATTCATTTGATATATAAAACACGAGTGGATAAACTAACTTTTCATCGTGTGAGCTTAAAAAGTTTATCAACAAATCAGCATGTTCATCGTGCTCTTGGTAAGCTTGTTGTAACAATTCAAATAACTTCAAAAAGTCTTGCAGGTTATTTGAATTAAAATTGGTTAAAAAGTGGTTTATAACACCGTTATCACTCATCCAATCCCCCCTTATCTTTTTTTCACTATATCAATAATAAGCTTTTGCAATTCTTTGGTGTACCGTGAGTTATTCTTACCTTTATTAAAATCATTTAGTGTTACACCAAAGCGTGAAGAAGTCCATTCTTTAAGTAAACCGATACTTGATTGATTTGCATTACCTCTTGGCCGTACAGTGACATGTTTTTTTGTATCATTGTATGCCTCAAATCCTCTTAACAATAAATCTTGCAAATGAAAAACAACATAACTGCCCTCTTTAGGTTTCAATAAAGACATTGATAATCCACAATTAGCATTCGTACTGCATCCCTCAATATCGGATAAACGAGGTGTTAAGTTATTTGGAGTATTATTTCCCCATAAATAAACTTCTGTTTTCTTTCTTCTTTTATCATAATCTCTTAAATCAGAAGCATTCGATAATTCCGCTGTCAAAGTATCCGCTAACTTATTGGCTTGTGCAGCACTTTTAGGAATTGAATGATTTTGAGAAACTGGATATGGTTCATTACCAAATAAAAAATCATCAACAAATGCAGCTATAACACCGACACTTGCAGCAGCAGCTATAACCCCCCAACTGATCGCTGCACCTTCTGCTATACAAGCATCCCAAACACATCTTCCAGTCGGATCTGTATATTTAAGCGGATTATTGTGAACATAGGTATACAAATTCAAACTTAACGGATTGTTAGCTTTACCTTCATACGTATCCTCCGTAGTAAATCGCCCAATACTCGGATCGTACCAACGAGAACGCAAGTATTGAAGATTCGTTGCGCTATCCCAATACTCGCCCGAGTAGCGAAAAATGTTCGGCACTTGCTCCGACGCGGTGAGCGGCTTGCCCCAAATGTCATATGTGTATGTGTTCAGCACAGTTCCTTGGCTGTCGCGAATTTCAGTGACATCACCGTGGCCGTTGGTCACGTAGTATTGCATTTGATTGGTGCTCGCGACTTGGCGAGCTAGTAAGCGGCCTTTTGGGTCATGAGCATAGGCGTACGTGATCGTAACGGTTCCGCTAGGCTCGACTTTGCCTTCCGCGACGATGATTTTGCGGTCGTCGTAGTAGTAGCGGGTGGTCTCGCCAGCTTGGCTGCGCTCGACCATCAGGCCGTCGCCGTTGTAGCGGTACGTGACAACGTTGCCGTCTTCGATAACTGCACGTGTTAAGCGATTGCGGGAGTCATAGCTGTATTGGGCGCCTTTCTGCACAGGTGGATTGGCCGTCGTTAGCGTACTGCGATTGTCACGTGCGTCGTAGGTGTACGTCTCACTGAACTGGCTGTTCGTCTGGATGCGATTGAGCTTGTCATAGGTGAAGGTGAACGGCGTGCCGTTTTCATTTTTGCTGGTGATATTGCGATTGTTGTCGTAGCTGTATTGATACTGCCCAAATGGTGTCGCGCCTTGATGCTGTTGGATGTGGGCTAGATTTAAGCCGTCGTAGGTGTAGGTCTCGGTGATTCCGTTGGACATGCTTAGCTTCGCTAAGTTCGTCTCGGATTTGTCGTAAGTGTAGTTCATCGTGGCTAGCGCCGAATTGTTGCGATCGGTGACTTGCAACGACGTTGGATGCGAAAACATCGTGCCGTAGTTCACCGTCATCGACGAGCTAAACGTCGGCGTCGTTACGTTTTGCTTCGTTCGTAAGCTTCTCGCCTCGTATTCATAGCTCAACGTGGTTTGGTCGGGATACGTGATCGTTCGCAATTCTCCCGTTGGAAAATACGCATATCTCGTCGTCCCCGTTGCATCGGTCATTGCGATGCGATTGCCGCCCTCATCATACGCATACGTAACGCCTTCTTCTGGGATTGGCGTCGTGCTGCTCGTGAGGAAGTTACGGTTGCTGTAGCCGAACTGATGAACCTGACCTTTGCGGTCGATGCTTTTGACCAAATTGTTGTTCGCATCGTGATAGAATCGCTTGCTCAAGTTTTTCGGATCGATCTGCTCGATCAGGCGGCCGATTTCGTCGTATTTCTTCTTGAGTACGGTTCCGTCTGCATACTGAATCTGAACCAAATTTCCGGCTACATTGTAGGTGTAGGACACCTTTTTTCCATCGGCGTCAATGACAGCGGTCAAGCGACTTAAGGAATCGTACTCGTATTTGGTTTCGTTGCCTTTGGCATCAAGCATCGAGACGACGTTGCCTACGAAGTCATACGTGTACTGGGCCAGTACGACTGCTCCTGCTGGCTTGAGCTCTTCTCTTTTTACAACACGATCTAGCACATCATACGTTTCTCGAATCTTGTTGCCTACTCCGTCGATGCTGACCTTCGTGTTCACAATGTCGTTGTACTCGTATTGCTTCACTTGGCTACCTGCGGTTTCCTTGATGACTCGGCCCCAAGCGTCATAGACATAATCGATCCCAGCTCCCGTGACTGTCCCTTTGCGGAGCAGTCTCCCGTGTGTATCATACGTATGATGCGCCGTGCCGCGACCGTTTGTCTCCCGGATAAGGTTACCGATCGGATCAAAAGCCTTCTCGGTGACATGGCCCCGTGGATCGGTGACGGTAATCGTGTTCTGGACATCATTGTACACGATTGTCGTTTGGGTATTGTCTGGGTATTTCTCCGCGATGACTCTTCCTAGTTTATCATACGTAGACGTTGTCGCGTGACGGTTGCCATCGGTGTAGGAGATCATATCTCCCGTGAACCGATTATAGTCGGCCTCCTTCACAATAGTCGTCACCTGACCCTCTGCATTCTTGACATCCACCGTTTGCTTAGTCGGGAAGAAAGCACCCAATTGTGGGCTAAACTCCTGCTTGACGACGGTATCCTGTTGCTCTCCCCGTATCCGAACCGTGATCGGATTTCCATTCGGGTCGTATTCCCGCTGAACCTGCTGCAATAACGCACCTTGATTATTTTTGCTGAGCATTTGCGTCATCTCGCCATGGTTCGGATCATACTTGTACTCGGTCACCAACTGTGTCTGCGCATTCAGCGCTTGAACACTGCTTAGTAACGCGCGTCCAACCCTTTTGGAAATCGTAGCTGCCGGCAACGAATAGTCGTAGCGGTTGGTTACGTTAAGCGGGTTCGTTTCCGATACGACCAAGCCCCAATCGGCGGTATCATATTGTCGGACGGTCGTCTTCTTAGGTGCATGAAGAGCACCGTCCTGAAAGCTTTCCTCCATCCGCGTTGGGTTCGGCTTCTCTCTCTCATAGCTGTACTGGACACGCTTCGATTGGTTCGTGTTGTTTACCTTACTTACCACCTCAGTATTAAAAACCTTAGGTGGTTCATAGAAACCAGCAGGCCGTCGCTCATACGTGTGCATCGTTGACTTCAAGCCATCATCTACAGTCGTCGTTAACGTATATTTTTCGTCATACTTGGAACTGCCGTGTATTTTATACGTTAGCGCGGTCGAGTTCATCTTCGTCTGGGAGGCCGAACTGTACGACACGTGTCGGGAGGAATAATATATGCTTTGTTCCACCGCATAAGGCCCAATACTCTTTTCCCATGCACCGAGGATGCCAAATTGAGAGAGCGCTTTGGTCGGATGCTCGATAGATGTCAGTAAGATCGCTTTGTTCTGTCCATACGTTTCAAGCTTCTCGGAAGGGTGGCCTACGTAACGGTACTTCTCCATCAGATTAAACTGCAAGTTATTCCATTCTCG
This sequence comes from Paenibacillus sp. 481, assembly GCF_021223605.1. NCBI lineage: Bacteria > Bacillati > Bacillota > Bacilli > Caryophanales > Paenibacillaceae > Paenibacillus > Paenibacillus sp. 481. Next base: position 229,118 of record NZ_CP075175.1, read on the forward strand.
ATATCCGTATTTCGTTGAACGACCTAGAGGGTCAATAACCTCGTCTAGCACTTCCAGTTCACGAAACTTTCCGTTTGGCCCATCGCCGATTTTACGTTTCTTATAAATAACCTTCTTATCATCCATGCTTACTGTCACCGTATGATTGATCTTATCGTAAGCAAACCACATTTGGTTATTAACCTTTCCGTCTTTGGAAGAACTGACAATAAACCAAAGCACCTCCTCTTCCAGAGAGGGCCCTTGATACATAAACTCGACCCAGTTGCCAAACTTGTCGTCCATTCGAACCAACTTACCGTCTAAGCTAAAATATTGTTTGATGCCACTTTTATGATCCTTCAGGACAGAATCTGGTCTTTTACCACTTATTTTGGTGACCAATCTCTCTTCTTCGGTTGCAGTATCAAACGTCAAGTCCTTATAAGGATAACCGAGCAACGATAGCTTATTGATCCCATGAGGATCGCCAAGGGGATAGGAGCCGACACCTGCGATGTAAATGGAACGCTCTTCATTCACTTTCCAGGCATTTCGGATATAGGAAATATCCCAGATCCACCCTTTTCCTAACGCGTGCAATTCATCTTCAGGAGTAGGACGCGTGCTGTTGGTATCATTGGTGACGTAGATATCATCCTTCGCGCGGCTGCTGTCATACACTCTCCGAAGCGCAAATCCCATGCCATTAGCACCGGACATGACCAAATCGGTGGCGGATACTTGCAGCGAACCGTCGATCGTCGAGATTTGCTCATTGTCCGAGCCGATGGTATAAGGCGCTTGATCGGGCTTATGCGCTCTCTGTTTGAGTGCAATTTGATCATATGGACTTGTGTTAAATAGCCCGTCCTGCAAGCTGTACACGTGGTCCGTGACAGAGTTGGCGCTTGCCTTGTCCAGAATAGGCTTAGGTTTAGGTACAGCCTTCGCCTTGGCATAGACCGCGTCCGTTACACTCTTTATTTTGTTCATATGGTTCAAGTTCGTGTTGTGTAGGGTTACTGGATCTAGTGGAAGGTTGGGGTACTGAGCTGTCATGAATTTCTCGTAGGAGTTGCCCTGCTGCTTCTTTTCTAAGCCTTGGTAAATATGATGAAGCTGGTAGCCCTTCGCCATTTCTTGAAGGACCCAATCTCGGTTGACATCGAACTGATACGTCACAGAGGTGACCGTAATCAGGTTATCCAGATCGTCTGCGTTCATCGTTTGATCGGTTGAATTCAACTTGAAAGAAGGTGGATAGACCGCCTGAGTCACAGACGACAAAGACTTCGCCGCTGTACGGCTCGCAGCCTGTCTTGCTTCTGCTGGAGCGAGCGGTAGGCTGGTCAGAACGAGTGCAATTGCGAGAATAACAGAGATATATTTTTTCACTTTACGTACTCCTTCATATGATAATGAACTCATGAACTTATTCAATTTCAATTTACGACTCTACGCAGCTCGATTTGATCAACAAATGCCTCGCCTGTTGCTTGTGAATCCGCGACAACGCGCACAATTATTTTTCGAGCAGTAGGCTGCGTGGTAATCGTGATCGAATTTGAACTCCACTCTCCGTATTTGTTAGCTAATACTGCGATACCGTCATAAATAACAGCATTTTTTTCGTTTAACTCGATCGTATCGACGTAAAAAGAACCTTTACTCAATCGATTTAAGAAATCAAACTTAAGTACATATTGAGTATTGGGCGTGACCGCAATCATAGGACTCTCTGAAGTCGTACCCACCACTGCTTCCGTAGAATGAAAACGAATTTGCGATCCTTTATTAGCAAAATGAGTCCCTACCTTCATATGATTGCTCATATACCAATGTAGGTCATGCTGCTCAAAATCATGATTCGGAACGAGGTTTTTCGTCGTTAATGTTGACATCATATTGCCCTGCGCATCATATTTCATATGCATTCTTTTGTCTAACGAAATGACATCAGTTAATTGATTGTTTTTATCATACAGCAACTGCGAGGTCATCATAGGGGCACTCACTTGAATGGAAGTAGACAACGCCAGTCCAATCGCTACATTTCCCTTAAAAAGTTGCCAAGCTAACGGATAAATGCCTGATTGCTGTGGAGCAACAACAGGAAATTCAAATGTATAGTACTCCCCTGGCCTAATCGAAATGCCCGCCTGCGGCTTCACTCGTCCCGCTTGAAAGGAGGCTGCCGCCCCTTGACCTTGCAACGACAATTGATCCGTAGTCCATATTTCATTTGATGTGTTTTTAATTTTAATAGAGACCAATTTCTTCTCATTTACGAGCAACCCAGTTGGAAGCGTATGCGAAACAATCGGTTCCTCCGCACCTAGAACCTGTACATTCAACGTAAGCGTTTCTCCAAACCACGTAACAGCATCCTGCACCATTCTCCAATCGGTCGTATATACACCTTTCTGAGTAGGTGCTTGCATTGTAAAATGAAACGTGTAGGTTTGGCCGCTTAGGATCTTATTATCATTCGGAATCACTATTCTCCCTTGCCACGACAGAGGATCACTGTCACCTACCGCACCAAGACGGAACCATTGCTTCTCTGTCCACTCCAGATTCCCTGTGTTTTTAACCGTTACTGACACCGGATATAACTCCCTAGCGACCATTCGATCAGGAATTGTATGCGATATGATTTGAGCTGCATGGGCGGTGTTAGCATTTTCAGAATTAACGAGTTCCGTTTGCTGCGCCTGTGTAGAATCTGCAAGCACAACGTTAGGAATCATACCTACACAAACAACCAACATAAAGCTACTTATCCATTTCATCCAAAATGTGTTCATTGGCTACTCTCCTCATTTTCGTTTGTTCAACTTTGATGCTAGCTCTACATCTAATTATCCTTTATTAGGTTTCAAAATGAATTCCTCCTTTTATTAGATTTAATTAGCACTATTAAAATATATAGGAAGTTTCATTAATTCCCTAAGATATAATAAAAATGAAATTTAATCAGCGTTAGCTGATGGCAAAAAACCGTCAAGATCCCACAGGAAAAAGGAAGTGACCTCATCATTAATTAGCAATAAAAAGGCATTATCTTGAGAGATCCCCACAAAGGAACTCCCGCTGATAATGCCCCGTTTGAATGGTTTCATTTCACTCTAAAGTCAGAAACGTGCAATCTCAAAGGTTGACCTGTTCAACGACAGCAACATGGAACAGACCATTCGAGATGTGTTGTGTATCCATATATTTCAGTACACATACCCACCCCAATATTAAATAGGATTGTGCCATTGCAGCATTTCAGGAATCAGATGTATTCATCCGACAGCTGAATCTTAAAACGATTAGTAACCGCTCTAATTTCCCTCTTGCTCGCAGGCGGGTAAAATGTAAATCGACCAACATATAATTCACCAAAAATATTTGGCACAAGCAAGCTCTCACTTCGTAATGTACGATGCTGTAGGCGGTTCATGATGTTGGATACGCAATATAACCGCCTCACAATCATTTCCCATTTGGAATATTTAGTTCGCTCTCTATCCTATCCAATCGTTTGTTATATAGGAATTACACGGGTATTTGCAGGGTGTACAAAGTTGGAAGTTGAGCCGTGATGGTGGATTGTGTGTAAAATGGAAACAACCTATTCCATGCAAAATGAATTATGATTGAGTTGGTAATTTTGTAAGGAGACTGTGCTTATTAGCCGTAAGCATAGTCTTTTCTCTTTCATCCTTGATCTCACTTTCTTCGAAAAATCGCTTCCAATCAAAAGTAAGGACTTGTCCTATTCGTTTTGCTACAGAAACACTTGGATCGCGCCTTCCCGTCTCAATGTTCGAGTAGGAGCTTCGGTTAATGCCTGATAGTACCGCTACTTCTTTTTGGGTTTTACATCCTCTACATAGAATGAGCCATTTGCGATGCTTCATCATTTTTCACCTCCCTTCGTAAAGAATACTTTTGAAATTCGAGGATATAACCATCAAGCTCTTGACTAAGTTGAACGACAGGCTGAGCCGTGAAGCTCTTATGTTCGTCTACCGCCTGAACAAGCTTTTCTCTTAGCTGTTGGATGTTTGCTATTTGTGGAGAATCATTACTGCCGACACAACGAATAAAGTGAGATGCAGGAATCATGCGTTCACCCCCACCAATACTTTAATAATTTGTTAATTTCAATCATAAATATAGTTTCGTAGGTAATAGCAGTATGAGTGTCCATGAAACTTTTGTTTTAAAATTGACAACCATTTGGATCAAATTCAGATTACACCCAACAAAAAAAGATGCCCTTTTGAGGCATCTTTAATTTGTAAATATGTTCGCAAAAACAGTTATCATTCACCAGTAATAAAAAATTAGATTAGACATATTACTTCCATAAAAAATAATACTTATCTAGGAAGTGTCCAAGGAGCATCCAACATAATATTCCCAATAATTACGACTGTTAATAACACCATACTGGGTAAAATAATCGACAACTTCGTCAAAAGTTTCCCCATGTCACCCAACCCTTCCTATACGTTTTATTTTGGCAAAACCCACAGAGAAGTAAAGGCAATGATATCAGAGACAATCCCAATTGATAAAACTGTTACAAAAAGAATCGGCATCTTAGACAAGAATTTTTTCATGCCAACCAATCCTTTCATCAGTTTCATTTAGGTAATATCCAAGGAGCGGTAAAAGCAATAATATCAGTGGCTAACCCAACAGATAAAGCAACTACAAAAAGAATCGGCATCTTAGACAAGAATTTTTTCATGCCAACCAATCCTTTCTAATATTTTTTGTTTATTATCTGAAAATACATTTCATTTGTTCTTCTTGCAATCTCAATACTGAAACGCGAACTATCTTCAATGATGGCCGTATTGATTAATGCTAAACTCTCAAGTGCATGATTTGTAATTCCAATTTTTAAATATTCCTTGGCACTTTTAAGATAGTAATCAAAGCTTCTGTTTGTATCTAGTCTCAAAAGCACGTTGCCCACTAATTGATAAAAACTAGCCAATCTAGCCCATTTATCAGGTGTCGTGCGAGCATCTTCAAGAGACTCTTCCATTTTCGATTCATAATTAAGTAAGGTAAGTGCAGTATCAAAATCACATTTTTGTAGATAGATGTTCATTAATTCCGAAACAACATAAACCAAATTGTATTCTGATGCGCATTCTAAATACGAGCTTAGTTGAATTAACGCAAGTTCCCCATTTCCTGTTTTCATATTCAAAATTCCTTGAAACATCCTTGAATTGTCCGCTATATAGGGGAAATTAAATTTTTTGTACTCTTCCAAGTAATGATTACTCTGTTCAAAGCGCTTAAGATTGTAAAAACAAAAAATTATATTGTTTATTGTGGCTGCCTTGTATTCATTTTTATTTGTATGTTCAATTACGTATTCACTAAACTGAATAGAATCTTCGTACAACATCAGACTATACGCATGTACTGCTAGACAATAATGTAAAACTACTCTTTCGTTGCTGTTTAGGTAATTAGCATAATTTAAAATATTCTTGCCTGTATGATACGTACTGTTCAGCCTACTAAAATCATTTCGTTCAATCATATATACCTGATACATACCTTGTGCAATATATGGCATAATTCCATGAGCGCGGGAGTAATCAATGATGCTATTGTACAAGTCTAGTTGGATAGTAGTGTCTGTGATGGAGGCTGTCGTGGAGTACAATTGCTTAACTAATTCTAAGCTATCTTCCTTTTCATTTTCAAGGAATTTTGTTGCAATCTTGGGGGCTATTGAGGTGTTTTCTGGTGTTGTAATGGCGATTTCTAATATTCCCCGGAGTGAGTCCGATTTTTGCTGAATCTCGATGTATATTTCAACATATTCATGAAAAGGGATGTTTAGCACGGATGCAATGGCCTGAACCGTTTTAAATTCAGGTTTCTTCGTTTCGCCGTTCTCTATTTTGGATAAACTTCCTTTTGTGATGTTAATCTTGCTTTCCAATTGTGCCAATGTCATTTTATCTTTATTCCGGTACTTCTGGATTAGTTCTCCCAAAGGTGTCGTATTACGGGGCACGTTCTCACCTTCTCTCGAATAAATACCAAATTTGTATATTCACTCAATTTTACCATAGACATTTTTTCTCGTAAATCCATATTTTGTTTCATTCCGCTACTTGAGAGGGAAAAATCCCCAGATCACAGTTGTATTGAATTTGTGGGCTTAAATTTCCTCTATGTATGATTTATTGTTGATAGATGATGCTTCATATGGAGAGCGACCTAAATCAATAGTGATAACAAATAAAGCACTTGCGTTTCAATCCATACTCTCATATAGAGAGCGACCACAAACAGACCGTATCAACTACTCGCAGAAGGCGTTTCAATCCACGCTCTCACATAGAGAGCGACGTAACTTCATTAGTGTTCTCGCGACGACGATTAAGTTTCAATCCACGCTCTCACATAGAGAGCGACACCTATATACCTATGTACTTAAGTAATGGGTTGTTGTTTCAATCCACGCTCTCATATAGAGAGCGACAATGCTGTCCCTTTGAAATCCGTAGTCATATTTTTGTTTCAATCCACGCTCTCATATAGAGAGCGACGGAAGGCGAACTTTGCTTTAAGCGAATGCGCAGTGTTTCAATCCACGCTCTCATATAGAGAGCGACATACGTTCAAAAAAAAGCCGAGGAAATTATTGATGTTTCAATCCACGCTCTCATATAGAGAGCGACAGTCAAACATCGTCTAGGGTTGAAAGTGATCTCAGTTTCAATCCACGCTCTCATATAGAGAGCGACAGCGGCATTTTTAGCCCGCATCACATAAGGCCTCGCGGCCCCAAAAGTGCGAATCTCTTTTTTATCACCAATTTTTTCACAAAAAATAGACCCAAAACGCCCGTAACCCGCGCCACTACGCTGGTGCGAATACCCCGGGGATTTCATGTGAGCTTCACATTCGCACTTTCAGCCTATGACCCGTAAACATAATAACCTGACTCTGCATCCCCGCTCCTATACTAATCTTACTGAGAACCCTCAAAGCATTGGACAGGCTACACTTAGTTAGACATAAAAAAGAAGGACTAGTGGAGTAGAACAAAAGCCATATAATAAGGAGCAGATCTACTACGCCAAGAGAAAGACGTACATTCACAACGGAGTTTACCAATAAAATGGTTCAATTGCACGAAAATGAAAAAAAAGAAAGCAGCTATTATAGTCGAATATGAACGAAGTGCATCTGCCTTAGATCGATGGATTAAACAATATCAGAAATGTGCGATGTCCTGCAAATATCTAGAAGTATCTTTTATTATGAAGACACATAAGCTTGTTTCCATTCAGATGCCATTTTAGCTATTCTCGTAATAGGTCTATTAACTTTTTTTCTCCCAGTATGTTTCAATTATTGACTCTTTCAACATCATGCTTGTCTTTTGGAAAAAGCTCCTTCATTCATTGTTCCGCAATCTTTTTATTCTTCATTTTACTATTTGTAACCACAGCGTAAGATAACACCCACGTCATACAAATAAAAATCAACTCCATTATGTATTCATCTACGCTATTCATGTGTATCGCAAAAAACTCAGTTGTATTTTCAGAATAAAAATAAATCCATATAAACAAGTAGCAAATTACGGATATAAGAAGATGAATAAGGGGGCCTATCATTATTTTCTTGCATAACCACGCTGACAAAGTTCCCAATAAAATTCCAAGTGGTATGCCAAGCACTTCAAATGCATAAGGACTGAACCATGTTGATGCACTAACCAATCAGCAACACCTCATTTACATTAGACAATTGTTAAATTGCGAACGTGTGCGCAGCACTAAACCTCGTAGGTTTCAGTAACAATCAGTTAACTCACTTGAAATCATAATTTTTTGTGTAGAACTTGCTCCTCTTTCTTTACATAATTGGATTTTTCGTATGTACGTATAGCACTTCCATTCTTTTTTCCTGTTAACACTTTCACCGATTTAACTCCTCTTAACTTGAGCTCCTCTTCCACAAAACCTAACAGCAATGTTGCTACCCCTCTTCGTCGTGCACCGTCCCGAATGTAAAGTTCCGTAATTTCAGCATAGGGACTGGAATAGCATATAGATTTGTAATATTGCGCACATACGAATCCGACTGGCAACTCATTAATAAAGGCCAGTGCAACAAGCTCATTTGAATAAGATAAGTTATCAGCAACTTCTTCTTCCGTAATCCCTACTCCATTAAATTCATCATTCAGCTTAACAAGAGCTTGCGCATCAGTAGCCGTTGCCCATCGAAGTTGAATAGTTGATTCACTCAAAGCGCTCACCCTATCTCATATTTTCACGTTCATTTCATTAATTTCATATAACGTTCCACGCAGCGCATTCCGTTTACAATTTAAACCTATGAGTCTTTGCCAAAACCAATTAGAACTTACGCTTCTGATAAGGCAGCCCTACTCCGTCTTCACAATATGACTTTAAACTATAAAGAAACATGGCCCAGTTATAATTGCAAAATCGATAAAATGTTGTCACCTCTCTCCAATCCGTATGCTTCAGCGTAACATGAGACTTCTTATTTTTTTCTTCGATTTCAAATGAAATAAACGTACCCATCCACTCAGGATCAGATTCTACACATTTCCAAACGATTTTACGGTCTCTCACAAGTTCGATCACTTGCATCTTCGTAATATCCTTGCTTCCAAAATGAAATTCATTTATAAATCCGATCTGGTCTTTAACGGTTAGTTCATTCGTCCATACTTCTGACAAGCCTTCAGCGGTTGTTAACACATCATACATTTTCGATGGCGTCACATTCACGATTTGAAGATGTTCAATGTCGGGCATAGCAAAAACCTCCTCGGGTTTCGATTTTAGATACGCGTTGCGTGCGCTGCTATAGTAGGCCAGCTTTTTTATACAATTCTGTCCTTAGCTTTCGCCCGATTCTCCAATTGTAGACAATTTGTACAAGCAGCAAAATAAAATTGACACCAAATAACAATATTGCAGCAACGCTAGCTGTATCTATTAATTCCGTATCTGTGATTAAACCGAAAAAAACTCTGTCTGAGCCAGCCGTCCCCATAGTATCAGGCAATAAAATATGAAACAGCAAAAAAGATACATAGACAGCGTAGTTAACCAGCTTCATTACGTTTGACTTTTGATATTCCATTCTATGAAAGGTACGATTTGAAAAATAAAAAAGAATGACGTGGATGATCATCGGTACCGAGTAAAATACTCGAAATAATCCTATATTCATAAACCAGTTTAAGACTATAATCGATATACACAAAAGTGAAATCATATTATATTTACCTGCGTTAGTTAATGATGCCCCATCTAACTGAGAACTCATATCTTAGATGCCCCTTTACTTGTTCTTGAAACATAAAAAGCCCATGCTTGGATTCGTGTAGATTGGAAGATACCACAACACAATTTTTCACAGGAAAATCCGACATGAGCTATTCTCATCTTAGCATACTTGAATGCGGACAACTAGAGAATCTACATCGTTTGGGTTGGTCGAAACGAGCAATAGGTCGGAGAGCTAGGATGCCATCTTTCCACCATAGCATGTGAAATGAAGCGTGGTCAGACGGCAACAACCGACCGTGGAAAAATCGCTTGTTATACGGCTTTAGAGAACGCCCACGACATCAAGATTTATTTGGTAGATCCCTATTCATCTTGGCAATGAGGCTCCAATGAAAACGAAATTGGCCTTCTACGGGAGTTCCCCCCAACGGTCATGGATCTTACAATGGTATCTTACGAGGAACTAGCAGAAGCTGTCCGCTTCATCAACTCTCGCCCACGTAAATGTTTGGGCTGGAGGTCTGCTTACGAAGCCTTCATGGTCGAACTGTCGCACTTAACTTGACAATCCGTCAATTAAAAAAAGCCGCAACGAGCTTGCCTGCTGCGGCTTTTTTGCAATCCGCTCCGCTGCACTAGCGAGTGTCTTCAAACCTCATTTATCCATAGCAAAATGGAAGCCAGAGATAAGGCGGCTGCAAACGGATTCCGAGCCTGAAACAAGTGTTGGATTAATGTTTCAATCCATACTTTCATGTTGAGAGCGACATGGCCTGTAATGGGTACACCTTACAAAAAAGCAGTTTCAATCCACGCTCTCACATAGAGAGCGACTTCAAGCCATGATAATTTTACCATGGGAGGAGGTGTTTCAATCCACGCTCTCATATAGAGAGCGACATTAATCTTTGACCTGTTGTATTATCGGGTAGTGTTTCAATCCATGCTCTCACATGGAGAGCGACGATAAGGAGTTAGATGAAATTTTTGAGAATTTGGTTTCAATCCACGCTCTCACATGGAGAGCGACATGGGTGCAGGATCAAATCTCTGGTGGATGGGAGGTTTCAATCCACGCTCTCACATGGAGAGCGACAACTGATTTTTATGGTGATGGTGAATATAAAACTGTTTCAATCCACGCTCTCACATAGAGAGCGACTGCAATAGCCGCTCTTAAGGGCGGTAGCTGATCGGTTTCAATCCACGCTCTCACATAGAGAGCGATTCTTAGTCCATTCGTTCGGATTAGCGAACATGAAGTTTCAATCCACGCTCTCACATAGAGAGCGACATGTAAAAGATGGCATTGCTTTCAGAGTTTTTGTGTTTCAATCCACGCTCTCACATAGAGAGCGACATCATCAATTATGTCCCATTCTTCTTGTGGTAAAGGTTTCAATCCACGCTCTCACATAGAGAGCGACTACGCAAAAAAGATGTTGGACGGCAAAGACATAGTTTCAATCCACGCTCTCACATAGAGAGCGACAGCGGCATTTTTAGCCCGCATCACATAAGGCCTCGCGGCCCCAAAAGTGCGAATCGACTTTTTAGCACCTCTTTTTCCATCAAAAAAAGAGCCAAAACGCCCGCAACCCACGTCACTACGCTGGTGCGAATCCCCTAGGGATTTCATGTGCGCTATACATTCGCACCTCGGGACATCTTCACCCCTATTTTACCATACATACTGTTCACAAGTTACCTACACCACTACTGGGCCTCACCCTATCATGAAAATGCACTAAAAAGAGCCAAAGCTCCCTCTAGTGCAAATCATAAAGCTTGAATTTGAAGCAACATATTGCAACGTTACATCTCACCTATTTTCATTTAAACTTCAGCTTATCGTAGTAATCCCATATCTGAATCATTAAAAATGATTTGAAATCTGTAGGCACACCCCAACCCTTCCAGTCGAAAATCCGATCACTTTCATGCTCTATGGCTGGTTGATTCCATACACATACCGATTCATACAACACACCATCTGATGTGTATACAACTGAATTTTTCACAATTTGAGAGGTTATCACGCCGACCATTTGTAGTCTTTTTCATTTTCCATTTACATACTCCCATCAGTATTGCTTCCGCTCCATACAAGCTGAATGAACAGCATCATAAATGCCCCTACACTGTAGTCTCGGACTCCAGTTCCAAAAATCAGACCCATTATCAGACTTACTAGCTGTGACAACATGCGCTAACCACTCAGCAAAGCTCATCTTTAAGCAAACATAGTTCGGGCTTCCATCATTCCAAAATACATGGCCTGCCTGACTTGTCATGTCCACAAAGAAATTAGCCTTCGGATTCGAGGCAATAGGTAGAAAATGAGGGCAATATTCAGAGATTGTGCTTATAAATGTGGTAAGCATCCTTAATCCATATATCTCAGTGCGCATCCCTTCCCCAATGTCAAATAGGATTGCGCCATTGCAGCATTTCAGAAATTCGACGTACTCATCCGCAAGCTGAATCTTAAAACGATTCGTAAATCCTCTCATTTCCCGCTTGGTCGCAGGCGGCTCAAATGTAAATTGACCTACATACAACTCACCTAAAATATGTGGTACAAGTAGGCTTTCCCTTAAAGCTGTACGCTGTTTTAAACGGTTTATGATTTCGGTTACCCGATATTCGCTATTCACAATCATTCCCCATTCGGAATATGTAGTTGTCTCTCTATCCTGTCGAATCGACTTAGATGAATGTTGTACATGGGTATGTGATGGGGCTACAAAGCTTGAAGGTTAGTCATGCTGGTTGTTTGTGCGTAAGACAACAATAGAAGAGTGCCATGCAATCTGGCTTATCATTTATTTGGATAAATTCGTTATGAGACTGTGTTTATTGACCGTAAACATAGTCTTTTTCATTTGCATCCTCATAGCTGCTGATTTCCTCATAAAACCTCTGCCATTTAAAGCCCAGTGCTTGCCCAATTCGTTGCGCAACAATTACACTTGGCGTTCGCCTCCCCGTTTCGATGTTCGAATAGGAGCTGCGGTTAATACCCGATAATGCTGCGACTTCTTTTTGAGTTTTGCATCCCCTACATTGAATTAACCATTTGCGATGCGTCATCATGCTTCACCTCCTTTCGCAAGCATGCTTTTGAAATTGTAAAATATATCGATCGAGTTCCTGACTAAGCTGAACAACAGGATGGGCTGTGAAACTCTTATGCTCGTCTACTGCCTGCACAAGCTGTGCTTGAAGATGTTTGATATTTGAGAGTAGTGGAGAATCATCTTCGCTGGCATAACGGGTAACATGAGATGTAGGAATCATGCGCTCACCCCCACTAATACTTTAATAATTTGTTAATTTAAATAATAAATATAGTTTCGTAGGCAGCATTTCTTCAAAATTTTGACGAAACTTTTGTTGCAAGTTTTATTTAGATAAATAAAAAAAGACGCCCTTTAAGTTTTATTAAAAGTCAAGTAAATGTTTATAAAGCTCTATAACTAAATAATCCAAAAAGGGTATCACCTAATAATTGTTAAATATGTTAATATAATTACAAATGATTTATGAAGCAGTAGCAATTACTTTTTTGATTCAGATGTATATAAAAATGATTTTATCTATTATGTGGTCACGTCAGATTTAAGCTGTTTACAACGCTAAGAAAAAAATAGTTACCAAACGACGGTTTGGGAAGGTTATACTTTAATTAAAATAGCAGGTTATTACATTAAGAAAACTAAATATATTTTTAAAAATTTATAAAAGAGGTGTGAAAAATGATATTGTAAGCGTTGAAGGTAACGTCGATGAATTAATAAGGAATCAAACTTCAAACTAGTGGATTCTTTAGTAGTAAGTGTTTTAAAAACGCCCCCAAACACTGCTTTGGGTGCATTTTCGTTATTCCACAATCGGTCCATTTTGTTGTATTAATGATTGAACCGAAATGAAAGTTTGGGTACATAAGGAATCTCGCTCTTATGGGTAACGGGTTCGGTTGATGAGGAGAAAAGTTCAATGCGACTATATGAATGACTATTATCAAGGAGAACTGATTCAAAATCAATTGGAGCATTAAGTTCTAGGATTGCCAGGTTGTATTAAGATTTATTTTCTAATCCCACTTTTCAAAAGTTGAATTATTTACATTAAACATCATTAACTATGTTTGGAAGGAGATATTTCTTTGTTGGAGTTAAGAAAAATTAATGGGGACAATTATAAAGAATGTTTAAACTTGCATGCAACTGATACCAATGTGGACTTTGTAGACCCTGTAGCGTGGTCTTTAGCCGAAGCGTGGGTGTTTTATGATGATTCACGCCCCTTTGCAATTTATGCCGATAATGTGATGGTGGGCTATGTTTTAATGTATATTGGCGAAAATAACCCCCAAATCATAAATTTTATGATAGATAGCCGTTTTCAAAAAAGAGGCTATGGAACAGCAGCGGCTAGGCTTTGTGTTGAATATTTGTGGAAAGAATACAATGCAAGTAGGATTTCCTTACCAGTTAATCTAGAAAATATAACCGCACAAAAATTTTGGAGCAACATAGGCTTTGAAATAACAGACGATATAGAGGATGGTTATCTTTATATGCGGTTGTACATACCAGAAAAATAGGTCTGAGCATATAAAAAAGGGAACAAGTTTCCATAAAAGGGCGCGATTGTTTCATAAGCGTTCTTGTTTCACTAACGGGGTGCTTTAGTGCAATAAGGATTTATATCGTATACAAAACAAACGTAAATAACGTTCCCAAATGCCACTTTGGTAAACAATGCCCCTTATTCAATTGAATAGAGGGTATTTTGGCTGCTTGTGACAATAAGTCTATCAACTATGCTTTAGAACTATCTTACTTATGTTATATTTTCATATAGAATATTTTAAGTCTGGTGTGAAACTGTTATGAAAAAATTAATATTAATAATCGTACTATCTGTATTAATAGCAGCTATTGAATTTGGCAAAAGTTTCGGTGCTATTGTTTTACCCATTTCGGCGAGTCTAATTTTATTAATTGGGAGTATTACTGTTTGGAGAAATAATTTTTGGACTTATGTAGAAAAGAAGTATACAGTGTTGTTTTTAGGCATTGTTTCACTAATTCTAAGCTATCTTCTTTTTCTGATTCAAGCAATTTTGTTGCAATTTTGGGGATGACTATGGTGTTTTCTAGTGCGGCAATTGCAATTTCTAAAATTCCCATCAGCGATTCTGATTTTTGCTCAAGCTCGATGTATTTTTCAACATATTCATGAAAGGGGATATTTAGCACGGATGAAATAGATTGAACCGTTTTAAATTCAGGTTTCTTCGTTTCACCGTTCTCAATTTTGGATAAAGTTCCTTTTGTAATACTAATCTTGCTTTTCAATTGTGCTAACGTCATGCCAGATTTGCCTCGGTATTGCTGGATAAGCTCTCCCAAAGGTGTCGTATTTCGCGCCACGTTCTCACCTTCTCTCGAATAAATACCAAATTAACACATTTTCTCGATATTACCATTGATATTTATACTTGTAAATCCATATTTTGTTTCATTGCGCTACTTTAGAGGGAACCTCTTGTAGCTGTTTCAGTCCTTGTTTTTATATGTGGAGTGCCCCATCAGGAGTTAAGATTCTTTCATTACTTTAAAGTTTCAATAAGCACTCTCAGGTAGAGAGCGACTACATCTTCACTATAAGTTAATCACACAGGATTGGTTTCAATCCACGCTCTCATATAGAGAGCGACTTGATTCCATCAGCACTTTACGTATTGGTATTCTTGTTTCAATCCACGCTCTCATATAGAGAGCGACAGAAGTAATTCGTGAGGCATTACAGGATTTTGTTGTTTCAATCCACGCTCTCATATAGAGAGCGACTTAGCATGCAACACATGCTATAAAGCGGGAGTTTCAATCCACGCTCTCATATAGAGAGCGACATAGAAACGTTTTGTGCGTCAGTTGACGGGAATTGTTTCAATCCACGCTCTCATATAGAGAGCGACAGCGGCATTTTTAGCCCGCACCGCATAAGGCCTCGCGGCCCCAAAAGTGCGAATCGACTTTTTAGCACCTCTTTTTCCATCAAAAAAAGAGCCAAAACGCCCGCAACCCGCGTCACTACGCTGGTGCGAATCCCCTAGAGATTTCATGTGAGCTACACATTCGCACCGTAGAACTTCGTCCTCCCTATTTTAAGGGTGTATTCATAGGTTAAACCACTCCCTACGTCATACATAATATTACCCCACATTTTCAAATAACTTATGGATAATTTTCTAATGTAATATTAACCGTATGTTCTCCGCTAGTGTCATGAAGAAAGGTTTCATTTTGGGGGATTCCCCCTTTTATTTGGCCAAAAAAATTTCACTATACCACTTTCTGAGCTGATTAATTTGAGCTTGGTGATAGCGACTATGGTCAGCCATATGCCATAGGCCCCACCGTATGGTTGCTTGCTTTTCATTTTCATGTCCAAATATGACAATGTTATCTAGATCAGTATCTGTTAATTGTGTACAAGAATCTCTCAACATTCCTAATACACCTTCGTAGTTAGACATAAGTGTGTTCAAAGACATTCCTTTGACCATCGGAAGCCTATTATTTTCATCTATCATGGGGCCATATTGTTCTTTTAGTGACTGTGGAAGTGGTTGTCCCTTTATTCTATACACCCAATTCAGATCAACATACATGATATGTTTGATTAATTGAGCAGTACTATTGAAATTGTTATTAAGTCCCTTGTAATCTACTTCTTCTTGCAACATGCCATGCGTGATTAATTGTAGGCGTTGGCTATTCTCTTTTACAGCGGAATATAACATTCCCACAATAGAAGACATATTAGCTTCACCTTGTAAATCATGCAGCATCCTAGTTCATCCTCCTCGTTTTAGAGCATATTTATGCTTAATATTCATTTTTCTTGATGTGTAATCTAATTATAATGCTTGTTCCAATTAAACTGCGTGTTCGTACATAAAAAAAGAACGCTCCCACTCCTTCGTTTGGGCTACGTCTTCTAAATTGTATTACTATTTCCAAAAATGAGTTAAAGCATATATGCGAGTAGCATGCGTTTCTTTACAACGACCCTTAAATTAATATAAGCACTAAGGAAAAATTATGTGCTTCTAGTTTCAATTCACGCTCTCGTATGGAGAGCCAATGTGATCTATTACCCAGAGCGTAAGCAGCTGCGTTTCAATCCACGCCCTCACATAGAGAGCGACACAAAACGACACGTTGAAGTCAAATACTTCATTGGTTTCAATCCACGCTCTCACATAGAGAGCGACATCTGTTGTTTTTGAGTCCGCGCCCAGGCGTGAGTTTCAATCCACGCTCTCACATAGAGAGCGACTAACATCTGCATTGCCACATCCTCCATTCAATAGTTTCAATCCACGCTCTCATATAGAGAGCGACACTTTCCAATGATTTCAACTCCAATCAGGGGAGCGTTTCAATCCACGCTCTCATATAGAGAGCGACTATTTGCAGCTGCGGGTCCAACACGAGCAAAGGAGTTTCAATCCACGCTCTCATATAGAGAGCGACGCCGAACGCGCTGCCAATAACTGCGCCAGTTCCGCCGTTTCAATCCACGCTCTCATATAGAGAGCGACTATTCTTCAGTTCCATTTATAATCTTCGTCTGACAGTTTCAATCCACGCTCTCATATAGAGAGCGACAGATGTTCTTAACAATCCACCAGTAATTGTAGGAGTTTCAATCCACGCTCTCATATAGAGAGCGACGAGATCATGACGCAATGACCAAGTTCGGGCGACAGGTTTCAATCCACGCTCTCATATAGAGAGCGACCTTAATTTTATGAAAGGTCATGTTCTCCCATTCAGTTTCAATCCACGCTCTCATATAGAGAGCGACAGCGGCATTTTTAGCCCGCGCCACATAAGGCTTCGCGGCCCCAAAAGTGCGAATCCCGCTTTTATTGCCTATCTGTACATGAATAAACAGCACCAAAACGCTCTCAACCCGCGCCACTGCGCTGGTGCGAATCCCCTAGGGATTTCATGTGAGCTACACATTCGCACCTGAGAGCTTCTTTCTTCCTCATTTTATCATACTACATACTCGCAGATTAGTTACATCTCGAAAATGGGTAGGATCGATAACATTATCAAATCGCGCACAAGTAAGGCGAATAAATACAAACTGAAAAAAATCAGCCACAACAGGCCCAAGCTCCACCGTATTCAACTTTTCAACCGTACCGTTTGCAATGCTTTTTAACCTTCGAACGATTCTAAGTCCACCGCTTCAAATGCATCAATTTGAAACATATTGACAACTCAAAGAAATATTACTATATTCAAAAGTGCTTAGTCACCTTAGAACATTCATCATCATTTTATGAATAAGGGGACGGTTAAATGAAGAAATACTTCAATGTTCTAGCTTCGGTTGTATCATGTCTCTAAAAAAAGCTTATACTCTTATTTCACAAGGGTGGGAGGTTAGAGAAAATGGAAGCAAGAGCTGGAATTTCACAATTTAAGGTTCGATTGTTTACAGCATTTGCTGCGGCATTCCTATTTTGCCCGTCAATTGCAGGTATTCATTATGCTCGTCAGTCAGATGTAGATCCTTTTTCATATTTGACCTACTTCATGTTATATTCCGCTGTTATCACGCCTATTTATGTGTTCATTGGACTTCCTTGTTCAGTGCTTATAGACATGATCATTGGGGATAAAGTACGTTTATCGAGGCTACCGAAGTATATATTCGATGTTACACTTTACGCTGTTATTGGTGCTTTATTATGGATCATTCCTGTATGCCTTGAGCATCTCATAGCTGGAAGAGCATTTGGGGAAGTAAACATACCGCCATTTTATATCATTGCTTTTAGTGTCGCGTCTCTGCTTTATTACCACTTAGTACTACTTTTTAATTGGTTAATGGATAGGCAGCGCAACAGCTAAATCTTGCAAAAATAACGGGGGTTGTCCGAAAAAGTCATCCGCCCTTTCGAGACAACCCTACATATCAAATACTGTTAAACCTGCTCGTAACGCATACGTCTATGTTCGATTTCCTGCAACACCGGCTCCCGTACACTACGCTCAGCAAGCGTCTGATAAAGCACACTCTGCACTTCTGCGGCACTCTGCTCTTCCCCTTGCGTAGCAAGAAATTTGCTGTACGTTCGCATATAGTCATTGTAATCAATATGCGTTAAAGTCGTAGCGGCAAGCTTCCGCTGCTGCGTGAGAGCAGCATCAAATTGCTTACGCGCCTCATCCGGCTGCGCAGGTAATCGTTTGATTTGGCCGCCTCTTGCCGTTAGAGTGTCTGCATCACCCGTATAGTCAAGCAACTTATAATCGAACGCCAAAGGCTTCGCGAGCGCGATATGCGCGTGCAAAGCAACCGCACGGTCGCTTAGCTTCTCCGTTACTTCACGAAGGATGTCGTTCCCCTTCTCCAAATACCGACTGCCGTCAAAAGCCAATATCCGCCCCACCTCATCCGAAAAGTAGTCCTGAGCAATATATTGCTGATCGTACCCAGTAGGTGGAGCAACGCGAATTTTCAGCACGTTGGATACAACAGACTTTCCTTCTATCGACAACACAACTTGAATCGTATAGAATCCCGGCTCCGCAATTAACCAACCATGATTACCAACGGATGCAAATATCGAATCGTAAAGAGATTCACCTGCCAGCAGAATTTTATGCTCTAGCTTCCTGCAATATTGCGCATGCGGGAGCAGCCTCTTGCCTTGCTCTCCCTCTCTTCTAACAACGACTGTCATCCCGCTTAGGTCAGATAAGAGATCATTTTTGACCAACTGCGGCTGATCCGACGTATTCGTTAATTTTAGCTCGGCCACAACCGGCTCCATCCATTCATACAAAGGCGTGTCGCGGTTAACTCTTACCTCTAAACGAAAAGCATCATGGTGAACCGCATTCAGTTGACCACCACTATGAGAACAACCAGCATCATAAGCACCACGAGCTCCATGATCGACAAACCAATCCGTATTCCCCATCTGAACGAATCGCTCAGGTGCATGCCTCATAAATAACAGCTCCTGATCGCTAAAGCGATACTCGAAGCGATTGAAAAATGGCACCAACCCACCAACCTCCGCCTTGTACGGATAGTTCATAAAGCTTAACGCTGCTGGCTCTGATCGGAGCGGACCATCGGGTGGTGCCCAAGGGCTGCCTAAGTGCTTTTGCCAAGAATGTGCCAAATTGAAAGAGTGCCCCATTTCATGGATCGCGCACCAAAAACGCATACGCTGCACCCAAGCCGCAGGATTAGGACTGCCCGGAGGTGGCTCTGCAATAAAAGAGTTGTTAAACACCGCCGTACCTTGGCGTTGGTTCGCACCACTGCTATCAAACATAACCCCGCCAAGGGAACGCCCATACTCCCTGCTCTCGGAGGCTGCAAAAAAAGTCCACAACGACCAGTTAGGCTTGTCGCTGTAATGTGACCAATGCGCATGCATCGCATCGTTCAGTTCTTGAAAGGTCCATTTCGTATCCGCCCCAGCATCCTCCCGCGGAATCGTACTCCCTCCCTCTGATATGCTGACATCAAAGCCCGCTCGCTTGAATACATCCGAAATCGTTAAAGTCTCATTTGGCAAAGTTGCAGGTCGATTGTCCAGCGAGTGGGTGTGGAAGGTCGTTGCGGGTGTCGTGCCCTCTTCAGCATCAAATTCAAATTGGACGCGATGAAAATAAGGAGATTCAAATCGGTACGAGATCGTTCGATCCGACTGATTTCCTGCGAAAAATACCGCTGTTGCGGTTCCCTGATCAGGAAATGCGCTCGCTGCTGCTTCTATTTGCACATTTGTGTATGGGAATGTGGGGTTGCCGTAATTTTTGATAATGCCTGCCCATCGATTTGGTCCATCAGCCGACAGTTTCGCAATCCAGTGAACAGCCGCGTTAAAATTGGAAATCGTCGTCCCACTCGCCACCATTTGCGGATAGCGCCCGTCTACATCAAGGCGCAGCTCCTCGCGGACTTGCTGATCGCTCCATGTATACAACCCACTAAGGGATTGTATCGCGGGTTGTACCGCAGTTGCATTTAAGAGAGACTCTGTAAAATGGGTAGAATCCGCCTTACTCCCAAATAGACCATCCTCAATAGCATGACTATCTACTCTTGTTGTCGGCTTCTGATCACTCATGTTCATCACCCTCCCTATAAGTAGAATCATATCTCTACATACATCTATTTCAAAAGACTAGATTAATATACAAATTGATATGTTGAATCTGACCTAATCACACATTTTCCAAGCAAAATAAACACAACAAAAAAGGTGTGTCTCAAAAAGTCTGAACAGACCATTTGAGACACACCCTTGGCTCAAGCGTGCAACACATTCAAAGCAGACTACATGGGGCTTTTTTTCATAATTCGTATGATGACCCTCATGTTAGAATCTCATCATTCATTTGATTGGGGTTCTCCCACATGAACGGGTGGCCAGAAGGAATTTGGAAATGCATGATATGTCTAGGCATGGTATTGGCATCTGGTCATCGCATCCCACTTTACTGTTGCTTGCACACAGATGCGTAAATAGCAGCTCTTAATGGTTACCACAGAAGCTATTTGGCCCGATTTACACGGTTTCGATTTCTAACGGATGTCAGAGAACTTATTTGATGAACGGATTAGAAAATTCGGCCGTTTTCATTGCAATAAGCGCTGCCAGAACCGTTAATCTCCTAATCGTATCTCATCCGTAGAAATAACGGCAGTGGCGACCGTTAGAATCAAAAGTGAGACGTAATCATGTCCAACCATGTCCAACGCGACTTAACAGCATGAGTAGGTGTACAATTTCCTACCCTCCTACCACACATCCACAACAGCTATGCATCGTAATTAACCAGATACGGCTGCATTCCCGTGTTATAGTACCCTTCGCTATACTCGATCACCTTGCCAGATGCGTCGTAAGAATAGCGCGAGCGCTTCAACAACGGAGCTGCTTCCTTAAGTTGCAGCACCTTCTCCACATGAAGAGGTGCTACAGCAACCGCAAACTCATCGCGGAATTTTTCGAGGGAAATCCCGTGCTCTTCTAGTAGCTCATACAGAGACTGAAGCTGCATGTCCGAAATTTCCGACGTCACGATATCCCCCAGGCTAGCACTCAAATAGTGCGTGTAATGAATATACGGTGCATCATCAAGGCGATACAGACGCTCTATACAGAGTACATCACCCCCGAATAAGCGATGCGGCTCTGTTCCCTCTTCGCTGCGCACAACTGCGACTTTCAGCAGCTGCTTTTGAATTTTGTGCCGTTCTTCCACTAACACTTCCGTAAAGCGTTTCCCTTTAGAAAGTTTGGAAATGGACGTATTTCGAATGACTTTCGTCCCTTTACCACTTCGCTTTTCCAAATATCCTTCCTGAACAAGCTCGGTGATCGCATTTCGAACCGTTATTTTACTGACTTGAAATTCAGCTTCTAGTTGTGGCTCTGACGGGATATTCAACTCCAAGGGATATTCCCCGTGCAGGATGCGATCTTTTAATATTTTTTTAATTTGTAAATAGAGTGGACCTTTTTTCCGAGATACGTACACTTGAATCCTTCACTACCTTTCTACATCCCCCACAGCCTCAGTCATCGCGCGTAAAATTTCACTTTCTGAGGACATCGGCGTATCACCCACAATCGTATGCGCCAGCATTCCTGCTGCTGCGGCAAACTCGACTGTCTTCTCGACGGAGAAACCTTCCAGCTCACCATGTACGATACCACTCGTATAAGCATCTCCAGCCCCAATTCGATCATAGACCGAAAACGTGAGTGTTGATGAAAATGCGAATGCGCCTTGCTTAAACATAAAGCCGCGCAGCATATGCGTATTATCACTGTTAATCGAACGGTGCGTTCCCGCGATTACCGAGATCGAATATTTTTGCGCTACAGCTGGAATCAGCTCTACAAGCTGTTCGTGCCGCTCCTGCTTGTCTGTCTTCATACCGAGGACGAACATCGCGTCCTTCTCGTTCATCATCACAATATCGGCCAAGTGCAGCATGTCCTCATAATGCGCTCGCGCCTGCTCATAGCCGTCTTCACCCCACAGGGTCGGACGATAGTTGCAGTCGAAGACGACGGTGCCGCCTTGCTCTTTGACAGCGCGCGCAAAGGCTTTCATATGCCCCCGCACAGCGTCATTCATCGCCAACGTAATGCCGCAAAAATGAACGACATCGATGCTCCTCGCAATCGCAGTAAAATCATAGGCACCTTCTGGGGCCGTATTGAAGCTACTTTCCAATCGATTGGAATACGTCACCCGACTAGGTCGCGCCCCGAATCCGTTTTCTAAAAAGTACATGCCGACATACTTGCCAGCACGATTCATAAAAGAGCCAGCTACACCTAGCTTCTGCAAGTACGCTGCTGCCGCATCGCCAACCGCGTTGGCTGGCAAGGTGGACACAAGGTAGCCTGCATGCCCATAGCGCGCAAGCGCCGCCGTAACATTTACCCCTGTGCCCGAGAAGGAGTACTTAAGGGTGTTCGCCTGCGACAATAGCTCATGCCCTGGCACTTGCAACCGCATCATAACCTCGCCAAATGCCGCGACCCGTTTAGCCATGGCGGTCTACCAAGTTCTTCACGACCGCAAGCAGCTCACGTACGTCATCGACATTCGTGTCGCCTGTTTCTTTGTCGATAATCGATGAATAGACGTGCGGAATAATTTGTGGCACTTTCGCTTCCAGCGCAATCCGAACAATCGGTTCAAAGTTCTCTTTATCAATGCCACCCGTCGGCTCTAAAGCAAACCCTGCTTCAGCACACGCTTGTGCGACAGCGCGAAGCTCGTCTTCACAGCTTAACCCATTCATCGGGAAGTATTTCAACGCGTTACCGCCCATATCACGCACCATTGCAATCGCCGTTTTAACCGGCACGAAAGCAGGCTCATCCTGTGCTGCGCTTAACGGGCCCGTTGAAATATTCACATATCCAACGCGACCTGTCGGCGACACTAAGCTATTAATCCAGCTCTCTTTGCCACCAAGGTTAGCGCGTGTTGCACCTACCGCTGTAAACACTTGGTTAATGTGGCTGCCCGCGTAATGTTTCACAATCTCTGCAACAACAGCCGCTTGGCGATTGTCACCCGCGCCCAATCCGATCGATACGGCATCCTCAATTTCCGCTCCGTATTGTTTCATTGCTGTAACCGCTTCTTCCACCGTTGCATAGTTTTTCGACAGCACGCCGACGAAGACATAGCCTTCTGCTGCTTCGAAAATCCCTTTTGCATTTTCAACACTATTAGCTAATACATTCAATGCGACACGATTTTTGTAAAAACGATTTGTTAGATTAGACATGTTAGTTTCCCCCTAGTAATGTACGAATTGTAGATGCAATAACCTGAATATCATCGCCTTGAAGCGGACGCGGATCGATATCGAAATAGCCTTGTCTAACCCCATAATCACGTGTGTAAATCGCAATCTCACCTTCGCGCAGTCCATTATTCACTTCTGTCGCTGTTGTATGCGCTTGCTCTGGGTTAATTTGAATCCGCGCACGGAAGATTGCTCGGCCTGCTTCGTCTTGTACAATCGTCACCGTGACACCTGCTAGTTCATTCAACGGCATCAAAGTTTGGAGTGCCGCTTTTTCTTGCTCGCTGTTATCTTCTTTGACACCGTATTCATCCAGTGCTTGAAGAAGCCCAAAAGTCGTTTCCTTACCGACCTTCATACTACGGCCAATTCCGTGCAACTGTACTTTGACCCACTCGATATACATGCGCTTGCCGCCAATAATACCTGATGTGGGTCCTTCTATCGCCTTTGACCCACTGTAAATCGCTAGATCCGAGTATTTCACATACTTCTGAATATCTTCCTCCGCCGCCGCATCCACGATCAGCGGAACGCCATTACGCTGCGCAATCTCCCATGCTTCTTCGACCGAAATCATGTTCTTTTGAACAGCATGGTGAGACTTCACATACAAAATAGCTGCCGTACATTCCGTGATCGCATCTTCAATATGCTCAGCACGACCTTCGTTGGCGTAGCCCACCTCAACGACCTTGCCGCCGCCCAAATAAATCATCGTTTCAACAGGAGCACCATATTGAACGTTGTGGCCTTTGAGCATGATGATCTCGTTGCGGGAAATATGCTCTTGGTGGAGGCGCTCACTCTTGCGGCGGTTTCCTTTTGTCACGAGCGCCGCCACAGACAAGGCAATCCCGCTCGAAGCCGAATTGACGATAACGGCTGCTTCGGAGCCAAGTATACGCGCTACATAATCTCCTGCTTTATCGACTAAATCAGCTATCTCTACATAACGTTGACCACCTTGCTTCATGGCCTCCATAACCGTATCCGTCGGTGCAGATACACCGAGAATACTCATTCGTCCACTAGCATTAATGACACGTTTAAGTCCATATTTAGCATTCCATGAGTTCGCCATTTACAACGACTCCCTTCGTTTGTATGCTGATGTCTGTGACTCGCTTATCCCCTTCAGAATCAACAAGTTCAAGGGGTTCACGATTAAGGGTAAAGAGGGTTAAATAAGCAGGGTCGCCTGCCTGTATACGCCCGAGTTCCGGCTTGCGAAGCCAGTCTGCCGCATTGGAGGTAACGGCTAGGATCACTTCCTCTAGCGAGTAGCCGAGATACAGAAACTTCGAGAGTACGTGCGCCATGTTGTACACAGGCCCGTTCAAGCGATTACCGCGATAGATGTCTGTACTAATCGTATGTAGACCAATACCATGTCGCTTAGCCGCTTCCGCAGCCCGAAACGAGAAGCTTGCCGTCCCATGGCCGACATCCAAATGCACACCACGCTCGATAGCATCCTTGAGCACTTGCAGAGGCTTTCCAGTTGCATCAAAAAGATTGTTAGCCTTACCGTTCAAATAATGCGTAATGATATCTCTGTTGTCCATCAACGAAACGACTTCCTCAATCGACGGAGGGCCGGAACCGATGTGTACCATTAAGGGTAGATCCGCTGCTCTGGACAGCAGTTTTGCAATGAACAAAGGCTCAATGCCGTTGCCGCCGACAACACTTTTACTAATCCGCGCCTTTAAGCCAACTATCTTATCTCTATGTTGCTCCACCGCCTGTGCGACCCGATGCTTATCTATCCACTCTAGATTCGATAATTCATCGATTCGGTTCAGACCGATCCGCGAAATGTTCAAAAAGGCAAGCACATTCGTTCTCGCTTGTTCGCTGCTCGCAATCAACTCCGCGATCCGATCTGCGCCGCAGCTTCCTGCATCCACAATCGTCGTTACACCGTGCTTGATTCCGATTTCGTCGATTTCATCACCGTACGGCGCTAGTTTCGCAAAAGCATGCACATGTATATCAATCCATCCACTCGACACGTACATGCCTGAAAAATCGACTACTCTACGCCCACGTCCACTCCCAGACGCTGTCACTTCAGCAATTTTTCCATTTTCAATCACGATATCGATTGCGTCTTCGTTCACGCGCTTCACATTGTGTAGGACATACCGATCATTCATTCGCTTCCTCCTCTCTCCATTTTCTTTGCATTTTTGATGCTTATTCGAGCTTTAGTTCCGCTCACTTTCGAAATGCTTACAACTGTAGAATAGCATACGAAATCTACTTAGTAAATATAACGTTATAATGTTTAAATCGCGTTATGAAAAAGAAGCAAAGAAACAGACTCCTACTTTAAGCACAAGTCTGTTTCATCCTTTTAAGCAGCTGTTATTTGATAGCTCCAATAAAACTCGTATACAATCCGCTGGTCCGCTATGCGAGATTAGGCGCGATAATGCTTGATTACCCAACGCACTCTGCAATTGCATAAGCATATGGGGCTCAAGGCTAGCTTTCACGCTAGACATATCCCTCATGTCATCGGAACGGTTCGTCACATATCCTTGATGTCTGTTCAAAATGGATCGAGGCAGGATAGGCATCATTCATCTCCTCCGCTTTTTCCTACCTACATATCCAAACATACAAAAATAGAAACAACATGATCGAAGTTCTTAGATCACGCTGTTTCTATGCTAATTGTTCAGCTTGAATACCATTCTAGATGTACAAATATTTTCTGCACTCACTGTCCATTATGCATTCGTATCCAGCATCGTAGGCATATGTATTTCTTTCACACAAGACGCCTTTGAGAGGTTTATGACGCATTTTACTAGTGAAACGATATCCTGAAGGGGGATTTGTGTACCGCCATGAGCCGCTAACACTTTGTCCACTCCTTCTTCATAAGGAATTTGGGTAGCAATTTCACCAGGGTTAATACACGTTACCCCTATTCCATCCTGCTTCACATGTTCCCGTAACGAATTGCAAATCCCACGCAAGGCGAATTTTGAAGCGGCAAATGAGATTTGGGTATAATTACTGTTGTCAAGACCTGCTGTAGAGCCGATTAAGATGATCTTTCCGTTAGCTGATTGTTTAAGATTCGGCAACAGTTTTTGGATGCAAGTAATGGCCGATGTTACATTTACATGAACGATATTTGCAATTTCTTCTGGTGCATCTTCCTCAAAATTGTAGTCATCTGTAAATCCTCTGCTCTCCCATATCCCCACATTATAAATGAGTACATCCAAGGTAATGCCATTCAATGTATTCGCAATCTGCTTGCTTGCCTCAGATGACGATAAGTCAACTTCGATCCAATGTTTATGAACACCATTGTTGAGGTTCAAACTGTCCGGGCGACTTCTGGAAACGATCCATACGTGATCACCCTGTTCTGGTAATCCTTTGACAAACGCTTCACCTAACCCTTTGCTTGCACCAAAAATAATAAAATTTTTCATGTCTACCTCCTTGGGATTTATTTCATTCCATAACCAAGATAGTAATCTAGTTTTTAAACTTTGTAAACAATTATGTTTGTAAAATAGTGTTCGACGTAGATAAGAGATGTATAGTAAACTTGAAGTAGCTTGATAGCGTTAGCTAGTTTAGCAGAAACTAAGGGAGAAGAGAGAGTGAAGCCAATGAAAGCAACCCCATTAAATCGCCGCAACATTCCTGTCAGCCAGCTCGTACTCGGCTGTATGGGGCTTGGCGGCTCTTGGAACCATGATCCTGTAACAGCGGAGCATGTTGTACAAGCTCACCATGCAGTAGAAGCAGCTTTGTCGATCGGCATCAATATGTTCGATCATGCTGATATTTACACGAAAGGCAAGGCCGAGGAAGTGTTTGGCCGTCTACTTAAAGAAAGACCTGAATGGAGAGAACAGATGTTCATTCAATCCAAGTGCGGCATTCGCCCTAGTGAAGCACCAGGTATACCGGGCCGTTACGATCTTTCTGAGGCGCACATCTTACGCAGTGTGGACGGGATTCTACAACGATTAGGGCTTGATTATATCGATTTCTTACTTCTCCATCGTCCTGATCCGTTGATGGACCCCGAAGAAGTAGCACGAGCAATCGACCAGTTGAAGGCCTCTGGCAAGGTGCGCTGGTTCGGCGTCTCTAATATGAGCGCCGGTCAAATAAGGCTGCTGCAAGCGTACAGCAATGAGCCTTTCGTCATTAACCAGCTCGAAATGAGCCTGGCTAAGAGCGGCTGGCTGGACACTGGCGTGCAAGTGAATACCGACGCTGCCGCACACGACACGTTTCCTGAAGGTACGCTGGAATATTGCCGCTTGGAGAACATTCAACTGCAAGCGTGGGGACCGCTTGCGCAAGGCATTTACTCCGGTCGGACGCTGGATGACCAACCGGACAACGTTAAAGCTACAGCCAAACTGGTACAACAGTTGGCCGAGCAAAAAGACACAACACCGGAAGCGATCGTGTTGTCTTGGCTCATGTACCATCCAGCAGGCATTCAGCCTGTGATTGGAACAGCGAACCCTGACCGCATCCGTGCATGTAAAGACGCGGGTCGAATTTCGTTAACGAGAGAAGAATGGTATTCTCTCTATATATATTCTCGTGGAAACCCTCTTCCATAGACATCATAACGTTTCGACAAAATTATATATAATTCGTCAAAACCTTGCTTACTTTGGCAAGGTTTTTATTTTTTCCGATCAGAAAAATAGGTATTTATACTCATAACAGACCTAGCTCTTATAGTTAGAATATCTCTATATACCAAAAGGAATACATTGGTATATGATCTATTATATATTTAATGGAAAGGAGACACCCTCTTACACCATCGATCCTACATAAGTTGACCATCAATTTCATTAAGCATTTTGAGGAGGCAACTGCTTGGGAATGACATCTTCTAAAAAAACATTAGCAACTTTACTAAGTATTTCATTGACGGCATCTTTATTATTTCCTGCTGTATCTGGTGCACAACCGTCAACAAATACGGACCTACCCCAAATTAAGCCTGAATTTTTAAAACCGCTAGACCAACAAGCTTTATTATCCGAATTAATAGAACCTAAAAACTATGTTCCTTTAACGGACACGAACAAAGTTATCACGGTAATCGTCGAGTTGAAGCAAGAACCCGTTAAAGTGTCTGAAGCGAAAGCAAAGGATAGCTTCATGACTGCTCCTGTTAATTTTGAAGAGGAGTTGGCTAAAGAGCAAGACACTTTTAAGGACGCACTCTTAAAAGATCTTGGTGCTCAAATCGAGCACGAATATTCACAAGCGTTTAACGGATTTGCTGTAAGAATCGCAGAAAATAAGCTTGATAAGCTTCTTTCACTTCCTGGAGTGAAGGCTGTGTATCCTGACTTGGAATATAAAGCTCTGCCCGTTGATACTTCAACTGTAAAACCTTACATGGATCAAAGTGCTGGACATATTGGTACGAATAAATTGTGGAGCAAAGACATTGAAGGAAAAGGTATCAAAGTAGGTGTCCTTGATACTGGTGTTGACTACAATCATCCTAGCTTAAAAGGTGCATATAAAGCCGATGGCAGCTATGACTTTGTAGACAAAGATGCCGATCCTATGGAGACAGAGCCAGTCGCAGGTAAAGGACCGAATGCTCAAGGCAGACCTTACGAAACTGATCACGGTACACACGTGGCAGGCACGATTGTTGGTCAAGGTAATCCAAGTATTCCAAATGACCCAAAGGGAGCCCTTCGTGGTATCGCTCCTAAGGCAGACTTGTACGCCTATCGCGTCCTTGGCCCTCATGGAAGCGGTAAGACGAGTGATATCGTTGCAGCCATCGATCACGCTACTAAATTGAATTTAGACGTTATTAACCTATCATTAGGTTCTGATTCTAACTTTCAATATACAGCGAATTCGATCGCGGTCAACAATGCCGCAATGGCTGGTGTTAAAGTGGTTGTTGCGAACGGTAACGCTGGCCCGAATGGCTATACTGTAGGTGCACCAGGTGGCGCGCATCAAGCGATTTCTGTAGGTGCATCAACTCCACCGCTGCAGACGCCAATTTTTCTAGGGAATAACTTAAGTAATTTGTTTGCCATGCAATCTAGCCATCCACAAGAATTAGCGCTTGGTAAAGAATTGGAAGTTATTCATGCCAACTTCGGCACAGAAGCTGACTACAAAGGTAAAGATGTAAAAGGTAAACTTGTTCTCGTTTCACGCGGCACAAATAGTTTCCAAGAAAAAGCCAAGTTTGCTACTGATGCAGGCGCCGCCGCACTTCTTATGTACAACAGCCAAGCAGGCGAAATTAAGATGAGTTTAGGTCCTGAAAATATTACTTATGTACCTACTTACTCTATTACGCAAGCATCAGGTGCACAAATATTAAAAGCTTTGCAATCAGGACAAGTAAAATTAAAATTTGGTAATGTGCTTGAGGAAGACTTGATGGCGGATTTCAGTTCTCGCGGTCCAGCACTTCCAGATTATACAATTAAGCCAGATATTGTAGCTCCAGGTGTAGCTATTCGTTCTGCTGCTCCTGCTTGGGCAACAGGCTCAGTTACTAAGCCTGACTGGTCAAAAGGCTACAAAGATTCTCAAGGTACGAGTATGGCAGCTCCACATATTGCAGGGGTAGCCGCTTTGTTGCTGGAACATGGTAAGAGAACTTACGGACATACTTACACCAATGATGAAGTAAAAGCGTTGATGATGAACAACGCCAAACAAATCTCCGACCGTACTAAAAAGCAGTATTCCGTTACAGAGCAAGGTGCTGGAAGAGTCGATATTGAGAAGATCTTGCTAGCTGGCGATATCGCCATGGCTAAAGCTACTACGAATGCCGTAACCAAATCGGTTACTGGCGCGACGTATGAGCGAGCTGAAGACGAGTACTTTACAGGCAGTGTGTCCTTCGGTCAACTGGCTGCTGGCGAAACGCTGGAACAAGAAATTATCGTTAAAGATATTAACAAGAAAGCTCAAATTTATCAGATCTCGACTCAATTTCCTAACCCAGCTGGTATCCAGATTACAGCGGATACACAACAAGTTTCTGTAAGAGCTGGCGAACAAGTTTCGTTTAAAGTTAGGCTTCAAGTACCTAACAATGCTCCGACAGGCATCTATGAGGGCAGCGTTACTTTGACAGAAACGACTGGCGTAACCAAGCTGCGACTACCTGTTAGTGCGTATGTAGGTAAAGAATATGCTCGTCCGCCAGTTTCTGTAGGCATAGATCCTACTTTATTCACGCCAAATGGTGATAAAAGGAAGGATACAGCTAACGTTTCTATTTTAGTAAATAAACCTGTTGAAAAAGTGGCAGTTAGCGTGGAGCATGCCGTCTACGGTGTGGTTGGAACGATGATTGAAAAAAACACACCGATCAAGCCTGACGCATTCTTATTTCAGAATTGGAATGGCACATTACCGAACGGAAAAAGCTTGGTAGATGGTCAATATAGCTTCGTTCCAGTTGTTGGTGGATCGAAACTGAACAACTCAGCTGTACCATTCATTATTGATCGTCAAGCACCACAGTTCGTACTGGATAAACCTGAAGTTCGTTTTGACTCACAACAAGCAGGCTTTATTACCGGTAAAATCACATCTGAATTATTGCTAGATTTATTTAAAGGGCGTCAACCAGGAGAAGTCATGGGCATTGCTGCTATAGCAGATGTTAATGGAACTCCTACACAAATCAATGGCACGATCGACTCAAACCGGAACTTTAAAATACGAGTACCTTTAAAATCTGGTGCAAATACGTTCCATGTAGTATCTTATGACGCTGCGGAAAACGGACTTGATTATTCGAAATTCGCACCACAAGTTATTCATTTCAATTACAACCCTAACAACATAAAAGTCGATGCAGTTGCTTCAACTAGCGAAACAATCATCGGTACACCGTTCGGGGTTGACGTGAATTTCTCAGCTACAGATGCGGTTTATAAAGCTTCGTTCAAATTAGAATTTGATGCAAGCTTAACCATTAATGAAATTAAGCCTAGCGTTCAATTTGCTGTATACAACCAAGGCGTTTCATTAGTTGAAAAGCATCAAACGATTAATTTAGGCAACGGTAAGAAGCAGCTACAATATTCTGTGGAATTAAAGAAACAAGGTTACACAGGTAAAGGCTCAATTGCCCATGTTAAGTTTACGAGCAACACAGCAGGAGCATACAAATTTGATGTTACCGAGGCTAAATTGTTCAATGATAAAGCCGAAATCGGTACGAACATTTCACTACCGATCACGGTTGCAGTAAAAAGCGCTCCAAGTCGGCCTTCAGATTCAGACAGTAGCTCATCATCTTGGTCCTCTTCGGGACCTGCTACTACAATCGCTTCACCAATCATACAGAAATTACGCAATGGGCTGTTAACAGAATCAAAACTGTCAAACGGAAAGACGAACGCGAAAGTTGATCTGGATAGCGCGGCTATTCACACGCAATTGCAAGACAAAAACGCGAAGCATATCGTAGTCGACTTTTCTGAAGTGAAGTTTGACAAATACGGAGAGCTTGATGTTCGTATGCTCATTGCATTAGCGAAGCAAGTAGAAAAGTCTACAAAAGACTTGCTCATTAAAGCAGGAGAATTTGAACTCAACATCCCTAGCGCTGCCATTTCTGAATTTATTAGCGCAGATGGGTTCTCCCTTGTGCTTGGCTTACACAAAAAATCCACGGATAACAAAGCTGACTTGCAATTTACATCGCAAGCGTTAACGATCCGCGGAACGCAAGCTAAGCTCAAAACACCGCTGCAAGCAACAATTAAGCTTGAAAACGTAAAAGATGCGCGCAAGGTTGGCGTATATACACAATCCGCTAAAGGCGATTGGACATACGCTGTACCAGGCTCAAGAGCGAAAAAAGATTTCGTTCGCTTTACAGTGACACAGCTTGGCACTTACTCAGCTGCCGAATATACGAAGCAATTCGCAGATGTCACTTCACACTGGGCTAAAGCCGAAATCGAAGTTATTGCAACTCATCACTTAATCAAAGGAAAGAACAGCGAAACAACGTTCGCTCCTAAAGACAAAGTGACACACGCTGAATTTACAGCACTGCTTGACCGCTTGCTCGGAACAGGAATCACTTGGGAGCAGCGGAGCAAAGAAGCAAATGCTTCACAACCAATTACGCGTGAGCTAGTCGTCGCGAAGCTGGCAGAAGCACTTAAAGCCGATCTGAACAAAGTCGATCGCAATCTCAGCTTCAAAGACAAGAGCAAGATTTCAGCTCAGTCCCAAGCTGCTATCGCCTATGCGGTAAGCAACGGTTTCATCAAAGGTACGCACAAAAATGAATTCAATCCTAATGGCACATTAAACCGTGCTGAGGCAGCAATCATTTTGTACCGTGTGCTACAATCGTTGCAATAGTTCTAACGCATAACAACTCGGCTACACAAGAAGAGAGCGTGCAGAATACCATCTGCCCGCTCTCTTTTTTAATTGCACACGCCGTGTCTTTCTAACACTATCTATGTCTTTTTATCGCTCGTCATGTCTTTCTAACACTCGCTATGTCCTTCTATCACTCGTCATGTCTTTCTATCCACTTGCCCCTAGCGCTGTACGCTCCTAAGTCCAACTAGCTCTTGTATTGAATCAGCCCGAAGCACAAACCAACAGGGTCAACCATATAGGCAAGATAGAACTCATCAAACTCCATCTTTTCACGAATCGTACGTGCCCCTTGCTCGGCAGCTTTTTTAAGTGCGTCATCAACAGATTCAACCTGTACAATCATCCGGACGCCGTGCGGATAATCAGGTGGCCCTAATGCAATGCCTCCGTCGATGCCCGCTTCGCCTTCCTGCTTCGCTGTAACCGGCCAGTAGTCCCAATTCGGTTGATGGATAGTCCACCCAAACACCGAAGAATAAAATGAATTCGCACGCTCTGGATCTTGGCTGTTTAATTCAAACGATACGACACGTCCCATTATGAAATCCCCTAACTTATAAAAGTTTGAATCGTTCTTCCATTCTCTGTGCGCTCGCTGAAGTTGCCATTCGTATAATCGTTAATAATAGCTACCCAAAATTGATGTGCAGGCTTGTTGTTCCCCATTTGGAACACTTCCCAATTCCCTTTAAACTGATTAAAGACCCATTCCGCAGCAACACGGCCGATGCCAGATCGTCGATACTTTTTCATCACAAAAAATTCGGCAATCGAATAATGCCCCTGCTGAAGTTGCTCTGTGCTCTCCGGCACTAATTTCTCCACCCACCTGACGAATACAAACCCAGCATATTTCCCATTTTGCATGATGAAAAATGGATACTTACCGCTATCCTCCCAGTAACTATCTAATGCTGGATAAGCACCAAACCATCCGTCTGTTTCAACGTCACAGTACACATATTCAGAAAAATCATAAAAATAAAATTGCATCAAATGCTGTAAAATGGGCTTTTCTTCGCTTTGAACGGCCTTTATAAGTAACTCCTGCTCGTCCGATGCATCAGATGCACCCCGTGCACCTGATGTCTTACATTTGTCTACTGTGTCCATAGACACCTCCTCATAGGAACTATTATAATACAAACCAAATAAATAGAAATCTTTTCCTCTATTCCACATAAAAAAAGATCTGATTCTACCTCATAGGCAGATCAGATCCTCAATTCCCCTTTGAATTCATTGGTGTCGCCGTTCTTTATTTACTGCTTCTACGACTATACCATTTCCAAATCGCTTCTACATCGTGCTGTTCCATATATGGCACTGTCCAGCTAGTGCCTGAAGAGCCACCCAATAAATGAACGTTAATCGTGAACAAACGTAATTTTCGCTGCAATGGCGTACCCTTTATGTTCAATGCTACCACATGCTTGCGACGAATATAGTGCGTGTTTCTCGCTAAGTGACGGTTACGCAACGTCAGTTGTCGGTCTGTCAACGCTGTGCCCGCATCTCGATAGCAAATGTGGGCGTACAGTATATGGAGCGGCACCAGCACCAGTGACCACAATGCGTTCGAGCCGAAATACCAAATCAACCCGCAGCACACCGCAATCGCAAACAACAAATCGTATCTGATGTAGAACGCCCATGCCCGTGTAGGCGGACGGTTCTGAACCGTATCCATCGTAAACTGTGGTACCGTAAGCTTCATAAGTTCCGCTACTTCATGAAGTTTGACTAGCGGATGGAGCATAAGTCGCTCCTGCTTTGTCGAAGTCTCAACTTGCAGCTCCACAGAGGCATATCCGAGCCATTTTCGTACGACGCCTTCCTTTACAACAACGGCGTGTACTCGCTCTGGCGCAAACAAATGCTTCTTTTTGTCCAGCAAGCCATACGCTATACTTATTTGCTGCCCCTCGTAACGAACCGTAAAGCCTCCATGTTTAATCACAAATAGCACTGCTGACAGTAGCCACGCGACGAGTAAGCCTATCGCCACTTTGCTCCACCAGCCCGGTAAAAACGTGTTCAGCTGATCAATGATCCCTTTATAAATATGCGCGGGTAAAATATCATCCGCAAATGAAATCACGCCTAAGGCAAACGTAATGACGAGCCCGATATTGACAGTAGACACAGCGGCTAAAAGTAAATTACGTAGCGTTAGCTGCACGAGAGGCGCTTGACGCTGGTCATGAGCTTGCGTATGACCAGCATGTCTTGATTGCGCATGAGCATCATTTCCTGCTTGTGCATGAGACGCATTTCCGGAATCCGCATGAGACGCTGTTGTAACGCGATTAGAGCTAGCATCTGACGCCAACTCTCCCGCTGGGTGCGCCTCAACCTCCGTGTGCTCAGCGACGGCAGAGCCGCCAGCAGCGGCCATTCCCTCCGATCGCTCACGCAGCAATTGCTGCAAACGCGTCGCCTCGGCAATCGTAACAGCAGGCAGTACGCCATCACCTTCTGTTTTACCGCCAGGTGTTTCAATTTTCAACTGCATAACACCTAGCAGCCGTTGAAAGAATGGCTGTTCCGTATTCACCGAATGAATTCGTTTATAGTAAATAGCCTTCTCCTCACGGAACAGTACACCTTTACGAATAACGAACTTGTCTGCTTCCAGTACATATTCGAAGCGTTTCCATCTGATCCATCCATATCCGAGCAGCACAACTGTACCGCCTGCGATGCACGCATACCACCACCAAGGGATGCTCGCAACATCTGGACGCTGCAGCACGACAATAACCGCAATTGGCCACAGCGCTTTAACAAAATCGAATAGAATGAACAAAATATAGAGCGGATGAAGGCGCTGCTCCTTATTCATGCTCATCCACCACTTTCGCCAAATCCCCTATACGACGCTTTAATGCTTCAGCCTGCTCACGCTTCACACCTTTTATCGTATGCGTTGTCGCTGCCGTCACAATTTTAATCTCGGCCAAATCGTACATACGTGATATAGGGCCGCTTTCCAACTCTACATGCTGTACACGCACCATCGGAATAAGTACATTGCTAATAAAAATAAAACCGGATTGAATCTCAATTTCCTCTTCATACACGTCAAAGGCAAAAATGCGAAACTCCACTTTTGGTACTACCCATCCAAATAAAGCAAACGAAACAGCAAATAGACCTAGCGCAATCCAGCCAGGCAGCATCGACCATTCCCTAAAGTAAGCAACGGTTACATAAGCAATAGACAGGAGTAGGCAAACTCCATTAAAAATGAACGAGGCCAATCGAGAAGATTTTACCCAATCTGGGTGTAATCGCTGTGTAAGCTTTGTGTCAATCATGGTAAGTCCCCCCTATATTTAGCAATCAAATATTTACAATATATTATCGTATCGTAAAAGATAAGATTTGTCACTTTTTCTACAATAATAAGGACATCGCATACATGGACTCCCCTTTCCATAAGCTTCTCATTATATATAGACGCGCAAAAAAACCGCTCCAAGAGCGGTTCACTGCGATTGTTTAGCTACTTATTCATAACGTTGCCCGTTGTATACGATGTATCCGATAGGTTGATGAGTGTAATGCAACACCGGCCCAGCCGCTGCTAAAGATGGATATGCATCACCATTTTGCTCTAAATAGACACCCTTTAGCTCCAGTGATTTTCCAGCTTCAAGACCTTCAATAGGTGCTGCGATTCCGTCAGAATCTCCATAACGGATTACAACGTCCATCTCTTTACTAATTTCAGACACCTTTATACCTTCGGCATTTATGACTACGATCTCATGAATATGCAATTGATGGTACCTAACTTCGTGAACTTGTATATCCTCTCCAACCTGTTTAATAAAAGCTTGCATTTGGATAACGGGTTTATGATTTACCATTTAAACGCTCCTTTATGTGATTCATACAACTTATTTTTTCCTAAAACGATTGAACTAAACCCGATCCCCTGTTTCAAAAAAAGCTTGCACATCACGTTACGTTAGGTCCTACAATTTACCTATTGGAAAAAGGAGGGCTAAAGATGGAGAGAGTTCGACTACTTGATGTGCTACGTGGTTTTGCCATTCTCGGAACACTAGGCACGAACATTTGGCTATTTGCCAGCTTGGGGGATTTCGGAAGCATCTTAACTTTTAATCAGGAGGCTTGGTGGACTTCAGTGGACGATGCGCTGCGTACATTTACGATGTTCATTGTGAATGGCAAATTTTTAGGCATGCTTACCATTATGTTTGGGATCGGGTTGGAGTTTAAACGTAGAAAAGCAGAACGCTTAGGCCAAGTATGGCCTGGCATCTATTTATGGACCTCTTTTTTACTACTGCTTGATGGTGCCATTCATTACTTTCTCGTCATGGAATATGATATTTTGATGAGCTATGCGGTAACAGCAATAATCGTAGCCTACATTGTTAAAGGTGGAGATCGCGCAGTAAAAAGAGGAATGTACATCGCAGGCGGAATCCATCTGCTCCTGTTGCTCTTGATACACGTTGTGCTTGCAACGGCGGCTGGTGGCGGCACGAGTGGCGTAAATGAAGTCGCGTTATTGTTTAAAGAAGGTACATGGTTAGAGCAACTTCAATTTCGCTTCAATAACTTTTGGTTTTACCGTACAGAATCGATTATTATACTACCAATGAATATATGCTTGTTTTTATTAGGTATTCGCTTGGTACGTAGTGGGGCTTTCGCACCAGATGAACGCGGCCAAGTCATACGCAGGAAAATGTTACGTTGGGGGATAGGAATCGGGCTACCGTTAAACCTGTTACTGTTCGTTCCTGGAGCGTATGCCGATTTATTTATTCGTTACGTTGCTGCTCCGATCTTGGCGTTAGGCTATATTGGACTCATTGCTAAAATGGTAGAAACCGGGCGCTTAGTTTGGTTGTGGGCCCGCTTTGAGGAAGTAGGCAAGGCTGCACTTAGCTGTTATATGCTGCAAAACATTCTTGCTTCGATCCTTTTTTATGGATGGGGATTTGGCCTTGGAAATATGTATGGCTCTGCCTTTACGATCGCGATGTGGGCCTTCATTTCGTGCTTGCTCATTGGTTTTGCGCACATATGGCTACGCTATTTCTCTTTAGGTCCTGTGGAATGGGTCTGGAGACAGTTGTCACAGCTTCCGTCCAAACATTCAAAAAGTTCAATTTCGAATTAATACACAAGGAGCTCACGAACAAGCTCATGATTGGAAAAAGAAAATCCCCATCGAGTCTCGCACACAACTAGCTGTGTACGAGTAGCACTTGATGGGGACTTTCTTTATTTACATATGAACGACTTGAACACCTGCATCCCTACATTCGAAACGAGCGCACATAGTTGTCAAAGCTCCAAGTCGTCAAAAATGATTGTGCAGAAGTTTTGCCTGACTCATACAAATACATTTTATCTTCCTCAGCTAGATCAAATTGGATCGATGACACCTCTTCTGTCGGAATGAACACCGTTCGCTTCTCCGTATGCTGATCGACATGACGCTTGTCATGCGCACGCAACATCGTACTAAAAATAGCGGTAAAAAGCGTAATCGGACCGCCAATTTTGTACGGTTTGGCGAGGCTCTTCTGTTCTGACAGCCGCAAGCCGAAAGTCGGCCACCGCGGCTTGCCAGGTACATCGAATATCCAGATCGGGAAATTGCTCAGCAATCCCCCGTCCAATACATAGTGAGGCTTTTTCTTCTTTGCCGGCTTCCATTTATACGGTTGATAAAAGTACGGAATTGTCGTGCTCATCCGCACAGCGGACGCGATAGTACATGATTGTGGTGTATGTCCGTATTGCTTCAAATCGTCCGGGAGAACAATCATTTTCCCGCTGCTGACATCTGATGCGATAATTTTCAGCTTATTGTCTGGCAAGTCAGCGAATGTATCGACACCTTTGGCGTGCAACAATTTGGCAATCCATCTTTCGAGTACATCGTTCTTGAATATACCTAGTCTGAACAGAACGGACAATAATGGCCCTGCGAGCGGAATCCGATTTAGCCATGACCTGCCGAGCAATCCGGCATAATCAAGCTCAAACATAATTCGCTTCAACTCATCAGCACGATAGCCACTGGCTAGCAAGGCAGCTACAATTGCGCCAGCCGATGTTCCTGCAATTCGATCCCATTCATAGCCTGCCTGCTCAAACACTTCGATAGCGCCAACGAAAGCAATTCCACGAACGCCTCCACCTTCAAACACCGCGTCAGCCTTCATTCAATCAACCTCCATGTTGTGTAGCGTACAACGATGAATTAATTGATTTTAATACCGCCTACATCATTCGTGAAGTCACGGTAAGGAGACATATCGAATCCTTGGATACGGGCATTCGTTCCCCACATATCACGGCGCTGATACAAGAACATGTACGGCAAATCTTCATTTATTTCTTTGTACAACTCTTTATAGATTGCCTTACGTTTTTCAATATCAAGCTCTTTGTCTGCTTTTTCGTACAATTCGTCTACCTTCTTGTTGGAGTACTTATAATCGTTCTGGTAGCCAGTTGTCTTGAACGTATTTTGACCTGTTTGTGGGTCTGGATCTAAGCCCCAAGCTAAGAATACCATGTCAAAATCGCCTTTTTTACGTGCTTCCAATACTGCATTAAAGTCCAACTGTTCAGGTACAAAGTCAATGCCGAGCTCTTTATAGTTTGCTTGTGCAACTGGAATAATCGCTTCATTTACTGGGTTAGGTGTTGTCGCCACGAAATTAATTTTGAATTTCTGGCCATCCTTCTCACGGATTCCGTCTGCGCCTACTTTCCAGCCAGCTTCATCCAGTAATTGCTTCGCTTTTGTTAAATCATATGCGTAAGGATTTACTTCGTCTGTGTAAGCCCACGAAAGCTTCGATTGCGGGATATTAATAACATCCGCATAACCTGAGTATACAGCGTCAACAATTTCTTGACGATTTAGACCGTAGGTCAAAGCTTGACGTACGCGCTTGTCTTTGAATTTATCTAAAGCATGGTTAAAGCCAATATAGCCATAGCCGTTAGTCGGGTACATCGTCACATCAGCAAAACCAAGATCTTTCAATTGCGCTACACTGTCTTGGTTAACACTGATGAAGTCCATATCTGTTTCACCAGTTTGCAACAACTGGATATTAGTCTCATCCGTAGTAAACTTATAAATCAATTTTTGAATTGGAGGCTTCCCTAAGTGGAAATGCTCATTTGCTACAAATTGGGCTTCTTGACCTGGAACAAACTTAGTCAGTTTGTACGCACCCGCACCAATTGGAGTAGTGAACATTTCTTTCATTTTTCCAAAATCAGCTTTGCCATAGTATCCTTTTGGCATTACATACGTTTCAGCAATGAATGCATATGCAAGTGCAGTTACTTCAGCTGTCGTTACTTCGACAGTAAGTGGATCGATCACTTTGATACCTTCAACCGATTTAGCTTTACCTTCTTTGTATTCTTTACCGCCTTTAATCTTGGCAACTGTCAGTGCGTCAGTCGGGCCGTCGTACCCTTTATCGTGAATGATTGTCAAGGAGTAAGCAACATCCTCAGCAGTTAAATCTGTGCCATCGCTAAACTTCAAGCCTTCTTTCAACTTGATAGTGTGCTTCAGCTTGTCATCTGAAAGTGCATAACTTTGTGCTAGACCTTCAGTAAAGGTCCCGTCTTTTTTAAATTTCATTAATGGTTCAAAAATGGTTTGTGTGATGTATTTATCGTAAGCTGATTCTGCAAATAAAGGATTAAAAACACCGGCCGGTGCCGTCATACCGATAATAACGGTATCTTTACGGTTGGCTGCTACTGCTGGGGACTTACTTTTGTCTGCTGCTGCGAATACACCCTCGGTCAAAAGCTCACCTTGTTGCTCAGGTGTC
The DNA here is from genome assembly GCF_021223605.1 of Paenibacillus sp. 481. Lineage (NCBI taxonomy): Bacteria > Bacillati > Bacillota > Bacilli > Caryophanales > Paenibacillaceae > Paenibacillus > Paenibacillus sp. 481. The sequence goes on from NZ_CP075175.1 coordinate 270,105, forward strand.
TTAGCTGCATCGTTCGCTCCTTGCTCTGTTTTCGTTTCAGTCTTCGGAGCCGCTTCTTTCGGTGCTCCGCCACCACCACATGCCGATACAATTAAAGACATGAGCAGCGTGATGCTAATGAGAAGTGTTAGTCTTTTCTTCATTGTCTTCTCCCCCTAAAATTCATGTTAGTTGCAAAACGTTGAGCCTTGCTTTTAATCATCTATGTTTAGAAAATGATTAAACAAATGTAAGTGACGCGTTAAAGCTTACATACGTTGATAGAATTTATGTTAGGTTCGAAGATGTTGGTTAACAACTAATGTACTTGAGCAATTTTAATTTGTAAATACTGTTTCACAAAAAAAGTTTTAGCACAGTAACACTTTGAAGTTTAGGTTATATATACATGAAATTGAATAAACAAACAAGATTCCCCCAAAGTAAGCGCTCACAAATATTGAGTTACTCTGAATATCGGAATTATTATAATATCTAACTATATATACGATGGTTTACGTGCATATGCAGAACCTGAATCGTATCATTTGAGCGTTCATGTGAAACATGCTATATTCCATTCTATTCAGACATCATATAGAAACATGACTACCATATACATCCCGAGGCAATTAATTGTTTTCATCAAAAAATTCGGAGAATATAGCTTATAAGAGTAGGCAAACGGTGCGATCTTTTTAATGAGCTTAACAGGTGTAGGTACGATATTGTGTTGGCATGATTATGAGGCGCTGCCCCACTTTCAGTGTATGATGAAACACCGAATTGTAAGGTGCAGATGCTGGCATAGAAGGAAGACCTCTAAGTGTTTATTGTTTAGATATAGAATTAAAATAAACACTTAATCGACCTATTTTAGGTTAACTTATTGCCGCTCTCATACACGTAAAAGCTGCGTCAGCGCTTCAATAAAGCTATCCATTTCTGAATCTGTACCTATACTCACGCGCAAATAGTTATGTATACGTGACTCATTAAAATGTCTAACTAATATACCTCGCTCTCGTAAAGCAAGGTATAACGTTTCAGCCTCAAACTCTACGTGTGTCATACATACAAAGTTCGCTTGTGAATCAATAACTTTGAAGCCGAGTGTGCGCAGCTGTGCAACCGTGCGTTCACGTGTATGGATTACCTTTTGAATATGATGTATAAAATGAGCTTCGTCCTGATACGCTGCCACTGCTCCTGCAATTGCTAACCGGTCGAGGGTGTACGAGTTAAATGAATTCTTGACTCTATTCAGCCCTTCAATAAGCTCCTCATGCCCGAGTGCTACACCAACACGCAACCCTGCCAAGGAGCGAGATTTCGAAAGCGTGTGTACAACCAGCACATTTGGATAACGTTTAATTAATTGAACAGCTGACTCACCACCAAAATCGATGTACGCTTCGTCAATAATGACGACTTGTTCTCGATGTTCGGCTACTAACTGTTCAATCCGGCCCACAGCAATCCCCTTCCCAGTCGGAGCATTTGGATTCGGAATTATGATGCCGCCATTTGGACGATGAATCTGGTCTAACGGGATATTGAACTCATCGTCTAACGGGATGAGCTCATAACGCAAGTTATACAGCTGTGCATACACTTTATAAAAACTGTACGTGATATCCGGAAAAGAAATCGGGCTTGTGGACTTGAACAAAGCAGCAAACGCGAGTGCTAATATTTCATCTGATCCATTACCGACAAAAACTTGCTGCTCACGCAGTCCATGATAAGCAGCAATCGTCTGTCGCAATGTAGTACAATTCGGATCGGGATATAAGCGCAAATCGCTATCACTCGCCGCTTTTATGGCATCCAGAACATGACTGGATGGAGGGTAGGGATTTTCATTCGTATTTAGCTTGATAACCTTCTTATCCTGCGGCTGCTCACCTGGAATATAAGGGGTTAGTGAACTAGCTAGTTCGCTCCAGTATTTACTCATACACCTGCACTCCCTATCCATTTTCATCTATATAATGAAAATCATCGAATGAACTGACGTCCTGCCTTATGATGGTGCATTCCAACTACCTTGCTGTTTTCTAAGCTGAATAATCTGCCCAATATGGTAGACGTTATGCGTACATAGATTAGAAATACATTGCCACCAAGGAACGAGTTCACCATAGCAATCAATCGTTTCATCCAACTTTGATTCCTCATGCGCTGCAAGCTCGCTTCTCCACTCGCTGAGACAGTCATTCAACTTGCTGACGGCAGCTTGCCATGCCTCCTCAGAAATGTCCTTGACGTCAAATGTCTCCTCGTTGCGATAACCCGTACTTACGACTTCGTTAACCCGAAAACGCTCCAGCCACACCGAGTTCCAAACATAGAGATGATGAACAAGCTGCCATATCGAATGACTGGAACGTCCCTCGTGCCAAATCGCCTGCTCAACCGATAAATCTTGCACTGCACGGCTTAAAGGCATAAACCAACTTTCATCATCTTGACAAGTAGCTAACTGATCCAGCAGCAATTCTTTTTTACCGTTGCTCATAGGCGCCCTCCAATATTTAGGATGATCCTAGTGTATCTTGCGAGCGCCCGACGATCAATAAGTAGATTTCAATTCCTTACGCGCAAGCCTAATTCTTGCACTCGCCCAACCAACGCCTACAAGCAATGGCGAATACAGACACGCCCAACCGCTGAACGGATACAATACGACACAAACGACTAAACCAATGAACGCCAGCCATCTTCCCGCATCACCTTTTGGAAGCAATGGAATCGCAGACAACATCGCAACCATATATAGGGTTAAAAAGACGACGCTCGGCCACTTCATCCATTGTTCCAGATCTAACACCAACCAGCCATTGAGCGCTAACATCGCCGTAAAAATAACAGCTAAGCTGTATATCGCTACAATCGGAGTGTGGTTAGTAGGATGCAACCTCGCAAATACGCTAGGAAAATCCCCTTCACGTGCTTGTGCGTACACCATGCGTGTAAAGCCAGCGATATTCGTATGCAGCCCTGCAAACGACACGAGTATCGCCAACAATGCTGTGAAATTCGATGCGATTGGGCCAAATGCGATGCCTACCAACGTACTTAGCGGCGCAACGCCCACGTTCGCTCCGTATGCCTTCGTTCCAACTGTAACGAAGGCTAAAGCGACATATAGTAAGCCTACGATTGCCGCAGCTAACAGCAGACTGAGGGCAATATCCCGCTTCGGATTTCGAAATTCTTCTGCTAAGTGAGTGACCATTTCCCAACCTACGAAGCACCAAAAAATGAGTAGCGCAGATGTGCCAACCGAAAGCCAGCCGTTGGGCACAAATGGCGTAAACGACTGCTGCCGCACAAAGGGGAATGCTGCAATAATCGCCGCTAAGATTAACAGCGCAATAACAATTACGATAATAACTTGAATCGAAGCTGAAAAATGAATCCCTTTTGCATTTAAGAGTAGCGATACAGCTAACATTAGCGCAGCTACTCCGGTCGTTTCCCAAGGAGACAGCTGAAAGAGTGTACCTGCATAATTGGCACCCACGAGCGCCACGACTGGAGCTCCAATCGGAATGGTCCCCAGAAACAACCACCCTACTGCTTTTCCTGCCATCGGTCCATAGGCGGCACGCGCGTAAGCAGCAATACCTCCTGCATTCGGAATAAGCGTTGCTAAGCGCCCTAACGTTAGGGCAAATGGAAACGCTAAGATTGCCATCACTATCCACGCTATTAAGGAAGCAGGACCAGCTACTTGCGCTGTAATCGCCGGAAGAATTAAAATACCCGAGCCTAATACAGCGCCTACTGACATCGCTGTCCCTTGGGCCCAGCCGATCGAACGCTTCAATTGTTGTTCTTCCATTGTAGTCAATCACTCCTTCATACCGTAGTAAAAAATAACCTTCATTTAGCGTACACGAATGTTATAATCGTGTCATACGATAAAAAAGAATATAACTATCGATAAAACCGATACGTAGTTTGAAAGGAGATACAAGGTGGAACTCAAACAATTGCAGACGTTCCAAGCCGTTGCTAAAGAGCTAAGCTTTACACGTGCGGCGGAACGATTAAATTATGCTCAGTCCAGTGTCACCGCTCAAATTCAAGCCTTGGAACAGCACTTTGCGACGCCGCTATTTGAGCGGTTAGGCAAACGCATCCTATTAACTGAAGCCGGCCAGCGGTTGCTGCCTTATGCAGACAACATGTTACGGCTTGCTGATGAGGCTTATGCTTATGTGCCTGGCGAGACAGAGCCGACAGGCATCCTGACAATTGGTGCACCGGAGAGCTTATGCACATACCGACTTCCACCGCTCTTAAAAATGTTTCGTGAACGGTACCCAAGCGTCCAAATTGTGTTTCGCACCGGAATCTGTCCCGATTTGCGCCGAATGCTACAAGAAGGTGTTCTAGACATCGCCTTTACGATGGAGTCCCCTACTGAGACCGATCCAGTTGGGCCCTTGATCGAGACAACGATCGAGCAGATTCAAATGATGCTAGTCGTCCATCCGGAGCATCGTCTTACACAGCAAGCGCGAGTGGCACCAAGCGATTTTCTTAACGAGACATTACTTACAACGGAAGCTGGCTGTAGCTATCGCATCATGCTAGAGCAGGCTTTGCATGCCGCAAACGTAAAAAGCTGCACCAATCTTGAATTTTTTAGCATCGAAACGATTAAGCAGTGTGCGATAGCTGGACTGGGAATTACCTTGCTCCCGCAAATGAGTGTGGCAACCCAGCTTAACGAAGGCCTCTTAAAAACACTGAATTGGGTAGGCCCTGACTTTCCAATTACGATTCAAGTGTTAAGGCATAAAGACAAATGGTTGTCGCCCACGCTTGCTCGGTTTATGGATATGACCATGGAGTACTTTGGCACTACGCGAAATGATAATGAGCGATTATGAGATTATGTATTGACTTATCTAACTATCTATCTAACTATCTAGGTAACACCCTTACCCTATTGAAAAAGCCGCAGCTCGGAAATACCCGAGCTGCGGCTCCGTGATACGACTTCCATCTACACATCGACCGACCATCTCACCCTATACCTATGAGATGCCGTTTCATAACCGCCACTATGGTCAAAGTTCACACAAGAGGCGAAGCAGCAACCAACGAACATGTTGCGTTCGCCACGCGGACGCCGACTAATTGCGTTAAGCCTTTGCGAAACAGCTCAACAGCGCATCTGCAGCATTTTTGTATCCGCCTGCGTGTTTCAACGACTCTCCAATCACATGAGCTTGCTCCTTATAAGCGGGATCATTCAATACTTGCAATACGGCATCACGCAACATCTCCGGCGTCAATTCCTTGCTATTCAGCGAAATACCGGCACCTAGCTCTTGCACACGATGCGCTACGGCTGGCTGATCCGATGTTAATGGAATCATCACTAATGGGACACTGTAGTACATGGCTTCGCTTGTACTGTTCATTCCAGCATGCGTAACAAAGGCGTCAGCTCGTTGCAGCATTTCTAGCTGCGGAACATAGGGCGCAATCGTAAAATTGTCAGGAATACAATCCGCCAAAGGCTCCATATCCGTATATTTACCGGAGGAAAGCACAACTTGAACGGGCACATCCCGTAATGCTGCAAAGCAAAGTTCATAAAACTTCAAATCTCTATTTAAAATAGTGCCCATAGAAATGTATACAATTGGTTGGTCATGAGCTTGAAGCTGCTCAAACGGAAAAGGTGGTGCATCATGACGCGGCACGATAGACGAACCCGTAAAAATATAACTGTCATCTAATCGATCAACTTGAGGTTGGAAATAACGACTTGTGTAAACGAGCTTCATCGTTCCATATTGTGCAGTAATATCAGATAACGTAGGAGTAGGAACGTCAAATTGCTGAGATAGCTGGTACGCCAGTTCCACGATGCCATCATAAAGCTGCTGTGCGTATGCTTCGTCATTAGATGGGAAATCATCTGTTTGTATGTCAGTTAAAGGATCTGTGAATGCAAAGGAAGTAATGGAGGAGACAACAGGAATACCTAGTTTATCGGAAAGAATTGAACCTCCCCAACACATTAAAGAGTCATAGATTACATAATCATACTCACTAGCTTTCGCGATCGTGAGTACCTCAGGAACGATCTGCCGGACAAGTCCGCGCAACACCATATTCGGAAACTCGTATGGATGCTTCCTCTCAGCTGGATCAAAACTCGAATCAAACGAAAAGGGATAAGCTACAAATTGTGCTCCTGTCTGTTCAATTTTAGAGCGGTATTCCTCTGTGCAAAGGTACACAACTTCCTCACCGTTGTCTACTAATTGTTTGACTAACCCAAGTGTTGGATTAATGTGTCCTTCAGCAGGAATATTGACAAACAAAATACGAGCCATCTTCTTCGCCTCCAATTATGAGAATTCATTCCATAGAAAATAATAGCATAACAGATTACTTTTAACAAATTAAAAATTGCATAAATATCACGAAAAAAGAAGCCGAGGTCTCATTTGAGACTCGACTTCTTCTTTCTACTTCGCTATTTTTTTTCGCGAGACACGTAAAATTTAATTCTCTGACCTTTTTTCAATGCTGTATCGACTGCTGGTTCTTGCTGATACACCATACCTGCTGGCTGCTCATCGCTGTTCTTAATTTCAAAATCATATTTTAAGCCTGCGGCACGAATTTGTTTCTCTGCCTCATCGCGTGTAAGTCCAACTAAGTTGGGCATCACAACTTCATTCGTTGCGGTAGTTCCACCTTGTTCACTAGGCGTATCTGGAACAGATGTCGTCGGGTCTGTGCCGTTCGGATCTAGAGTTGACGTTGGATCTGTTGCATCTGTTGGATCAGTTGGGTCAGTAGACTCGATTGGCGCATTGTCGTCCACTGCACCTGGTCGTCCAGGAACTGGCGTTCTGTCCGTTTCCGTGCTACTGCCATTGCCGCTACTTTGCTCACCGCTAGAGTTCGGTTGCTCTGACTCATTTCGATTGTCAGATTCAGTCTGCCTCTCAGGTTCACGTGAGTGCTGGTCACCTGTTTCATTAGAGCCTTGATCCTGCCCTACTTCCGATGAAGGCTCACTTGGCTCACTGCCGCCCTCTCCTTGACCGGACGTTGATTCAGCTGAATTACTTTCATTATTTTGCTGCGCTTCACTGTTTGCACTATTTTCTGCCCCAGCAACTGATTGTTCAGTCGGCATCGACGTAGCTTCTTTCGTCGAAGAAGAAGCACCTGCCCACATAAAGCCCGCAATGATTACAGCAAACAGCCCCGCAACAGAGCCAATCATCCACAGTTTATGATTTCGCCCAGCCGCTTGCGGTTCGTCTGGTTCGTCATCTACTGTATCTTCTACCTCCAAAGGCCTCGATACAGGCTTCGATGCAGACTTCGATACTGGCTTATTGATAACTGGTTGCTGTGTAGCGCTATTCATCGGTTCAGCACTCGTACTTGTATGTATCGGTGTACCTGCATCAGCACTTGACCGTGCAACTTCTCCGCCACCACGTACAGAACGTTCCAAAATTTCGCGCAGCGAAAGCATGAAAGCGAACAAGGAACATTCCCCTGTGTAGCCGCGTCGTGCTACTTGCAGCAAGGGCTCCTTTTGATCCATAGGAAGATCATCCAGTTCATACGACAAACGCTCCATAAATAGGTCGAGCGAAGCAGGAACTCTAGTCTGTCTTGTAGCAAGCTGGTACAATAGTCGGCTAATTCCTTTGGCCCCTTGCTCATCCGCAGTTGCGGAAGACCAGTAGTCAACAATTAACAAGTGATTGTCGCCTGTGATCCACAAATTGTTGGAAGCGACCGAAAATCCACTTACTTTAGCTTCCATCGCATCTTGCATACTAATGCCCAAGTCAAATAGCATGGTCAGCATTTCAGAGGCGTTCAATTTACGTTGTAACAAATATTCGGATAATGGCATGCCTGAGTACGCCGTGAACACGACATAGGCCACCTGTGCTGTTGTGCCTGCATTTAATATATGAAAAAAGCGTTGATTCGCAAAATGGGATACTTGCGCAAACGCATGCTTAAACGCATCGGAGCTATGTACACCCTCTTTTTCCATTACGTATACAAACACATCACGCTGCAAGGACACGTCCTTGGCTAAATATAAAGTTCCTTCGGCTAATGAATGAAGTTCATTCACGATTTCATAACGATCTCCGATATTCGCGAGCATTAAATCTCTCCCTCTCCATGAACACTCATGCTGTCATTATGCCGGAAATTCACCTATTTTGCAAAGGTAGCGCGTGAAAAGGGTATCAATTTATGTCGAAATTAGTCTATTCTCGCAAAAAACATATAAGGAGTTCACTCCTTTTCATTACAACGATTACCAGTTACAATAGGCTTAATACATATCAGGGGGTTGTTTATGTTCACCTATTTAAAGAGTTGGTCCAAATTCGACTGGATTCAGCTTAGTTTTAGATTTCTAGCAGTATGTGCTTTTCTCGGACATATACACTTTGATAAGCAAATCGAAATAAATTGGATTACTTATGGAAGCATTATTAGCGTATTTTTCATCCCCCTCTTTGCATTAGTTGCCTTTGGTGTTGAAAAATATATCATTACGGAATTGCTCGTTAGCGGAATTGTATCTTTATTTATGACATATGAGTTTGGGGCACCACTTTGGCTAACTGCTATTAATCTTTCACTCGGATATTATGTTAACCGGAAGTCTCTACATTTCATTGTGGCGCCGCTTACTACAATCATACTTCCATTCGTTGAATTTTTAATATTAGACTCGCAGCCCGCTGTACATACTTTTCTCGGTATTTTTAATACGATGTGCGTATACGCACTCGGATTTGCAATTAGTGCATTACGTCACTCTAATGAAGAGAAACAACAGAAACTTCAAATTATTAATGAGCAATATACCATTTTACAGCAATATTCTTCGCAAGTTGAGCGCTTAGTCGTCTTGGAAGAACGGAATCGCATGGCCAAAGAACTCCACGATACGATTGGACATACGTTTACTTCCATTATCATGGGGTTAGAAACGATTAAAGCAACAGCAGCGCCAGATGCTAGTCAGGAAAAGGTAGAACGTCTAGTTCGACTTACACGAACCGGATTGGCAGACGTACGGAGGCAAGTGCATGAGATTCGTGCAACGGAAGAAGACGCGACGATAGATGAACAACTTCGTCACTTGACCGAACAATTTATGGATCATACAGAGACAAAAGTATCACTGCGTATTATCGGTGAGGCTTATGATGTATATAATCCAGTCAAGCATACGCTCGCTCGATGTTTGCAGGAAGCATTGACCAATGCACTTCGTCACGGTCAGGCCACTTCTGTGAACGTATTGTTGCACTATGAACCTAATCAACTCTTGTTACAAGTTCAAGACAACGGAAGCGGACAGGAAGAAATGAAATATGGCTTCGGCCTGTCCGCAATGCAAGAGCGGCTATACAGCTTACAAGGTAAACTGTATACGGATAGTAAACCAAATGAAGGCACCATTATTACATGTGTGATTCCGCAACAAACGTATCTAAATAAGCAAGAAATCAAAATATTACTAGTAGATGATCAGCCTCTAATGCGTGAGAGCCTAGGGCTCCTACTGGAAGCTGAGCGAGATTTTAACATCCTCACAGCCCATGACGGCCCGACAGCTATTGAGCGCTGTGAGCAAGAGCAGCCCCATATCGTGTTGATGGATGTACACATGCCTGACATGGACGGCATTACGGCTGCACGTTTCATAAAAGAGCGTTTTCCAGAGACACGTATTATTATGATTACGTCAATGGATAACCCAGCCTTAGCCCAACAAGCCATGAGTATCGGTGCAGAAGGATACTTACTGAAATCCATTCCAGCTGAAGAATTAGCACATACGGTGCGCTTAGTGTACCGAGGCGGCACGATCATTTCTAGAGACATCGCAGACCAGTTATTCAAAGAAAACGGTCTCACCGAGCAGCTGGCTGATAGGAGTTCAAGGCCCGCTGGCACGAATCCTTATCAATTAACAGACCGAGAATTGGAGATTCTCGGTCATCTTGTAAAAGGGCACCGCTATAAAATGATCGCGGGTAAATTGTATTTATCAGAAGGCACAGTGCGCAATTATATTTCATCTATTTATTCGAAGCTGCACGTCCGTAATCGCTCGGAAGCTGTCACTAAAGCAGAACAGGAACAGCTTCTTTCTTCAACTTCCTAAACAGCTCGTAATTCGTTCCTAAACGGCTTCTAAATAAGCGGATACCCCCTAAAGTACACCATATTACAGGGGTATCCGCTTTGAGTCGTTTCAGTCTTTTCAGTCTTTTCAGTCGTTACGTGTTCAGATTCAAATCATCATTTAGAAATCGGAGCAAAGCTTTGTACAATAAGAGCTGCCGCCTCTTGCCGTAACAAAGGCTGCGTGGATTTAAAGTCAGTCGCTCCATCTGGCTGTACACGTACCTCTGGCCCATGCATTTTCCCTGCCACTAGCATTTGCACCGCTTCCAACGCCCAATCATCTGTTTTGCCGCTAAGTTTAGCTGTTCTAGGCGCTTTTCCAATCATTTTATGAAGTGTATACAACATATGCGCGGCCTCTTGCCGCGTGATTTGCTTATTCGGCTCAAATCGACCATTGTTCATTCGCGTAATAATACCACTTTCGACTAAACTCTGAATATAAGGCCCTTCGGGAATATGTTTAATATCTGTAATACTCACCTTGTGGGAAGGTGCCCAATTAATCGCCTTCGCCAGCATATGAACAAACTGCGCGCGCGTAAGCACATCTGTAGCCCCAAACGTACCATCCTTTTTCGGCTGTAATCCACCTAACCGACTAAATGCATCAATATAACTAGCATAAGGATGTTTCTCCCCAATATCTGTGTAAACTACCTTTTTGTTTGTTACTTTTTGCGCCCAACTTGCCGGATTTACTTTTCCACGATACAAATACGATATGGTTCTATCTGTTTCCTGTTTAAATCCGAGCCATTCTCCCTCTTTGCTGGTAAACAGACTCCCATCTACCTGGCGGAACAATTGAATGTCATTTCCCGTTTGCACTTTTAACTGTTTATCTGAAGTGACGGTGACGTTGGTAAGGACCAATCCGGCGCGCAAATCTCGGTATTGCCCTTCGTATCGCTTCAATTGCTCCATCGTCGGGTTCAAATAAACCGTTTCTTGCTTGCGCTGCGGGTAATAATGCTCCATAAACGCTTTCGTAGCTGTATCACGCAACACCATAGGATCACTCTCATTAAAAATAATGAATGCTCCTGCGTTCTGCTCAGGAACGAGCCACATCCATGAACTGAATCCCGGCGTATCCCCTCCTTTTCCGATCACATGCTGCCCATTATGATTAGTGTGAAAAAAGGATTCAAACCCGAATCCGCCATTTGTTATTAAAGGATGGATCGCTACTGCTGGCTTGAGCATTTGTTCCACGGATTTCTCCTTTAATATACGTGCTTTCCCAAGCTTCCCTTCCTGTAACATCGCGATCATGTATTTTGCCATATCATCTCCAGTTGCGAGCATACCGCCTGTAGGCAAGTCAACCGGATTGTTGCGGAATCGCGGAAGCTCTTTTCCATTACTATAGCTAGCTGCAACGTTGGCACGCATACCAGGGAGCTCTGCAAAGCTGCTGCTCGTCATGCCTAGCGGCTTTAATAAATGTTCATTTCCATACTTATAAAAAGGAACACCTGTTAGCTTCTCCACGATATAACCTTGCAGCATAAACGAATAGTTATCGTACGCGTAGCTGGTGCCTGGTGTACGAACAACTGTCGGTACGTTCTGCTTCACGAACTGTTCCAAGGAGATGGACGGCGCATTGCCATATTCAAATGCTTTACCGATCCCTTTGTCCGTATGATCGAAGCCTGACGTATAACTAAGTAAATGCCTTGCCGTAAGTGGAACTTTCGTTTCGTTCGGAATTTTAAAATCGATATAATTATGAATATCGCGATCCAAATCAATTCTCCCTTGTTCCACAAGCTGCATAAATACGGTTGTGGTGAGTGCCTTAGTCGTAGAACCGATATACAACAGCGTCTTCTTAGGATCCATCGGTATTTTTTTGGCAGTATCGGCATAACCGTAGCCCTTACTTAACACCACTTTGCCGTTATTGACGATTACGATGACACCACCGGGTACTTTTTTATACGCGGGGCTGCTGAACAATCGATCCGCAAATGCTTCCACTTCTTTCGGATCAGTTGGTCCCTTATGCACGATTTTCTGCGCAGGCTTTGTTATTTTAGAAGCTTTAGAAACAGGTAACGTTTCCATTGACTGTACACGTTCCGAATTGGAAGCATGGGCAATCGGCAGTGCCCCCACAGCATTAGTAAGTAGCAATAACGTTGTTAATAGTATACATCCACCCTTTTTTAAAGGATTAGACTTCCGATAGTGCATCATGTACATTCCTCATTTCAACGAATAGTTAACTTCGCTGAAACGTTATCATGCTAACCGTCATATCGACGAGTGATAAAATGTCATATGACATTTTATCGCCTTGCTGTGGATACAAAAAAGCCCCGAACCATCTGCCAAGAAAGGTTCGAGACTTACATGTACACAATCGCGCCAATTTGTCTGGGGTAGTCATTTCAGCTATTGATATGTTCAGATATGAACGTTCAATGGATGGGGACAAAACTTTGTGTAATGAGCGCAGCAGCCTCTTGCCGCAGCAGAGGCTGCGTGGATTTAAAATCAACTGCTCCGTCTGGCTGTATGCTAACTTCCGGCCCATAGATGTTCTCAGCAACTAACGTTTGCACCGCTTCCAGCGCCCAATCATCTGTGTTCCCGCTAAGTTTAGCTGTCCCAGCCTTTTTGCCGATCAGCTTATGGAGTGAATACAGCATATGTGCGGCCTCTTGCCGAGTAATTTGCTTATGCGGTTCAAATTTGCCGCTAGTGACGTGTGGAATAATGCCATGATCCATAAAGCTTTGAATAAATGGTCCTTCGGGAATATGTTTAATATCCTCTATATCTACTTTAGAAGCGGATGGTTCCTCATTTATCGCTTTTGCGAGCATACGAACAAATTGAGCACGCGTTAACACGTCTGTAGCACCAAACGTCCCGTCAGCTTTCGGCTGTGCTCCCCCTATTCGACTAAGTGCAAAAATATAGCCAGCATAAGGATGTTTATCCCCAATATCCGAGAAAACATCGACTTTAGTCCCTACTTTTTCGGCCCAACTTGCCTTTCCATTATACAAATAAGATAGCGTATGATTGGCTGCCTGTTTAAATCCGATCCATTCCCCTTCCATACTACTAAACAGACTCTCGTCCACCTGACGGAACAAGCGAATGTTGCTTCCCGTTTGTACTTTTAATTGCTTATCTAAAGTAACGGTTACATTCGTAAGAAACGCTCCGATACGCAAATCTCGATAGTGCCCTTCATATCGCTTTAATTGCTCCATTGTTGGGTTCAAATAAACCGTTTCTTGCTTATGCTGTGGGTAATAATGATCCATAAACGCTTTTGTTGCTGTGTAACGCAAGCGCAGTCCTGATTCATCTTCCTCATTAAAAATAATAAATGCTCCCGCGTTCTGCTCGGGAACGAGCCACATCCATGAACTGAAACCTGGTGTATCTCCCCCTTTTCCGATCACATGCTGCCCATTATGAGTGGGATGATAAAAGGATTCAAAGCCAAGTCCCGCATTGGTTATTAACGGATGAATCGTTACTGCTGGCGTAATCATATGTTGAACAGACTTCTCTTCTAAAATGCGTGCTTTCCCAAACACCCCCTTCTGCAATATCGCAAGCATAAACTTTGCCATATCATCGCCCGTTGCAAGCATACCGCCAGTAGGTAAGTCTACCGGATTGTTGCGAAATGGCTGAAGTCTTTTCCCGCTCAAATGGCCTACTGCAATGTTAGCACGCATATCAGGAAGCTCTGCAAAGCTGCTGCTCGTCATGCCCAGTGGCTTTAACAGATGTTCATTGCCGTATTTATAAAAAGGAACCCCAGTAAGTTTTTCGACGATATAACCTTGCAGCATAAAAGCATAGTTATCGTACGAATAACTGGTGCCTGGTGTACGAACAACTGTTGGTACATTTTGCTTCACGAACTGCTCCAAGGAAATAGCGGGTGCATCACCATATTCAAATGCTCTCGAGATTCCTTTGTCTGCAAAATCAAAGCCTGACGAATAACTCAGTAAATGTCTTGCCGTAAGTGGAACTTTCGTTTCGTTCGGTATTTTAAAGTCGATATACGCATGAATGTCGCGATCCAAATCCACTTTCCCTTGTTCCACAAGCTTCATGAATACGGTAGTTGTAAGTGCTTTTGTCGTAGAACCGATATGCAAGAGCGTCTGTTTGGCGTCCATTGGAACTTTTTTGACACCATCGGCATAACCGTAGCCCTTACTTAATAATACTTTTCCGTCATTGACGATAACGATGACGCCACCCGCTACTTTTTTATACTCGGGTCTATTAAACAATTGATCCGCAAACGCCTCCACCTCTTTCGGATCAGTCGGCCCCTTATGCGTAGTCTTGTGTGCAGGCTTCGTTACACTGGAGAGAGGTGACGCTTCAATTGCCTTTGCACGTTCCGAACTTACAGCATGGGCAATCGGCAGCGTACCCAGTGAATGTGAAAATAGCAGCAGTGTTGTTAATAGTATAAATCCCACCCTCTTTAAAGGATTAGACTTCCTACAGTCCCTCATGTGCGTTCCCTCATTTCAACGAATAGTAAAATGCGTACAAAACAAAAAAAGACGACTAATCCGTTTGCCCTGTCGATGAATGACGAAATACAATATTACATTTATTTCCTTTATATGTATACAAAAAGACTCGAACCTTTATGCGAAAAAAGGTTCGAGTCTTTTATTAATACAGCTTCTCTAGTTCGTCAACTAAGGAGCCTACGTATTGTACAGCAGCCTTAATCGGCTGTTCAGTGGCCATATCTACACCTGCGAGCTTCATCAGCTCAAGCGGACTTAACGTTCCGCCTGCTTTTAAGGCGCTTAACCAGCGGTCAACAGCAGGTTGACCTTGGTCACGAATTAAACTTGCAGCAGCTGTTGAAGCAGTCAATCCTGCCGCATAAGTATAAGGATATAATTGCATATAATAATGCGGTTGACGCATCCATGTTAAACTTGCATACTCGTCAATCTCGACGGCATCGCCCCAGAATGAAGACAAGATGTCTCCTTTCAGTGCAGACAACTTTTTCGCCGTAATCGGCTCGTCCTTCATCGCTGCATCGTACACTCTGCGCTGCATCTCACCTTCTAGTAAATGCGTGACAAAGTTGTGATAGTGCGTATTCAACAATTGTAAAATGACCCAACGCTTCATGCGCGGATTGTCCGACTTATTCAACAGATGCTGAGCAAGCAGCATTTCGTTCATCGTCGATGGAGCCTCAATAAAGTACAGCGAAGGTCTTGCATTCAACACATTTTGATTGCGGTGAGCGAGTACGAAATGTCCAGCATGACCTACTTCGTGCGCCAGTGTAAAAGCACCACGCATATTGTTCGCCCACGAAATGAGAATGTACGGATGTGAACCATAAGGCGAAGAGCAAAATGCGCCCGTTGATTTACCGACATTGTCCGCATAATCTACCCATCGCTGCGTAAACGCCTGCTGCACAACTTCCGTATATTCCGGACCGAGCACTTGCAACGCTTCTTCAATTAGGCTACAAGCTTCTTCGTAGCTAACATGCGGGCTGTATGCTGGATCGAGCGGTGCCTTCAAATCGCTGAAGGTCATCTTCTCCAAGCCAAGCACGCGCTGTTTCAGCTTCATTAAGCGGCGCATATGAGGAGCCAAATCTGTTTGAATGATATCCAAAATGTTGTTATACATGTCAAGCGTAACATCTTGATCTTGCAACAGCATCTCCGTTACAGACGGGTAGTTACGAAGTCTAGATAAGACGACTTGTTTTTTTACTTCGTTTGCATACGTTTCGGCAAACGTATTTTGATACACGTGCAACGTTTGCGAGAACGATTGATACGCTTCGCGACGAAGCTTCGTATCCGACGACATCGCATAATTCCCTTCGTACAATGCAAACGAAACGGGACGCACATTATCTTCTCCATCCTGAACGGACGCGAACGTCATATCGGATAGCTTACCCTTTAAATAAATACTGTAAGGTGCATTAAGAACGCCACCAAGTGCTGCCAATGCCGCTTCTGTTTCAGGAGACAACTGATGCGCTTTAGTCGCCAAATTGTCGCGCAAAAACTTGCCGAACACGTGCAGCTCTGGCTGCTCGTCCAAGTAACGCTCAATCGTTCCAGCTGGTAAAGCTAACAATTCGGATTTAAAAAAAGATAGCTCGGCATTTAATTGTGCCAACACATCTTTCGCCTTAGTATGGTTCGCTTGATTAACCGGACTCGTACTGTCTTCCGTATAGCGCAATTGCCCATATGCCCCAGCTCTACTAATGCGCTCCTTCAGAACAACTAATTTCTCAAGACAAGCTAACAACGTCGCGGAGTCTTGATGAAGCTGACCTTTGTACTGCGTTACCGTGTGTACATCTTTGAGCAAAGCTTTCAACTCTGCATCCCATACCTCTGTTGACGAAAACATATCTTCTAATTGCCAAGTAACCTCTATTGGCACTTCACTTCTCGTAAGTCTCTTATGCATCTTGTTAGTCTCCTCTCTAGTTCGCGCCTTCATATGAATATGAACCTCTACCCGAATAGCGTACCATATTTAGGCAAGACTGAAAACGGATACAATACAATCTAGTAAAAAAGCTACCCGAACGCCTGATGACGTTTCGGATAGCTTTCTGTTTAGAGAGATTAGTTGTATTACTTCACGTTTTTGAAAAATCCAGCAAGCTCGTCCAACATCAAGTTAGCTGCCATAATACCACCAGCAGAGTTCCAGATCGACTCGCTGATTTTGTGTACTTGCTTCGTTTTTGCAACGTTCAAGTTTTTGAAGAGTGGGTCATTGAACCAGTCTTTTACATTGTTAGCTGCATCTGTGCTACCTGGCTTTTCAGCTACCCAGTAGAACATAATGTCGCCATCTAGATCAGCCATACGCTCTTTTGTAATCTTTTCAATAAAGCTGTTTTTGTTCTGTGCAGCAGGACGCTGCAAGCCCAAGTCTTTCAAAATAACACCACTGAATGTATCCAATTGGTAAATACGAACTTGTGCAGCTTGGAAGCGAGCGATGGAAACTTTTTTGTTTACTTTTTTGCCCAGTTGTTTCTTCACATCTGCAACATGCTTGTCGTAAGCAGCCAATGCTTTTTTACCTTCAGCTTTCTTATTCAATGCATCCGCATAAACGTTGAAATTGTCTTTCCATTTACCTGTCAAGTCTGGACCGTAAACAGTAGGAGCAATTTTGGACAATTGCGGGTAAATTTTTTCGTGACGCGCTTTGTTACCAATAATAAGATCTGGTTTCAACGCAAAAATCAATTCCAAGTTCGGTTGCGTCTCGTCGCCAAGCGGCTTAACGCCTTTCATTTTTTTTGCGATATGAGGATACCAAGGGTCGCCTTCCCAAGATGTAACAGCGCCTACTGGCGTAACGCCCATCGCCAATACTGCTTCTGTGCCTTCGTTAGTCAGCACGATTACTCTCTTAGGCGTTCCTTTGATTGTCGTTTGACCCATTCCATGTTTAACAACACGCTCTCCACCAGCAGCTTCTACGCTCGTGTTGCCCCCAATATTTGTGGAAAATAGCGCAATAACTGTACACATCAGGAGTAAGCTTAGTTTAACAAACTTGTTTCTACGTTGCATTTTACAGTTCTCCCCTCAGAGTATAAAAGTGTCCATGTGGATACATGTGGATATTCACATGAGAAAATGATAATCAATCTCAATCACTATTAAATACGACGAGGGGAAATCTGTCAATATAATTTTTGCCAATATTTTTTCAAGTTCGATATCGTTCGGCAATACATGACAACGATTATCATTTGCGTTGACAACCGTTCATCCTATTTTTACAATATAGATATTTGCAACGAACTGCTAGAGAGGGGAACTGTCGTGGTTTGTTTACTACAAAGCCGGAGTGCAAAAATAGTTGTACTGTTGGCAGGATTCGTCATGCTGCTAGGGTGCATGATGGCCAGCGTATTGTACGGATACTATAACTTTAATTTGCAACAAGTCTGGGATGCTCATCTGATACCTAACGGCACAAATGAACATCTGATCATTACAAACATCAGAGTGCCTGCTGCCTTAATCGGGGCTGCGGTCGGTGCAAGTCTCGCCATCGCGGGTACCTTAATGCAAGCGCTGACGAAAAACCCGCTTGCCGACCCATCGATATTTGGTATTAATTCGGGGGCTGTATTATGTGTCGTACTCGGCATGATGTTTATTAATGTAAATATGAGTCTCGGCGAATTGGTATGGCTCGCGTTTGGTGGAGCTACGGTTATTGCCTTTTTCGTACTCGTGCTAGGTTCAGTAGGAAAAGGTGGATTTTCGACTATTAAATTAGCGCTTGCTGGCGCAGCGATTTCTGCATTTGCCTCCTCGATCACTTCTGGAGTCATGCTATTAAATGAGGAGTCACTCGATACCGCTTTATTTTGGCTGACAGGCTCTATTGCTGGCCGTGAGATGAAACATTTTGTTGATATTATTCCTTACATACTATTTGGTTGGCTCGTGGTCATGTTTCTACCGAGATCGTTAAATGTGATGGCAATGAGCGATGATGTAGCAAAAGGACTAGGACAAAATACGGTTGTTGCGAAAAGTGTTACCGTGCTCGTCGTCGTTCTGCTTGCTGGGGGCTCTGTTGCTTTAACAGGTCCTATCGCCTTTATCGGGCTGATGGTCCCACATGTATGCCGATATTTAGTCGGCACTGATCATCATTGGCTCATTCCTTATAGCGCAGTTATGGGGGGCATTTTCCTTGTTGCTGCGGATACGCTGTCACGCTTCATCGTCTTAACCGAACAAGTACCAGTAGGCATGACAACCGCCTTAATCGGGGTACCATTCCTTATTTATATAGCGAGAAGGAGAACTTATGAGTAAACACATTACGGTTCGCAGCAAAAAGCTACCGTTCTCGTTTCATATACCCATTCGAGGCGTTGTCGTAGCTATCGCGCTCATGATATGTTCATTAGCATTAATCGTTATTAGTAATTCCGTAGGTTCGATGCATATTCCACTAGCCGATGTCGTTCATATCCTCTTAGGTGGAGAGGATGAAATGAATGGCTTCGTCATTATGGAGCTGCGCTTGCCGCGTACCATTGTTGCTTTTCTCGTCGGAGCAGCACTGGCCGTCGCCGGATCGATATTGCAAGGTGTCATTCGCAATCCGCTGGCAGCACCAGAATTGCTCGGGGTAACAGGTGGAGCATCCGTAGGCGCTATCGGCTTTATGACATTAACGGCTGGCGAATACAGCATAAATTGGCTCCCTGTTGTAGCCATTTGTGGTGCCTTTATCGCAGCAGCACTTAATTATGTACTGGCATGGAAAAAGGGCGTTTCACCATACCGCCTCGTATTAGTCGGGATCGGTATTTCTACAGGCATGGGCGCCTTAACGACGTTTTTGCTCGTTTATGGACCCGCTCATTTAGCAGAACAAGTCATCAGTTGGCTATCAGGTACTGTATACGGAACGACGCTGGATCATATGTATGCGATGGCGCCATGGATTTGTATTTTAATACCTGTCGCGTGCTTTATGGCAAGGCACTTAAACGTACAAACATTAGGCGACTCTGTTGCCACCGGTGTAGGAAATCCCGTGGAAAAAAGCCGATTCATTCTGCTCCTTTTCTGTGTAGCCTTATCAGGCGCAGCCGTCGGTATTGCCGGAGGCATTTCATTTATCGGCTTAATGGCACCTCATATGGCCCGCAAACTAGTTGGCCCGATGCACGGTATGCTGTTGCCTACGTCCGCATTTCTCGGCGGCATTATTATGATCTTGGCCGACTTGGCTGGACGTCTTATATTCCAGCCACACGATTTGCCAGCCGGCATATTTACAGCTGGCATCGGGGCACCGTTCTTCCTTTATCTGTTGTATACGTCACGTCATAAATAAACAACATGCTACAATTTCAAGGCAGGCTATCTTTACGGTAGCCTGCCTTGATTGTTGTCTTTCTCTTAACCTAATCGATAAGAGACGTAGATAAGGTCTATCTGCTGTGAACTACTATTGTTGGCAGTATTGATTGCAGTATTGACTCCACTCTTATCCTGAGTATTGCTCTTTTTCTGTTTCACTTTATTGTCCTCCTTCTGAAGCTTGGTGTCATCTTAGATAAGAATTGGACAAGCCATTTCCTCTCAAGAGCGACACCGTATAACTTATGATAGTAACTTGCGCTTTGGAACGGCTGTAAAGCTGATAATGACATCATGTAATGTTATAAAGCGGCTTTCATTTTTATGACTCGTTGTTCTGTTCGGCTTGTAACTAAATTATAAAACGGTCATCATTTTGTCACATCGGCGGTTGGATTGAATTTTACATACAAAAAAAGTCCAATACAGTATTGGACTTTTCTACGACTAAAGATGTAGTTAATAATCGTTGTTATTCGAGTATGCCTTGCTTTACAGCATAAATGGCCGCCTGCGTACGGGCAGACATCCCCAATTTGCTCAACAAATTGCTGACATGCGTTTTGACCGTTTTCTCTGAAATCGTCATCTCTTGGGCAATTTCCTTGTTGCTTCTTCCGAGCGCAATGAATCTTAGCACTTCCGTTTCACGAGCTGTAAGCAAATCCAAACGAATCTCTTGATCAGCCGGCTTCTCTACTAAATGCGACATCAGCTGGCCCGTCACGCTTGGATGTAGAGCAGCTTGTCCGCGCATCACGCCCATTATCGCTTCTACTAATTTATCTGGCTGTACATCTTTAAGCAAGTAACCATTCGCACCCGCTTTGATCGCCGGAACGACTTGATCCTGCTCTGAAAATGATGTCAACATGATTACTTTCGTATTCGGGAATTGTTGACGAATGTGTCGCGTAGCCTCAATTCCATTCATTCCTGGCATTTGTAAGTCCATCAACACAACGTCCGGACGCAGCTCTTCGATTTTACCGATAGCTTCGCTGCCATTCGTCGCTTCACCAACAACTTGAATAGTAGACTGCATATTTAAAAAGAATTGCAATCCACGTATGACGACGATATGATCATCCACGAGCAGAACCTTTATTGGTGTTTCCATTTTGATTCTCCTCTCTGACTATAACTTTTGGCAGCGTAACGACAATCGTTGTGCCTTTTCTGTATTCGCTTTGTATCATAAGCGTTCCACCAATCAACTCCGCACGCTCTTGCATCGATTGTACGCCGATGCCATTATACTTGCTGCTTCTGCCTAATTTCATAAGTTTTGCCTTCGACATCCCTATACCTTCATCACGAACTTCAAATCGTATCCGGTCTTGGCATGCTTCGATGCGAATATGTACGCTGGTGGTACGCGCATGCTTGCGGACGTTGTTCAGCGCCTCCTGCCCGATACGAAATAACGTCTCTTCCATCCCACAGGAAAGATCGAATAGTGTATCCGCTGTACTCGTCAGCACGACAAGCCCCTGCCTTTTTCCGTACTGAAAAAGTCCCGTTAATAAGCCTTCCTCTAAGCCAGAAGGGCGCAATTGCCAAATTAACGATCGCATTTCATCTAACGCATCCGCAGTTAGTTCCTGCATATTGGCTAATGCTGGTTTCACGTGATCAGATACATCAGGAAGTAAATGTTCGATGCCACTCGCCGTAAGCTTCAGTGCAAACAGCTTCTGGGATACCGAGTCGTGCAAATCTCGAGCCAACCGATTGCGCTCCTCCATTTTTAATAGCTTCATCCGCTTGCGATAAAGACGGTCATTTTCATAAGAAAGGGCAATATACTCCGCGAGCAACTCCAGCAACTCGACTTGAATGGACACGAAATGATCCGCTTGCATACTGCTTACATGTAACACCCCTATTACACGATCTGTCACATTTATCGGAACCGAAATCGAGGTGCAGCCTTTGCCAATATGCTGCTGCACTCTTCCCGCATTTTTGTGACAAGCTGCCTTATCCGCAGTCTTCCGAATTTGGGATACTCCTTCCTTCATCGCCGCTCTGATTCCATCCTCCAGACGATTTGGTGAATACGGCCTCTGTTCGTAACACACTTGACCGTGTTCAATTGCCGTTTTCCTTAGAAGTTGTCCATTTTCCATCATATAAAAAGAGAATAACGAGCATTGAAAATGACTATTCATCCAGTCCCCTAATAGTTCAGGAATGCGCTGAATGTCCACATATCCACCTAAAGCTTTCGTCAATTCACCTAACTTGTACAATTGATCGGCGCGCTGTTTACTGCAGCGAAATAACGTGATACGCTCGATTGCGGCACCAATCTGATAAGCGATCGATTCTAGCACCGTTAATTCCTTCGTGGTAAAATTCCGCTTCCCTGGGGCTGCGATATTGAGTAGCCCATACGAGCGACTACCTGACGTCAATGGAATGGTCGCATGATGCGTAATCCCTTCAGTATCACCCCATGAATATGTTCGCGCGTCGTCTAGACGCTTACAGTTGATTGTATTGGTAGCATCAGTGAGCTCACCTTTCCAATACTTCTGCAAACACCAGCAATTCCCTACACGTATCAGTTGCTTCTCATCAATCTGCAGCGCGGTCGGCAGTCCATAGTCGGCTGCCAGCTCAAAGTGTGGATAAGAATCAATTAAAAAGATCCATCCCGCCTGCAAACCCGTCAGCTCGATCAACGTCTTTAGTACGCTGACCAACATTTCATCAAGTTCTGTCGACTTGTTAATCGTTTCCGCAATATGTTTAAATGCTTGTAATTCATCAATTTCAAATTGCTCACTCAATGTGCATCCCAGCCTTGTGATGTTTGATCTTAGCATGTTGATTACTAATATATTCCTGCATCTTATTATGACTACTTTACGGAACCTATTCTTTTTTTGCAATACTTATGCGAGTAGAGTAAGAGCAGAACCCTATTTCATTTGCAATTTTCCCCTGTCATCATACAAGAAAAGACCTCCAAGTCTTTCGACTTGAAGGTCTTAGGTAAGGAGGTCTTATTTCCACAACATGTTCTAATTAGTTACGGCAGTTGTTGCAGACAATAATGACTAATAGGATGAACAAAACTAAGATGAAGGAAAAGCTTACGCCTTTGCTTTTTCCGCCGCAGGATCCCCATTCACTCATCTTTTTCCCCTCCTTTATATATTCTTGGTAATCACTTAAAGGTCTTAGGTAAGGAGGTGTTTTTCCACAACTGGTTCTAGTTAATCACGACAGCTGGTGCATATAATAATTACCAACAGGATAAACAAAACTAAGATGAAGGAAAAGCTTACGCCTCTGCTTTTTCCGTGGCTGGATCCCCATTCACTCATCTTTTTTCCCTCCTTTATCTGTTCTTGGTATATAGTATGCATAGTTTTATAGAATGCTTGGAGACTTGCCTTATATCCATTCATACAAGTTATTAAACTCTGAGTCTTATTCATAACGCCAAAAAAATCCCGTTCTCCTTAGAGACCGGGATTTTCAGAGTATTACCACACTTTGCAAAATTCAAGAATGATAATCAACAGAATAAAAAGAACGAGAATAAAAGAGAAGTTATCATCCTTACGCTTCGAGCAGCAGTCTCCCATGTAAATCCCTCCCTAACCTTTCTACAATGTTAGTATATGTTAGAGGAAGTAGATTGATTGGAGACGTGCCTCTCAACAACAATGGATATATAAAAGATGAGACACTTCAATTCCATGGACTAAAATGCTAGACCTGCCCACTGCCAATAGCCATAGTAGAAAGCAATGATGAGTACGAAATGAATTACGCCTAAATATGCGCTTAACCGCAGCAAATCTTTCGGCTCAAAAGCGGATTGCTCCCCTTCTTGGAATAGCAAGATAGCTTTGGAGCTCACCGGAAATGTTAAGCAATAATTCATGCCAACTGTACTAATAAACAATACAGCTGTTTCGTTCACTTGCAAGCTGCTAGCCAGATAGAGCAAGGACGGAATCATAATAATAGCTCTAGTTGTATGAGACGTAATATAAATATGGGATGTTAACGAGAATAAGACGATAAACAGTAAAATGAGCCATGAAGACTGTAGCTGAATGTTCTGTGCAAATGCGAAAATACTGTCCATTATCCATTTTGCTGCTCCTGATTCGACAAGAGCTGACCCCAACGCGAGTGCGGCCCCGACAAATAGGATTAAATTCCATGATACCGATTTGAGTCCATCTTTCCATTTCATTACGCCAATATGCGGCAAGGTTAATAAGATAGCTCCAAGCATCGTGACGGTAGCAATTTCGATACCGTGCCAGCTCTCGGTAAGCCAGAGTGTAATAATGATTCCAAATAGTCCGAACGTATATTTTTCGTTGCGTGTAAATTGCACGCTCACCGTTTCATAAGGAATCGGGCGCTGCTCATCTTCTTTGCGCAGGAACAAGCGGATGACGACCTGACACGAAATGGCGCTCGCTACAATTCCGAACGGCATCCCCCATAGCATCCATTGCAAAAAGGAAATGCTCTTGCCGTTAAATTGCTGAAGCAAATCAACGGCAATTAAATGCGAGCCCGCGCCAATCAAGGTAGAGATCGTCGACACAAGTATGATAGTCGGCATTAAAATAGCGAGCGCGCGCGTGACGTCTTTGCTACCGATGGCGCGTGATATCGCCTGGTACACAGGTAGCACGACGGCTGCACGGCCGGATGTGCTAGGGATAAAGAAGGCTAACGCTTGAATGACAAGCGTTAGCAACCAAAATACGTTCGTGACCGTGCGTGCGCGCTGCACGATCGCATTGGTCAATTTGTGGGCAAGCCCTGTGACTTGCAAAGCCCCGCCCATGATAAACGAGCCAATCATCAGCCAAATAATATCGGAAGCAAGCGATTTGAACAGTATTTCTTGCTCCACGGCTCCCGTTATGACGGTAAATAATACGCTAACAATCGCAACGTAAGCGGCATTCATTCGCGTTGTTGTCCACAACACGATGGCGCTACCAAAAGCGAATAAGCTCATTCTCGCTCCCCAAGCGAGCGAAGCTGGAAGCATAACTAACACAGCTAGCAGGATAATCAAGCTGAGTGGCAGTAGCCATGAGGCTTCCAAATGGAAGCCCCTTGACGTTTTAGACTCATGCGCTGATTGTGGTGATGCGGTCGCAGCATATGGATGATGCCCAATCTGATTCTGTGCTTGATCGGAGGCTTGACCGGCTGCCGAATGGACAGCAGATGTTAAAGGGTTCTCCCCTGCATAATCAGCCTCTTTTCGCAATGTACTCATACGACCGCCTCTTTGAGTCGTGCTCGAAACGCCATTTTGTAACCGACGAGCAACGTACGCATCGCACTTTCCGTACAATCGGCTAGCCATTGCTCGGTGAATTGAAATGCTTCTTCCAACGAGGCAGGCATTTGCGAAATGCTCGAAAACGCATCAATTCCATACTCGTAATTAATTCGCGCACCTTCCCCTACCGTACCTGCTACCGCAATGACTGGTAAACCACGGCGTTTTGCTCGCTTCGCCACTTCAGCTGGAATTTTGCCACGTGGCGTCTGATAGTCAATACAGCCTTCAGCCGTAAACACAAGATCCGATTCATTTAACAATTGATCCAAATCCATATATTTCATAATAATATCGTAGCGTGCGTGCAACTTGGCACCCAGTAAGGCATGTAGCCCCGCTCCTAAACCACCCGAAGCCCCTCCGACCGGAATGTCTCGTACCTGAACACCTAAGTCTCGCTCAATAATGGCCGAATATTGTTCTAGCGCAGCTTCCAATTGTTGCACTTGTGAAGGTGTCGCCCCTTTTTGCGGTCCGAAAATTCTCGCTACACCATTCTCTCCACATAGCTTGTTAAACCAATTTCCCGCCACATCCAATTGAACATTATGAATTCGTGGGTCAATACTAGATAAGTCGATCCGATCCAATTCCAGCAAAGAAATAGCACCACGGATCACTATCTCTTCTCCTGCTTTGTTATAGAACTTCGCGCCTAACGCTTGCGCCATTCCCGCTCCTCCATCAGATGTGCCAGAATCGCCGCACCCGATTAAAATTCGCTCAGCACCTTTATCTAAAGCGGCTTTAATAAGCTCGCCTACCCCATGAGTCGTAGTTCGCCGTGGGTCACGCATCGATCTCGGCACTAGCCTTAATCCTCCAGCAGCAGCCATTTCGATAATTGCCGTACGACGCTCATTGTCCCCACCAAGAAATCCAAAATGAGACATGACAGACTGTCCAACTGGACCTGTTACTTTAACGTCGTGAATTTGACCTTTAGTCATTCGAACGAGGGTGCGCGTAAATCCTTCTCCTCCATCTACCATCGGCAACTCTACGATGTTCGCCTCTGGCATTACACGCATAATCCCCGATTTCATACAATGAGCAGCCTTCTCTGCATCTACACTTTCTTTAAAGCCTGACGGCACAATTAAAATCCTCATTTTGTAGTTTCTCCTCTCACTTCTTCAGATGTCGCTTCCAACAATTTCTATCTTAAAGAATGAAAAGGAAAATCTTATGAGAGTTAGATTAGAAATCAATGAGAATCTTTGGATAAATATTTGAAGGATTCTCATTTTAGCGTCGCGTCTTATCACTCAGATTCCAAAACATGTATTTCCAATGGAGGACTAAAACGATGAATACTTTTGCAAACCGAAGCAAGCTCTTGCTCGTCAGCCTGTCTATGCTTACGATGACGTTCTCTATTTACGGCACCGCGCACGCTGCGAAATCGCCAGTAGCCGTATCAGCGCCAGCAGTAACACCAGTTCCAGTAGCAGTAGCAGTACCAACATCAACATCAACACCAACACCAACACCAACACCAACATCACCAGCATCTGCTTCCAAAAGTACTCTAGCTACACATCAAGGGCCTATTGATCCAAAAGAAGTAGAAGTATTCGCTGATCGTTTGTTTAAATCGTCCAAATTCAAACATATACCTGGGGCGGTGTTCGTCGTCGTTAAGGATGGCAAAGTTGTATTGAGCAAAGGCTACGGCTACGCCGATATGAACAGCAAACAGCCGATGGACCCTGAACACACCGTGCTGCGAGTCGCCTCCATTTCGAAACCTTTCGCTTCTACGGCCATTATGCAGCTAGCCGAACAGGGCAAAGTTGATTTGAAAAAAGATATTAAAGCCTACTTGGGCGACATAACGATTCCACGAAAAGCGGCTGGAAATTTGACGTTAGCGCATCTGATGAGCTACTCTACCGGATTTGATTTCCCCGATGCTCCAGACTTACCAAATCGATTTAGTACGAAGCAGTACTTGAAACATGTTATGCCGACCGTTGTCCGTACACCTGGCGAGACGTATATGTATGATAATTTCGGTTTTGCGCTGCAAGGTTATATCGTTGAAAAAGTGACAGGTGTGCCGTTTATCGAATACGGCCAACAGCATGTGTTGAACCCACTCGGGATGACGAACAGCGGCTTTGAAGTCACTCCCAAATTGAAAGCGAAATTGGCAACTTCATATAATAGTAGTAAAAAAGTCATTCCTTATTATGAATATACGAATCCAACAGCAGCTAGTGGCGGGCTCGTGTCAACTGGAAATGACATGGCTAAGTTTATGAATGCTTTTTTACAGAAGGGCGCAATCGGCAATAAGAAGACGCTATTAACACCCGAAAGCGTCAAGCAAATGCTTCGTCCACAGGTCGCCATTCATCCACAGGTGACGAATACATCCTTCGGTTTTGAAACGTACTATCATGAAGCACATAACGGACAATATATTATAGGCAAAGGCGGGGATTTGCCGGGCTTCTCTTCATGGATGTGGATGCTGCCTGAACAGAACACGGGAGCATTTGTCATTTTCAATACGAATGACGGTGTGGAAGATCATTTGCGGCACTATGTATTTAAATCGTTTATGGATCACTATTATCCGCAACAATCCGTTACCACCAAGCAAGTTAGCACCAAACAACAAGACTTAGCACCATTTGAAGGCAGCTATCGTGAATTAAGAATTGGATTTATTTTGTCTCACATCAAGGCGACAGCAGATGGACAATTGGAAGTCAGTCATGCTGTGAATGGAAAGACAACCTACCGCCAAGTCGAGCCACTGCTGTTCGTCAATGACAAAGGCGAAGTGCTTGCCTTTAAAAAGAAAAAGGATGGCTCGATCGGTCATATGTACAATGGTCTAGTCGCTTGGTCCGAGAAACTGGAAAAGCCGACGCAAGCCGTGACTGACGTTGCGGTTAATCATCCGTACTACCGTTATATTTTGGACTTAAATATGCGGGGTGCTATTCAGACCGATAATGGCGCATTTAAGCCAAACCAGCAAATGACCCGCGCTGAGTTCGTATCTCTGCTCATACAAGGGCTGCGCTTAAAGCAATCTAACACGAAGGTTCAATTGACTGACGTTGTTAATCATACTGCGGCTAAAGACATCCAGACAGCTATAGAATGGGGAATCATCACAGCCGATAAAGGTGGGAAGTTTTATCCGAACGAAGTGATCACTCGTCAAGAGGCGGCCGCTACGCTGTGGCGTATTTCGAACACGCTACTAGGCAGTAAAGAAAAAAATGCGGCATTACGTGGCAAGACTGATGCATGGGCGCTGCCAGGTGTAAAGTTTATTGTCGCTTCCAAAAAATACGGGCCGGAAATTAAGCCAGCAGCTGACGGCACCGTTGACTTCGAATCGAAACGAGCCTTGCTGCGGCAAGAGGGCGCGGCACTTATTAGTTCCTTTTTAGCAGACCCTTTCTAATTACACATGGCTAAAATGGCGAAATCTTCTCAGCATTGTATCCAATGCAGCGGGGAGTGATTTCGCCTTCTTCTTTCCGCTAACGCTTGCCCGTGCATTTCTCTGTCCGCAGCGTGTAACCCAATCGAGCTATAATCCATATACTGAGCCATTACACAGTACAGTTTAGATAGTATACAAAAATCGAGCATACTGTATCGGGCGCATATACACCTCATCTTGTTTGTCGAGGCCTTCATATAGATCTTTTTGTGGCTTTCCATTAAGTTCAATGATCCACACTTGTTCGTCGTTATCCAACGCAAAATCCACGCTAAACTCACCTAGATGATAGCTCGTTTCTGTCTCTATTATTTCTGCGGTTCTTAAACTAATGTTGTAAATGGTGCCAATGATAGCATAAACCTTTTCGGGTGGATACAATTGATGAAGCACTTCTAGCGATAAACAAGTCTTTTCGCAGATACTTGTGTTATAACTGCCTGTATAAGCAATTCGACTAACGAGATTGGTTACAGACCATAGTCCACTCTCATTTTTTTGTACAAGGGCTCGAATATCGAAATTCTGCTTGTTTAACTGTCCCAATTCGACTCCTTTTTGAATGATATAGGGAGTGGAGCCGATTAGCTCTTGAATATTTTTATGATATTGCTCCACATCTCCTACTATGACATCAGGTGCGAAATAATGAAGTCCGATGTGGATTTCTCCTGATTCCATTAGCTCTACACGATATACCCCTTTGCCTTTATGTCCACAACAAGGTTTAAAATATATGACTTTATAGACTTCCAAAAATTGAACTGCATTCTCCTGATTGTAGAGAACGGTGTCCGGTAAATAGTCAACAAGCCATTTGCTTAAACGACTATATATCTCGTGTTTGTTTAATTGGTTAATGTGATTGAAGCACTTATTACTTCCGATTTCAGTCTCCAAACGTTGGATCAATGCTTGATCGGTATGATAGCAACGATTGTAAATAACTTGTGGAAAAGAGAGCTTGCTCAGCACCCATCTTCGGTTCGACCGATAAAGTCCGATAACGCTTTTCTTTTTCCAGTTGATGGAGGAAGGGGTGAAGCAAAATAATTTCAAATTGGTCGTATTATGTTGAAGATATTTTCGAAGAACATGCTTCCTAAGTTTAGGGTTTGCAACCATAATGCCTACATAATTGTTTTTCATTTATGATTTGCCCCCATCATGTTGAGATAAAGCGCCCTAAACTAGGGTATTCAACAAAACTGGACGTGTATAGACAAGAATATACTGAACCGAAATTAATTTACGCACAGAGTGTTGCCACCTAGAATAACTTATTCTAATTTCCCTTGGGTAAAATCACAGCCCCCTTACCCAATGACCATCAAACCCTAAGATAGGAGTGTTCACATGGGTAAATTACCATGCCCCCCGGGTCCTCCCGGTCCCCAAGGACCGCAAGGTCCACAAGGCCCTCAGGGCGCGCAAGGCTCCCAAGGTCCGCAAGGTATTAGAGGTACTACTGGAGCCACAGGTGCTCCCGGAACAGTAGGTGCTACTGGAGCTACTGGAGCTACAGGTGCTACTGGAGCTACTGGCGCTCCCGGAGCTGGAGCAATAGGAGCTACTGGAGCCACAGGTGTTCCCGGAGCAGCAGGAGCTATTGGATCTACAGGAGTTACTGGAGCAACGGGCGTTACCGGACCAACAGCAATATTTTTATCCAGTGTACTTGATGTTTCCGTTAGACTAGCAGACCAAGTTGTAGCACAAAATACACCTATAGTCTTTGATACAACGGGAAGCTTCGGAACGGCTTATTCATTTACTGCGCCAGGATCAACGATATCGTTCCTCGAAACTGGGGTCTATACGATAGCATACAGTTTAAATTTGGCATCAGAGAGTGCGCCAAGTGTATGGGCACTGCAAATTGGAGTGCAAGGTGTCACTGGTATCGCTTCTCCGGTTGGTGAAGCAGGTAATGTAGGTGGAAATGTGGCTTGGAGCGGTACTCTACCTGTGCCGGTACTACCATTTACGTTAAGCGTGTTGAATATTTCAGCAGGTTCGAGAACTCTTACTAGAACTGCAGGAAATACCGACCTTAGTTTCGCTGCAGAATTATTTATCACGAAAGTCGCTGAAGGAATTTCAACATAGACTATTATGGATGAAGGCTAGGCTAAGGAAGCAGCACTTGTGAACTGTAACCCGAAAGATAGACACTGAAAAAAGTGATCGCTTTCGGGTCACCGTGTAAACAGCTTCTTTTTTCTGCCTTGCTTATAGATGACGGGCCAAATGCTCGACGAACTTCTCCAAAGTTTGTCAAAGCCACTGATATATAACGTTAGGCATATATTCATTGATGAACATGGCCGCCACAATAGGCGACCTCTGGTGGCCTATTATGGCCTCAACTACTTGTTCATTTCACCGTACATGAGAGCGAATGAACTCTCTCAGACGATAGATTAACGCAGCAGCCTCTGCTCGGTTCAGATCGTTCAACGGCCGAAAAGTTCCGTCCTCGTAGCCCTGAACCATCTCCATTCCTGCCAAATCGGTCACTGCTTTGTTAGCCCAATCCGAAACTTGGTACTGGTCGGCAAACTGGTGATCTCCAACTTCTCCTACAAGGTTAGAAGCATGTATTACGTTGTGCAACATCTTTGAAGCTTGTTCCCTTGTCACCCTAAACGCACGAGCAGCGATGTATACTCAGCTCGCGTAATCGCTCGGCGCGGTTCAAACTTCGTTTGACTAACCCCTCGGATTATCCCTATCTCCGCTAACAGCCTAATCTGTTCTTTATTGAACGTACGGCCGATATCGTCGAAGCGTACCCCTTTCTTTGGCGACCCAGACTACGACGCTTGTGTTGATGTCGGCTCTAGCTTGGGCTTTAGCATCGACGTTAGATCTGGCTTGGACTTGGGCTTCGATGTCGATATTAGATATTGATTGGGCTTCGGTGTCGGCATGCTCGTTGGTTGCATAGCAACGCCCCACTCCAACTTTACATGGTTACCGGATTGGTATCCATTCAGTGAAGGAGTTGCCGCCGCATCGACCTGATCGAGTCTGAACGGAAATATGGAAGCTGCGATTGCCATACAAAGGACAAGTTTAGAACATTTGCGAAATCGACTCTGAACAGACATAAAAGCCCCCTCCGTTATATGTGTTTTTCAAAGAACAATGACATACTCGCTCCGGCAAAAAACAAAAAAGCACCCCAAACGAAGGCTGTTACGCCTAAGTTTGAGGTGCTTCCTCAATTTACAAGTATGTTTACGAGTTATTATCCGTCGTTCTCTACAATATGTAAACGGACTAAAGTCACACGATTTCTGTGAGTTCAAACGTGTGGTTACAGCAAATATAGCTAGGTTCACTAGCTATTTTAGTTTGAATTTCAAAATATGCTGCTTTACGTATTCCGCCGTTTCAAGAACTTCATTTACGGTAATACCCAATTCCCTCAAAGCAGTCTGCTGCTGTTCGGTATCCACCAACATGCGTTCAGAATCGTTGGATGTTACACTTGCAATATTAGATAACTCCATTATCGAAGCACTGATCTCTTCTGAACTAGCTGCCATTTGCTCCGATACACTGCCCAAATGTTGAATTTGATCGTTTAATTTGGACATATCCTCTATAATATGTTTAAAAATATCTTCTACTTTCGTACTTAATTCCAGTCCATCTACGACCTCAGACTTTACAAGTGAGAGCGAATCAACCGAACTATCCGTTTCTCTCGTTATTTCTGCAACTAGACTCGTAATTTGCTTCGCAGACTCGGCAGATTGATCAGCCAGCTTCTTCACTTCATTCGCAACTACCGAAAAGCCTCTACCGTTCTCTCCCGCTCTAGCCGCTTCAATAGCAGCATTCAAAGCTAGCATATTCGTTTGCGCCGCAATATCATTAATAATCGTAGCGAATTGCCCGATCTCCTTGGACCGATTTGCTAATATTTCTACTAAAGTATAGGAATTCGATACAGCTCTATCAATAGATTTCATTTGCGAGACCGTCTCCGAAACCGTAAGATTACCTTCAACCGCTCGATGATGCGTCTGCTGCGAAATATCGCCAATGTCTGACGTACTCTCTGCAATCGTTGCAATTCCGACTGCACTTTCTTGCAGCGCGTTGGAAATTTCCTTTGCACTTTCAGTCTGTGTCGTTGAACCGATCGCCACTCTATTAATGCTCTCTGAAATGCGATCAGAAGCGTTCGCAACCGTTGACGATCCTTTGTTTAACGTATCAGTTGCTACGTAAAGACCGTCTACACGCTGTGACCACAAGCTAATTAACTGGCGTAAATCGGAGGACATACTATGAAATGCTCTAGTTAACTCTCCTACTTCATCTTTATTTTTTATAGCTACAATCTCAACTGTTAGATCCCCTCTAGCCAACTGTTGGACATTTGCAGTCAACATCTTGATTGGCTTGATTAAATGCTTATGGAAGTAAGCAATGACCGCAATCGAAATGAAAAATGAAATGATGATCATCCATACCGTTGTCTTAATGATTTCCTCTGTCAAGGTTGAGAATTCATGAATATTGAGCATTCCAGCCACTTTCCAACCTGTTTGTTCATTAGTTGTGAACATAACAAGTGCTCCCTCGCCATCGATCTCAGTCTCGAACATACCTGATTTCGTTTCATACATTTTAGAAACATCTTGCTCACTCATTGCATATCCAACTGCTGCATAAGGGTGCGTGATCACTTTTTTATTCTCATCCAAAATGAAAGCATACCCCGACGTACCCACTTTTTGCTGCCGCACGGTATCCGTCAAATACTTCTTTAACGATAAATTGACAACGGCCACAGCACGTCCGTCGTCAGTCGTCTTCGCTAAAGAAATGACTATATTTTTAGACGCCAACGATACGTGGGGATCAGAAATAATGACTTTTCCCTTGTTCTTCATGGCTTCCTTATACCATTGCTCATTCCGTGCATCATACCCTCTATCCAAGACAGTTGCAGGTTCCATCGCAAAACGCTTATCATCAACAGCTAACCCTATTACTTCCGTATCGTCAGTATGCGCTGATTTAAATTGGCTTAACACGGTTTGAATGTGTGAATTGGAGGCAAGATTAGTCGTTTCATTTATTTTCATATTCGCATACATACTTGAAGGCAAAGCCTGAGCCAGCACATCGACATCTTTCATCATCGGCGTGACGACTCGGTCTACGAGCGTACTTAAATTGTCTATCTGCGTTCGTGATGAGGTTAGCAATAGTTTCTCTAAAGAATTGGCTGCCGTATTGAACGAAAAATAGCCCACTAAAAGGCTTGGTGTTAACACGAGAATGGTGAAAAATGCGAAGATTTTTTGCGTTATTTTCCACTGAAACACACGCTTAAAACGATTTTGTTTCATATTGAATCTCCCCCGTTTTGGTATCCAGCTGCATTGAGTACTGCCAATGCTTCACGACATACGTCGCATACCATGTTGCCTTAACATTGTGATACCGCTCTCTCTCCCTCCGCTGCATGGGCACATTGGTCTTCGTCATGAAACAAATGATATTGTTAGAAAGCTCATCTATGTTATCGCCCGGGTGTCGTTAACTCTCTCGTAATTATTTTCGGTATAATACGCAGGAAAATTTATACTATTCACGGATATTTTCAATATTTTCAATGCAAATTTTTAGTTTTGAAATGGTTCACACACAAAATAACTCATTTCAATGTCTAAACAACACTAAAATGAGCAAATACGTAAAATTTTCACTAACTCGTAATACCTACATTCGTAAATCTTACGTTCACATCGAACTCGAATTGAGCATGTTCATACATGCCTCTCCATTTTTCGGATGAAAAATCTTTCACTCTGACCGACGAACGATACTCACTTCCAAAACCAACAGGATCAACTTGCAACTCCTGCAAACGTTTAATGAGCTGCTCGTATTGTTTTTTTAAGCTTCGACTAGCTTCACGCTCAAGCGCATGAATAGCTTCTTTTTCCTGCAAGTCCATCTGCTGACTGATCTCCTCCATTTGCCCCATAATTTTCACCCGAATATGAAACAAAGGCGTTTTCGCGTCAACAAGCTTCAACTTCACGTCAGAGGAAATATTGGATAATGTAATAAAAAGGTTGGGCGATTTCGACGTGTAAAAAGGCTTCAAGTGATTGCCCTCAAGTTTGACTTCAAATGAATCAAACTTGTGATTGTCCATCAACGTTTTAAGAAAGAAACCTTGCTCGTGCCCTAAGGTACCTACCAAGCGATCATCCTTCATTAACGCCAGTTTCGTGATCATGATCTCGCCCTTTACGTGCTCTAGATAAGGCAGTACAGGATCTCGGCCCTTGCGGTAATAAGCATTTAAAAATCGGTTTAACGTAGGGGATGGCACTAAGCCCCTCCGCTCATTTTTTGTGATCATATGAAATAGGAACTCACCTATATTCATTTTGGGCTTATTATTCTCGGACAGTAGCTGCTTCGCTGAACCCTTGGCAACCGCTAAAAAAACATCCGTCCCGATTTCAGAATCGCGCTGCAACGTATCTGTCAACGTAATAATTCCTTCTTTAGCCAGTGGCTCGCCATAGAGAACGACTCGCAATTGACCAATTACATTCTTCGTTGCTGTCTTTAAGTTAATTTTATTGCGTGCGCCTTTGCTCGTATTATTCGTAGCCTCTGTTATCGTCGTCGTTTCCTTAGACTCCTGACTTTCTTGATAAGCGACTATCGTTGTGCGAATCGTTGCATCTGATTGCTCTATACGGTCATAGCCTATAAGGTTAACAACACCTAGTCTGTCGATAATTTTTTGTTCAGCACAGCCTATACACATCACCAACGTTAGGACACATACAACCTTCTTCACTCTACTTGTCAAGACGCACTCCCCTTACTATAACGATGTTGAATACAGCCGAAAATGTACGAAACGATAAGTAGCACAGCTGGGTAAATAAATGAAACCACATTTGCCAAATACCCCAACCATGTAGACAGAACGGCTAACTCATCGCCAGTCTGAATCCACTCACTTGCTGTAAACAGCACGATCATGAGCATGACATATACATGCTTACGTTTAAAGTTAAACGTCTTATTTATGCTGCTCGTAATGAGCCAGCTCCATATCATCAAATTAGCTAGCACAACAATGAACCACAGCATTATCAAAATATATTCGAATCGTTCTAGAAAAGAGAAATGAACGATTTTAAACAACGTCAGTGTTCCCCACGAATTGTTTTCCAGCTGATAAGGAGTGTAATAACCTAGCGAGATGACCATTACGACCAAATACAGCAAATTAACAAGAAACATACCTGCATGTGCATATTTTCCAATTTCATGCTTATCTTTCATGTATGTACTCGTGTAAAAAATAACATCAAAACCACCAACTGTTGCCCCCATTGCCAGCACTCCATTAAACAGCTCACGTGGACTCGCCTCCAAAATAGGTAACAGCTGTCGCCAATCCGCTTCTTTAATCGGGAAGTACAATAATAAAATCATCCATCCCACTAATAACAAATGAATAAGTGAGATCGATGCAATCACTCTCAAACCACCTACAAGTCCATATCCAATGAGCATCAGAAAAATAATCGAGTAGAGACCCACTGACAGCTCTGGGAAAATCCAAATTTGCAGCACCTCTATATAATTACGCAGCACATAAATCGAAACGATGATCCAATAGCACACCATCATCACATTTAACAGTCCACCCACCCATTTTCCAAACAACTGTTGATGAATGGTATGTAAATCTGCATATTGGAACCGTTTTAACATTTTTAAAATAAAAAATATCGAAAGGTGAGCACACACCCCCACAATGATGACCGAAATCCATGCGTCATGGCCAGCTTCTTTATAGACGTACTTTTGATAAGCAAGCATGCCTATCGTAATTTGACTGACTATCATTAACGGAATGGTTAACGATGGATGGATAAGTCGCTGGATGGAAGCCTTGTCGCCACTCATCATGGATCACCTTCACTCTAAGAAGTCTTTGTTACGTTGATTGGGGTACGCGCCAATTTGTGTATTTACTGCCTTCGATAAGAACGGCGTTGTCGACTCCTGTTCCATCTTTCCTAAAATCAATTGTTTCGTCTGCAAATAAGGCCTACCCACACTTGTTTGTTGGACGAGGTGGAGCGTTAAAAAACACAGCCCGACCGCAATTCCGATCCCGCCCCACATTCCTGCTAAAATAATAAATGGGTAGCGGATCACTTGTAGGGTGTTGCCCATTGCAAAGTTCGGAATGGTAAAGGAGGCTAGCGCTCCCAAGGCGACAATCATAAGCAGCACATTACTAACAAAACCCGCTTCCACCGCAGCTTGTCCAATGACGATACCACCCACTATACCCATCGTTTGACCAACTTTAGTCGGCAGCCTTACCCCTGCCTCACGGAGCAACTCGACGATTGTTTCCAGCAATAGAGCTTCAACGACTGGTGGAAACGGAACTTTGGAATGGGAATGGATAAGCGTGATCAACAGTTCGGAAGGAAGAACATGATAATGGTATGTAATCGCCGCAACATAGAACGACGTCGCAAATATAGAAGCAAACATCGCACACATGCGTAGCATACGCAGCAGCAGCCCTAAATTCCAGCGCTGATATATATCGGTCGCCACTTGGAAAAATTCAAACAAAGAGATCGGACAAATCGCTGCAAATGGGCTACCATCGACGATAAAAGCTATTTTTCCATCTAACAAGTTTTTGCTTACACTGTCGGGTCTCTCCGTATGCAGCATAGTCGGAA
Organism: Paenibacillus sp. 481; assembly: GCF_021223605.1. Lineage (NCBI taxonomy): Bacteria > Bacillati > Bacillota > Bacilli > Caryophanales > Paenibacillaceae > Paenibacillus > Paenibacillus sp. 481. Next base: position 307,839 of record NZ_CP075175.1, read on the forward strand.
ATAACGTCAGCGTGCTATCATCCAAGAGCTGTGCTAGCTTTAAACAATCCATAATACCATCGATCGCTTTCAGCTTCGACAAGCGCTGCTTGAGCAGGCGGACTGTACACTCATCCGCTTTTCCATGCAAATACATCAATGAGACCTTCGTCTTTGTTGTTGGGCCTAACTCGGTTTGTTCGATATGCAGATTCATATCTGGCAGCAGTTTATAAATTAACGCAATATTCGTCGTTAGATCCTCGACAAAAGCGACCTGTGATCCGAACACATGTGATTCAATTTCGGCTTTGGACAGCGCACGCCCATGAGAGGCTGCCGTGTTCAAAAGTAAGCCCGTTGAATCAGTCGAATCAGTCGAATCAGGTGTACCCGCTGTGCCATCTGAAACGTAGACAAAGCACCAGCCCTGCAGCAGCTTTAAGCTAATATCTTCGATATCGCCTGTATGGATCGCTTCTTTTAAAGGAATATGGTTCAATAGCGATTCAGGCGTTATTTCCTTGCTTCCATCGAAAGGAGTCGCGAGCTGGATATAGCGCAGCACTTCGTCATCCATCAATTTGTCATCTGTCAGTTGACTAATAAACAAGATCGAGATCGTGTTGCCTTGCAGCTTAAGCTGCTTGCACATGAAGCCGCTATGATGGGTGAACCGCTCATGAAGCTGTTGAAGTATGCTCATACGAACCTCCAGTCATATGCACGTCCTTTACGAAATAGGCGATGTTAGTATACACATATGAACCTGAAATTACTCCGCCAACAAAAGAACATCAAACCAAATAAACACCTCTTATTATTCAAGCGTAAGAGGTGTTTACTGAAGTTTAATGTTGATAGATAGTCTTAATGATAGCGTTCGCTTTTTGGACGGTTTCCAATTTCAATAAACGATAATGATCGACCATCGATTGCGTAATGGAAGATATACTTTGCAGCATTCCATCATATAAGGAGATTTGCTTATAAGTGAGCGCACTGTTAAGATACGCGTCAAATGCCGCTTCAAGCTCAAGTTCATTGAGCAACAACTTCCCTTTCATTTGGTAAAAATAGGCGAGTTTTGAACGTTTAAATGGTGTTGTGCGTATGTCTTGGATGGATTGTTCCATGTCTGCTTCGTATTGAAGAAGTCGTTTCGCTGCGTTGAGGTCATTTTTCGTGAGGTATAGATCCATAAGTTCGGTCACAGCATAAATGATGTTGTAAGCGGAAGCATGGTTCAAATAGTCAGCGAGCTGTAAAATAGCTGATTCGATGTCTCCTGTTTTGCCGAGCAGCATCGCTCGTCTCAGTTGCGCATTTTCTTTGATTTGCGGAAAAGAAAATGTGCTATATGTATCCAGATAAAATTGGCTAATCTCGTACTTACCTAAATAATAATACGCGTTGCTCACATTCAATATGGCGCTTGCCTTGTATTCACTGTCTGTCTTATCGTGCTCAATGACGTATTCACTTAGTCGGATCGCCTCATCGAAATGAAGAATACAGTATGCGTGAATACCAAGCACATAATGGAGCACAATCCGCTCACGCTCGGTTAGAAATTGAGCATATTTCAGTGCGTATTCACCTAATACGTACGTCGTATTCAACGTCGCAAAATCGTTCCGTTCAATTAAATATTGTTGATATAAACCTTTGGCCACAAAAGGCTGCATGCCGTGGTTTCGACAATGTTCCACGATTAGCTTGAGCAAAGCTAGTTTAACCGGTACCTCTTTAATCGTATTGACGGTTATGTACAATTGTTCCACGAGATCGTAACTGTCACCGTCAGCAGATTGCAGAAATTTAGCGGCAACAGCGGTTATTAAGCTCGTATTTGAAGTTTGTAAAGTCTCATGAAAAATGAGAAATAAAGCTGCTGACCGATGCTCTAATTCGATATACGGCTTAATAATATCCTCAGTCGGAATATGTAAAACTTCCGAAATGGTGCGGACCTTATTAAAGTCAGGCCGCCTTACTTCTCCGTTTTCGATTCTAGATAAATTGCTTTTATTCGTACCGGTCAATTCTTGCAGTTGTGCTAAAGTCATCTCCGCTTTACGTCGATATTTGTGAATAAGCTCCCCAAGAGGCGTTGTGACAGCACTCACATGTTTCTCCTCCTTTTAGACAAAAAGAAACCACTATAAGGTACACAAGTATAACTTACCACTAATATCCACGATTGTAAATTGTGATTTTAGCTCGAATATTGCCGGTTCAAAGGTTCATCGGATTGAGCTGCATGAGCAAATAAAGCGCTATTCCCCAAATAATAAAAGCAGATACTCGATTTAAAGCAAAAAGTAGCCTTCCTGATGAATGCAAGCTGCCCACCCATCTACCTGCACACGCTAAACCAGCAAACCAGCACCACGACACGATTACCGTCGCACCTGTAAAAGCCCATTTTTGTGCATCACTATAAACAAGCGAGCTCGTGCCGATTACACCAATCGTGTCTAAAATGGCGTGCGGATTAAGCAGCGACACCGATGCTGCGAACAACACTTGCCGACGAAGTGGCAGCGCCTCCTGTCGCTCAACGCGATTCGCTTGGCTGCGCCAGACGATCCACCCCATATATAGTAGAAATAAAATGCCGATTCCGAAAATAAGTTGTTTTAACATCGGAACGGTCAACACAACAAGTGAAACCCCTTGCACAGCCATTACAATTAACAACGTATCGCAAAGCGATGCGGTAATGAACGCTGGTGCCGCTCGCCATAAGCTCGGTTGGCTTGCTCCTTGGTTAAAAATAAAAACATTTTGTACACCTAGCGGCAAAATTAATCCAAATGCTAATATGATCCCATGCAGCATAGCTTCAAACATGATGTTCCTCCTTAAGATGATTATGTAAATGAAAAATTCGGGTCAGCAGGTTCAAGTGGGTTCAAGCAGATTCAAGCAGGTTCACTCACCTTCTGCAGCAAATGATTAGCCTCAATCCACCCCGCGCTGCCCTAACCACCGTTGCCTGTCTCATTGTATAGGAGGAATGGTCTATTTGTATCCATCCAAATGGTTGGTTTCGTACCCAACCAAATAAAGTCTAGTAAATTGAATACACGCTTAGAGATGTATATTGTTACCGCTCCGCCCCCCACCTATAATAGGTCATATAGGCTGAGCGTCGTTCAGCCTACTACTCTATGTTTTTAAGGGGGCCATATTATGACGCATATCCAACGTTCGCTGTGGCAGCCAGACCGTCATGCGTCAGAGCCGCTGTATAAACAGATTGAACAACATATTAAACAAAAAATCATTGCTGGAGAATGGACGGTAGGCATGAAGCTACCCTCCCAACGGACACTTGCGAGTTGGTATCAAACGAATCGCAGCACCATCGTGACGGCCATGGAGGAGTTGATGGCCCAAGGGTTGATTGCAGGCAACTCAGGTGGCGGAACACGCATTGTGAACGATGCGTGGAACTTGCTTGCTTCTACAGCACCACCTGACTGGGAAAGTTACGTTAAATCCGGCATCCATCATCCTAACTTGCCGGCGATTCAACAAATTAACGAAGCTGAGTTCCGCTCAGGTGTCATTCGGCTCGGTACAGGCGAGCTATCGCCGGACCTATTGCCGCAAGCCGACATGCAGAATGTGCTGCGCAAGCTAGCCGCAGCTCCTCTCAAGCTCGGCTACGAGGAACCGAAAGGCGACTTAGTGTTGCGCCAGCTACTATCGGAACGGCTACGAGCAGCACATATTCATGCTTCACCAGCGTCTATTTTGATTGTGTCTGGTGCTTTGCAAGCACTCCAGCTCATTGCAGTTGGCTTGTTGCAGCACGGCGCTTCCATCATGCTGGAACGTCCGTCTTATTTGTATTCCGTGCACGTCTTTCAATCTGCTGGTATGCGTATGCACGGCATCCCGATGGATGAACACGGAATCGATGTATCCGTGCTGCCGCACATCAAAAAACAATGCGGCGGTGCGCTCTTATATACGATCCCAACCTTCCAGAATCCTACAGGCACCGTGATGTCTGATGAACGTCGGGATCAGTTAGTAGCCGCATGTTCACAGATAGGGCTACCTATTATTGAAGATGCCGCTTATGAAGATTTGTGGCTGGAATCACCCGCTCCACCAGCCTTAAAAGCCCGTGATAAGCACGGCAGTGTCCTGTATGTCGGCAGCATGTCCAAGACGGTTAGCCCTGGCTTACGGCTAGGCTGGGTCGTGGGTACTGAGCCGGTCATTCAGCGGTTAGCTGATATCAAAATGCAAACCGATTACGGCTCTAGCTCCTTGTCACAGCAAGCAGCAGCTACGTGGCTCGCAAGCGGCATGCATGACGAGCATTTAGCACGGCTACGCGCGGCGCTGCGTGTGCGACGAGATGCGGTACTGCGCAGCTTGGAGCAGCATTTTTCCGGCCTTGCGGAATGGAGCATACCGCAGGGCGGCTTCTATATTTGGCTGCGCATTCGGCCACACCTATCGATGCGTGAATTGTTTGACCGCGCCTTGCACGACGGGATTGTACTAAATCCTGGTCATCTGTATGACCGTAGTGCCAAACCGTATTTGCGTATTTCATACGCCTACGCATCTATGGAAGAGCTAGAAACAGGACTACGCAAGCTGGCACGCCACATTCACAACCTTGGCCGCGTCACCACCTAACAACCAAAAAAGTCATGGAACAAATGTGCCAACGATCCCTCATTCTAGAGCGATCGCACACCTTTTATTCCATGACTTTTGATTGTATCACCGTATTCTCAGTGTTCTCTGTGTTCTCAACCTTCACATCGCTCACAGCACTTTCATCGTTCCCAGCAATTTCATCGTTCCAAGCGCTCTCAACGCGCTCAACATCACTAACGTTGTGAACCGCTTCAACGTATTCAGCATCCTAAATGCTAGCTCGTTACTCCGCTTCGTCTTCCTCGTCCGGATTGCGATTGTACTGCTCCACCAATCGATCCAGTCTACCCAACTGATAGCCATAATCATAAATGGCTGCTGCTACAATGGATAAGCGCAAGTTACCCTCATGACTATGATCCTGCATCTTAGAGCCCATTTGCTCCAAGAAGAGGCTATTTTCCGCTTCAAGCCGTTCTGCTTCCGTACAGTCCGGCTTGAGCTTGCCGTCATACTTCAAAAATAGATGCTCATGGAACTTAATAAGCTGTTCTAAATGGGCATCAAAACTCTTATCCGTCTGAATCGTTCGCGACGCTTGAAAGTAATGCTGCTCAATGACTTCGAGCACCGCAAATCCTTGGCGTACCGACTTCAGCATCTGCTTGTACACCACAAGCTGACGGGATTGCCTATACTTGGCCATCTTGAGCTTTTTCAGTTCCTCTTCAAACAGCACATATTTATCGCCCAACGACTTAAGCGCATCTTCAAGCTCCTGTTTCTCATCTCGATACGCACTTTCTTTCATTTCATCAGAAATGACCGTGCGAAGAAGGAGCGATATTTTTGCAAACACCGTGCGAATTTGTCCAATAAACTGTTCCTTTGGATTCGGCGGCAAAAAGAACACGTTAATGAGCGACGCCGAAGCAATTCCAATGACGATCAGTGAGAACCGGTGCAGTGCAAACACCCATTGACCGGAAGCCTCCATCACCACGATAACCGTGACCAGCGTCAGGCCGACCGTCTCCTCCATTTTCATCATCAATGTAATCATAATGACAAGAATACAAATAATCCCTATCGCTAATGGCTCGTTTGAAAAGAACATTCCCGCCACTAGAGCAATAGCCGAACCGACAAACACCGTTTGAATTTGCTCTAAAAAATAGCGCCAAGACCGGTAAATAGAAGGCTGCATGGCAAATACGGCTGCTATCGCCGCGATGACGGGGGAATTCAATCCGAACCAAACGCTCACATAGAGAGAAAGCGTTACCGCAATCCCTGTTTTAAGCACTCGGGCTCCAAAAGCCACAATTCCCACTCCTTAACTAAATCAATAAATGACAACCATCTTACCCTATTATCTTACACGGAAAATGAATCATTGCAAGCATGCCCCATATTCTGACTCTATTATACTGGCCTAATTGTATTCGAGATAGGGCAAGTGAACATTCCTTGTCTTACTGTCCTACATATATTATCTCATCACACGAGAGGAGTTGTTCTAATGTCTGGAAAGCATCACCAACAACAACCATCCAATGAAGCATGCCCGATTGTTTGTAAGCCTGTTACTTGCGTGAGAGATCAGTTTCACACTCAAGTCGTGCCTGTTATTCATCCGGTGAGAATTGTGAACAGACATAATATCGTTCCTGTTTATAGACATGTCTGGACTTACACAGAAGAAGACGTTGCTGGTTCCCAATACAACGGCAATGTCGCTGGTGTAGGTGACAACGGATATGGCAACAATGTCGGTGGTTATGGTAACGGCAATAATGTCGGTGGTTACGGCAACGGCAATAATGTCGGCGGATACGGCGGCGGTGGATACGGATGCGACCCTTGTAACGTAGGTGGATACGGCGGCGGATACGATAAACCGTGCGGCATCTCTAGCAAAAAAACGAAGAAGAAAAAGAAAAAATAACAGGCCTCAATCATGATCTCTTTTAAACGAAACCGATCATGATGAAACACCCCCAGTATTGTGCGTATGCTGGGGGTGTTGTATGATTTTCAATGTTCATTACAATACGATACATGACAAGTACTCGCCATACATAACCATCCATCATCAAATGCTAATAAGGCAACTCGCACATTCATCGATTCTCTCTTCCATACGCTTGCAGCAACGCTTCAACGACTGGAATGACGGGCTGACTAATAGAAGTCGGAAGTTCATGTATGGGAAAAAAGCGAGCCTCCTTGCTTTCAGCATCAATAACAAGCTCACCATTGTATTGACGCGTCATGAACACGACATCAACATTGTACACCTCGTCCCCATGAGGATACTTGTAGTAAAGTCGCTCCCCCGAAAATACATTAAACAACTCCAACTGCTCTGCAACTAAGCCTGTCTCTTCCAATAGCTCACGAGCAGCTGCTACTCTCACATCTTCGCCCAATTCCAGCGCTCCACCTGGGAAACACCAGCTGTCATTATCCATTCTTTTCAGCATGAGTACATGTCCTAGCGTATTCAATACGATTACACTAGCACCGCACATTAACAGCGGTCGTGTTCCTACTATTTTTCGCAGCTCGCTTATATATTCTCTCAATTGCCCAACCCCCAACCAACATAAATAGGAATATTTACCCATCTATGATCATAGCACAAGGATACTCATGCTGTTAATGGTCGGCAAATAAGTTTATGCACGCGGATACGTTTACTGAATTGGCGATTCCGCTTCTTAATCAAACCTTGTCTTGAATTTTAATATAAAACACAAAAAGAGCTGAATTCAGCTCTTTTTGTGTACTAGATGAACATTGCAATTGTATAAGTCGCACGTCCACTGCTGCTCTGGACGGCTAATAATCGTAATCGCCGTATTGTTAATCTTATCTGCTTCTTGAAGCTCAGGAAACAAATGATGCAAGATGCTCCGCAGCAATGCGCCGTGTGTCACGATCAAGATGTTGCGACCTGGATGATTAGACACGATCTCCTCTACACAACCGATCCCCCGCTCAGCTCCACTCTGCTTACTTTCCAAACCAAGATCAAGCTCCCGCCACTGCGGTCCCCATTTTTCTAGTCGCTCTTGTTCCGTTGTGCCTTCGATTTGACCACCTGACATCTCTCGCAAGCGCGTATCAATCTGAACGTCCAACCCTAATCGTTCAGCAACAATTTCAGCCGTCACCTTCGCACGTGCCAAGTCACTGGCGTACACAACGTCCCATTGCTCTTCGCTCAAACGTTGTGCGAGCGCATGTGCCTGCTGTATTCCATCCTCATTTAATGCAATATCCGACAGCCCTTGAGCCCGGCCTTCACTATTCCAATTCGTGCTGCCGTGGCGAATAAGTCCAATTCGCGTCATGATGTTCTCCTCCTGCCCGTCATTCGTTACGTCATTTTTTTGTTGCGGAATATAAAGTAGATGATGATTACAAAAATAAGACTTATGGCAAGCCGAGGCAGTTGCTCCCCGCCACGGATTAGATCGTGGCCAATAATCGTCTCTAACGCAATCGATGGAATTTTGCCTACAAATGATACAAAGACAAAATCAGTAAACCGTATCGTCGATATGGCAGCTACGGCCGTGATAAGACCAGACGGCATTAGCGGCGTGAGACGCGCGATAAATAGCATCCAATTTTGCTGTCGTCTCGACGCACTGTGCAGCCGCTGCATCCATTGCCAGCGATCAGTACGTGCAGAAGACGTGCGATTCACTTTACTCCAGCCTAATCGGTATACCCAGAAGGAAACTATTAATCCTAGCGTTTCCCCCGCCAAAGAAATAAGTAAGCCAGGTACAATCCCGAATACAATCGCATTCGCGCCAGAAATAAACAAGGTGGGCACGACCCCAAGCAAGCTAATCAGAACATTGATTAGTATGCTAATAAGGACAGCCCACACTCCAAATTGTTGTAACCAAGCCGCAGCTCTGTCAATATCAAACCATGCATCCATATATGTACCAAGTCGCCCCTATCTACCCACATTACACATCACATTAATTGTACACTAACATTGATGCGTTTGGAATCGTAACGACTATAGAACTTATACCAACCATCGCGAGCTAGACTTTCAAAATATTTTTTTCCAAATCAGATGGAGGCAATGGTTTACTAAAGTAATATCCTTGTATATCGTCGCACCCGTACGCCGACAAGCAAGCTAATTGCTCCCGTGTTTCAACACCTTCAGCAATGACGTTTATTTTCAGATGATGTGCCATGGAAATGATCGTCGCTACAATCGCTTTGTCATTTTCGTTGTTCGTAATGTCTTTGATGAAGGACTGATCAATTTTCAGCTTACGAATCGGAAACTGTTTCAAATAACTAAGTGAACTGTAGCCTGTCCCGAAATCGTCCATACTAATCTTGACACCAATGTCCGTTAATTCATGTAAAATTTCAGTCGAACGCACCGCATCCATCATCATACTTTCCGTAATTTCCAATTCTAAATATTGCGGTTCAAGACCCGTTTCGGCTAATACTTCTTTAATAATGGTCACTAAGTTGCCCTGATGAAACTGTTGGGTGGATAAGTTAACCGAAATTGGAATACGTAACCCTACTTCATGCCAAGCCTGCATTTGAGTACATGCTTCGCGTAGCACCCAAGTACCGATCTCGCCTATTAAACCCGATTCTTCAGCAATCGGAATAAATAGAGCTGGTGAAATCGCTCCTTTTGTAGCATGATTCCAACGAATGAGCGCCTCGATTCCGATCAACGTATTATCTTTGATTTTAATTTGCGGTTGATAGAACACGGACAGCTCACCACGTTCAATCGCTCGTCTTAAATCGGACTCTAACTCGATCCGCTCCAGCAAATGATCGTCTAATTGCTCGGTATACGCTTGATAGCCGTTTTTCCCTTTTTTCTTCACTTCGTACATCGCCGTATCGGCATTTTTCAATAGCATGACCGTATCGTCGCCATGCTCAGGATATTGGGCAATGCCGATGCTAGCCGATACGTAAAAATCGTTATCTTTCAACCGATAAGGAAGCTGAATCTCCGCGATCAGCTGTTCGGCCAACATAGCCGTTGGTTGGCTATCTTCGCTGACATGATGAATAACGGTAAACTCATCTCCCCCCATGCGGGCCACAGTTGCTCGGAACCCAGAGGTAATACGCTGTAGCCGTTCACTGACCATTTTCAAAAAGGTATCCCCATAAGCATGACCAAGTGAATCATTAATCATTTTAAAGCGGTCAATATCGAGTACCAAGATCGCAAAATTCGTATTTGCGATTTGAGATTGTTCAATGGATGACGTTATCATTTGGTTCAAATAACGACGGTTAGGCAAGCCCGTCAATTCATCATGAAAAGCTAAATGCTGAACGCGCTCTTTCGCCTGTTTCTCTTCGGTAATATCTTTTGCAATGACATAATTGCCTACGACTTCACCTCTAATCACAACAGGAACGTTGATTACGCTAAGCTCGACCTGATGCCCATCTTGGTGCATAATCGCAGTCTCGTATATTTGTCGTAGGCCGTGCAGCGATTTTTGAAACAGCTGTCTCGTTTTGTCTCGTTCCTCATCCACGATGATGGTCAAGATAGAAGAAATATGTTTGTTCTCATATTGCGTCCGTAACAGTCCACTTATTTGTGCCGCAGCTGGATTAATCATTAAAATACGACCTTTAATGTCAACCGAAATAATTCCGTCTGTATTGTTCTCATATAATGATTTGTACCACTTTTCATGATCCTTAAGCTCGGAATCTTTCCGTGAAAGTCGCTTATCTACGATTACGCCCAACATGGCGAATACGAACGTCAATATGCTTCCGCCTGTTATAATATAGGACATCAAATCAGGATCAAGCTCTATACCAGACGACAGCATATGAACACCACCCTCGTGAAATCGTGCTGCTTCCATCCCTGTGTAATGCATGCCAATAATGGCTGCGCCCATAATTAATCCGCTGCCCAGCTTTTGCAGCACAATTCCTCGCGACTGATCTTGCCGAAAATAAAAAGCTAGCCATAACGCGACGATTGAGGCGAAAATCGCAATAACGATCGAAATGAAAAATATAAACGGATCGTACGTGATTTGGATGAGCATCGCTTCCATCCCGATATAATGCATGGCACTGATACCCGTTGCCATTAACATGCCGCCTGTTAGGAGGCGCTTCACTCCCAGCTCATCGCGGCCAACCACATATAACGCGATAAATGCCGCTAAAATCGCGACGACAACCGATATGAGCACGAGCACCATATCGTAAAGTATCGGAAATGGTAAGGAGAACGCAAGCATGCCGACAAAATGCATCGACCAAATGCCCACGCCCATCGCACTCGCACCACAAATGAGCCACTTTACGCGAGTCATTCCGTTTGCTGCTCGCACTCTTCCTGCCAAATCAAGCGCTGAATAAGAGGCTAGCACAGCAATGATATAAGATAAAATAACTAGAAATTGATTGTATGTACCGTGCATTCCGTGATCGTGTTCCATGTATTGCTCCTCTTTCGCTACACTTTAGCTGCACTGCTAGCGATAAATTTTGCTTGAAGCGTAGCCGTCAATTCCGTTAGCCGCGAGATCGCATCGTTCACTTCTGACGCGGCGCCCATTTGTTGAACGTTCATCGCCATTAACTGTTCAACAGACGCGACACTTTCCTCTACAATAACAGATATGTTCGTCATGTCTTTGAATACGAAGCTAGATTTAGAACGAATAAGTTGCAGCAACTCATCCAACTGGACAATAATGTGCACGGTGATATCCATCGTCTCATGAATACGCGATAAATGATGCACGACGGATTCACTTTGCTGCAAAGATTCATCAACCGCGCTGCGTCCCGTTACAATTTGTGCAGTCGATGTTTCACTTTCGCTTCGTATTTTCGTTAGAATTTGTCTGATTCGATCCGTAGCTTGGTCACTTCGCTCAGCTAGTTTACGAATTTCTTGCGCGACGACGCCAAATCCTCTACCATGTTCGCCCGCTCTCGCAGCTTCTATAGAAGCATTTAGGGCCAGCAAATTGGTCTGACTGGATACTTCCTCAATCGTTGTCATAATTTCTTCAACTTGCTGCGATGATTCGTTTAATTCAAGTACAGTATCTTCCGCAATATGTATCGAATGGGTCACTTCATTCATGCGCTCAATAAGCAAGCTCATACTGTGCATACCATCAGCAACTACATCTTGTGAATGATCAGCTTTCTGTTTAAGTTCAGCAGATTGTACAGCTGTCTCTCGTATTAAATCACCCATCTTATGCATGATGGATTCCATGTTTTTAATAGAAGCATCCTGTGTCTCTAACCCATTAGACACTACCTTATAGGCGTTCATCACGTTTTCATTGATTTGAATTTGATGATCAGATTTGGTAGAAACAACACTCGTAGATTGATGAATCGTTTCCGATAACTCGTTTAGAGATTCGAGCAAAGACACCAGTTGCTCGTGTTTTTCGTTTTTCTCCGATTCCAAAATCTGTTCTATTCTTCTTTTTGAAATAAGCTGTAGGCTCGTTGCAGTAGATGTCAAAATGAGAAACAATGCGTGTATCGTAAGCATAACAAAAGAATAAGAGGATACGCCGAATACTAGCTCTGGCCAGAAGAAAAAGCCTGCTAAATGTTGAATCGCAAATAAGGTGGTCATCATAGCCATTAAAGAGATACGTTCATAGTAAGCGGCAATCGCCAACACCATAAAGATAGAGAAATGAAACTCTACTCCGCCACCTCCACCACTAATCATCGAAATGCTACCGAATGTGAGCGTTAAAATATTGAGCAATGGAATATGGCTATGGTCTGGCTTGCTTCGATACCGCCAAAAAGTAGCGAGCAACAATAGGATTGGAATAGCTAGCAGAAGCATCTTGGGCACAAAAGGATCTACGTAATGTTCATGTCTAGTACCATGCAACATGATTGAATCAGAGAGCAAATCCGTTTGGTAATACAATAAATATATAAGACAACTTAGCAGTGTCGTTCCTAAAGAAAGAAGCAGCATTAATTTATTTTTGCGGGCAATCAAAATAAATGCACAACCTTTCATTACCTTTAATGTAATTTATCCTAATATAACCATATATGATTGTGATTAATAGTTCTTAACACCTAGTTTATTATAGTATTATCTGAATTAATGTCAAACTGCGCAAATGAACATATAGTGCTTTTTTCCCACCAATTCCCCTTGCTTAGCATCCACTACGATAGATCTCTAACGAATGCCTTCGTTTTCTGTTATTACATCCTATTTTCAGTAGTCATTTCATATAATTTATGCACCAACTTGATAGATTCCAAATATAGTATCTCAGAAATAAACAAGATGGTGAAACAAAATGATGAATGGAATGATGTTTCAGATTGCTGCGTTTCTCGGCATTGATTTATCCGCTGCATTAGCTATCGTGAGACAAATCTTAGAAAGTGGACTTATTCCACCTGAATTGGCACCGCTTCAACCTGTTTTGCAATTACTCATCCTCGTACTCGGATTGTTAGATCAAGCTGCCGCACTGTAAGCTGATTCATTCTTGTTTGTATCATCTACAGCATGCCCCTGATGAAGGTGCATGCTGTAACCCATGCTTGCAGTCGTTCATTATATATCATTGGAGGTTATTCATTTGGTCAATTGGTGGAGGAGCTTTGGTCTTGAGCAAAAAAATTGGATCGTATTTTCACTATCCATCTTTATTGGGGGAGCATTGTTAGGCTACTTGTTCGGCAATCATGCGGAGGTGCCTTCAAAGTCTCTGGAGCAACCTTTTCAATATGGAGTGTATGAGATAGCTCTTAATAACATTAAAGCGGGGGCTGTTATCGCATTAAGTGGAGTTCTCCTTATTTTTCCCCCTTTATTATTATTAGCTAACGGTTTTATGCTCGGTTTCATTATGCAACTTAGTTTAGCTAACTATACGACAGAAACTATACTTATCGGATTAATTCCACACGGCATGTTCGAAATACCCGCACTCGTATTAGCCGCTACAGTAGGCTTAACGCCAGTAAGCTGGCTATTTCGTTATGTACGTACACGTCACCCTATCAACTGGCGACACGAGGGGAAAAAAATCGGATCGATCGCTGTGCTCATTACGCTTTTATTTACAGTAGCCAGCTTGATGGAAGTGTACGTCTCACCTGCACTGTTGGAATGGTCTCATTCCATCACAAGTCAACCGCCTGCCTCGATTCCATTCGTTCCAGCCGTTCCTACTGAACTGCCGACCACCATTGGTGGACAACAATCAATTATTCGATCTCACTAATAAAAAAACTGGAGCTGCTAAGAACGCAGCTCCAGTCTTCTTGCGAAGCGTGATAACGAGTAATTGATAATAAAATAAAGAAAGGCAGCGAACAAATAAGTAGGGAACATAAATTTACTGTTATGTCCGTTCACAATTTGCGCGCTATGCATTAGCTCTGGCAAGCCAATAATAATGGTCAGTGATGTATCCTTTAACAAGGATATAAATTGGCTGACCATCGGCGGCAGCATCCGGCGCAGCGCTTGCGGCATCGTGATGTAGCGCAGCGTTTGCATGTAAGACAGGCCGCTGGATCGAGCCGCCTCGATTTGACCTTTGTCGATCGAGAGCAAGCCAGCGCGAATAATTTCAGACACCATGGCCGCTTCGAAAATAGTCAGCGCGACAATAGCCGAAGTAAATATGCCCATCTTAATACCGATTTGCGGTAACGCGAAAAAGACAAAAAAGATAATTAGTAGCAAAGGCAAGTTCCGAATCGTCTCGACAATCATAGCAACGATCTGTGATACGACTGGGATACGTGCATAGCGGAGAACTGCGAGCACGCAAGCAAGTATAAAGCTTAAGACGATGGCGATGACCGCAACCTCGATCGTGACTAGAAAGCCTTTCAGCAAATACAAAATGTTATCCGGCGAATAAGCTCCAATGAAGTCCATCTTCTGCCTCCCCCTTATCCGCTGCGGGCCATACGCCGCTCAAGCGCATTGACCGCAATGCTCATCGGTATCGTCAGCACGAGATAGAACATTCCTACAAAAATGTAGACACTGAACGTTTGGAACGTATCCGAGTTAATCAAGTCCCCAAAATACATTAAGTCAAGACCTGCAATGACGCCAAGCACGGACGAGTTCTTAATCAAATTCAAGAACTGATTGCCCAGTGGCGGAATCACAATCTTCATCGCTTGCGGTAAAATAATATGTTGCATCGTTTGCAAATAGCTTAGTCCTGATGAGCGAGCAGCTTCCATTTGCCCCTTCGGCACAGCTAGAATGCCTGCGCGAATCGCTTCGGCAATAAAAGCCGACGTATAAACAGTCAAGCCGATCGTCCCCGACACAAACCCATTCCAATTAATCCCCAAAATGGGCAAACCATTATAAAAAATAAACACAATTAAAATAAGTGGAATGTTGCGTACAAACTCAATATACGCTGAGCCAACAAAATTGAGTAGACGTGATGGTGCAATGCGCAGCACGGCAAATATAACTCCGATAATGAAGCTACCAATGAGGGCGAGCACGCTTGCCGCCACCGTGTTGCGGAATCCCGACCTGTACTGATCCCAGTGCTCTATCAGCAACGTGAAATCTAGCATTCTCTGTTCCCTCCCTCAATTACTTTGTCGGCTTTTCGCCCATCCATTGCTCATAGATCTTGTCGTACTCACCGCTTTGCTTCATCTCTTTCAACAGGTCATTAATGAGCTTCGCGAAGTCTTTGTCGCCATTGCGCAGAGCAATACCGTAAGGCTCATCCGTAAAGTTGCCGCCGGCCACTTCGTAGCTCGGATCTTGCTTCATCATGCCGTACAAAATGGAATTGTCTGTTGTCAGCGCCTCGCCTTTACCTGCTTTCAGCGCAGCAAACGCTTCCTGATAGTTTTCAAACTCCAACACTTCAGCTTCAGGTGCTTTTTCACGTACATTTTTAGCCGAAGTCGAACCTTTCACAGCGAGTACTTTAACCCCTTTTTTCACGTCCTCGATGGAACCAATAGGGCTACCTTTTTTCACAAGCAACGACTGTCCCGCATTAAAGTAAACGTCTGTAAAATCGACTTGCTGCTCACGCTCTTCTGTAATCGTCATCGTCGCGATAATGGCATCAATATCACCATTTTGCAGCAACGGAATGCGTGTCTTAGATGTGACCTCTCTAAGCTCTAATTTTGTCTCGTCACCGAATACCTTCTTGGCGATTGCCTTGGCGATATCGACGTCAAAGCCATTTACTTCACCTGTCGCTGGATCTTTTAAGCCAAATAAGTTCGTATCGTATTTCACGCCAATGATGAGTTTGCCACGCTCTTTAGCTGCTTCCAATGCAGGCGCATCCTTCTTCTCGCCACCGCATCCAGCAAGCGATAATGCTGCCAAAATAACAACAAGACTGCAAATAAACCATTTACGTCCAAGCCCTTTATTTTTCATATCCATTCCTCCTAAAATGTTTAATGATTTAACAGGCGGCTAAGAAATAGCCGCGCACGATCTTCTTTCGGCTCGTTAAAAAATTCGATCGGATTAGCTTCTTCTACGATTTGACCTTGATCCATAAAAATAACGCGATCGGCCACTTCACGCGCAAACCCCATCTCATGGGTCACGACGACCATCGTCATCCCTTCTTTAGCAAGCGCTTTCATAACTTCTAGCACCTCGCCAATCATTTCAGGATCAAGCGCCGATGTTGGCTCGTCAAACAACATAATATCTGGCTGCATCGCAAGCCCGCGGGCAATCGCAACCCGCTGCTGTTGGCCACCTGACAATTGGGACGGAAAGGAATTCGCTTTATCTGGTATGCCTACTTTTTCCAAATAGTGCATGGCTGTACTGTTCGCTTCCTGCTGCGTTTTCCTCAACACCTTGACCGGAGCCAGCGTAATATTGTCGAGCACCTTTTTGTGCGGGTACAAATTAAAATGCTGAAACACCATGCCAATTTTTTTACGAAAGTCGTTAATGTTCAATGTTTTGTCGTACACGTCCTGACCGTTAACGGACAGCTTCCCCGACGAAATAACCTCCAGTCGATTAATACAACGCAATAATGTACTTTTTCCAGATCCAGAAGGGCCGATAATGACGACCACTTCTCCTTGCTCAATGCGAAGATTAATATCTTTCAGCACATGAAAGGACCCATAATGTTTGTTCACCTGTTCAAAAGCAATCATCGCTTCATCCCCCTCTCTCATCGCTAGTAAAGGATACATGGAATAATATAACATCCAATATGGGTTATTATAACAAATAATTGTGCATTTTTGTTCAATTTTTCGACAAAAAATCGTAGATTTGTTTGCCGATCAATAAAGTTGTCACGCCAATGAAGAGTGGTTTCACATAAGTACTCCCTTTTTTTACAGCAACTTTCGTTCCCACTAACGCCCCGACAATCATCGCAATACCAAGTGGAATACCATATGCAAGATTTACGGATCCCATGAATGCAAATGTCATTAAACTGCCTAAATTGCTCCCTAAGTTCAATACTTTCGCATTCGCTGATGCGCCCACATAATGAAAACCCGACCAAAGAAACATAAAAATAAGAAATGAACCTGTGCCTGGTCCAAAAAATCCGTCATAGCATCCAAGAACAAGCGCCATTACGCCTAATAGGATGGCTTTGGAAACCGTAGGAGCTTGATAACGATTTTGTTCGCCCCAATTCCGTTTGAAAAGGGTGTAAAGCGTAACAACAATAAGCAGAATAACGACCACTGGCTTGAGATAGTGTGGCGGCAGTAAATGGACAGCATACGTTCCGGCGATTGAGCCAATAAAGGAGAGCGGAAACAAGGCGGCTGCTAATGGTACGTGAATATTTCCTGAACGCCAAAAGGCGACCATGCTCGTTAAGGAACACAGTGTACCACCAAGCTTATTCGTCCCCAACACCATACTGGGTGGAAGTCCCGTTAACATTAATGCAGGTACGGTGATTAGCCCGCCTCCACCGACAACAGCATCTACAAAGGCAGCAATAAAGCCTGCTACGATTAACAAAATTAAGATTTCAATGCTCAATGCTTCCATATCATTAGCTCCCCTGTTCTCTCTATGTATTCGCGATAACCTTACTTATGACCAGCCCTATCCACTTAGGCAGACTGGAAATTTTTATATGAACTAGATTCATTGTTTCACACGATACCATGAATGGCACTTTCCATAAAGGTTTAATTTAAAAGAGTGAACGACTACCCTGTACAAAATAGTTCAAGGTGGGGCTGCTTCCATATGAGTAGCAGGCATTGAGGGAGCCGTTTCAATAGAACGGCTTTTTTGTTAATTTTACATTTGACAAAAGTAAAAAAACAGAATGTAAGAATAATTTTAACAATTGTTTCGCACAATAAAGCAGATTGGTTTACTAAAAGGAGGAACTACCTATGCCACACCAAAATATATCACAACAGTTGTTTCAATGTGAGCAAGTCATTCAGCAGCTCATTCAACAAACGCAACAAGCATCTCAGCAATATGAGCAACTTCTTATTCAAGAACAGCAAAATGCAGCATATTTAGAGCAAATCGCGCAGCGCGAGCATCATGCTGCCCACGTGATTCAAACCGCTTTGCAAGGTCACAGCAAAGCGCTTCAGCAAATGCAGCACGTGTCGCAAGTTTGTCATCAAATTGAGCAATTCGTGCAATCACAAGCACAAACACAAGTACACCAAGTGAATACGCATCACTACCAACCACATCAACACGTCGCCTACGCGGATCAAGCTAGAACGACTTTTTAATACAAACAAAAGAGGGATTTAAGTCATTTGGCGTAACAGGCTTGAGCTTGCTCACCTTGCGAGTCAGCTCGAAGCTTTACCCTTAGACTTAAATTCCCTCTTCTAAAATGCTACACCTCTACAACGGTACCTACATTACATGAAAAAAAGCGATCGCCAAACACTTGTGCTAACCGCGTCGCCATTGCAAAACCCGTACAGTGAGACACGCCTAAACGCTGTATATCAAATGACTGCAACTCCTCAATCGTGCGATCCTGCTGCTCTTTGCTGACACACCATAAATGCGTACCTCCAATTACGGTGTGCACACGAGTCTCCCCTGTCATATGTATAGCATGCTTTATAATATTAATAATACCTGCATGCGAACAACCAAGTACAATAAATAAGCCTTCCTCTGTCTTCATAATGATTGACTGATCGTCAATAATATCGTCCTTGATGTATCCGTCCGCCGTTTTGATTACGATATCTTCGTCTCCGAATTCATAGTCCGTCACCCTCGGCACTTCTCCGGTCACATATAAATTCGGAGCAATCTCGGTAAATGTAGTATTCCACTTGAAGTCCGCACCTGCATGCTCCAACCGCTCACGAGTTTCTGGTACTCCAATATACAAATAACTTGATCGAGTCAAGTAACCTTCGCGAAATAAATCAGGATGAGCATACACAGGTAGCGATCGGTGCTCATTTGCCTCTAATACTTGGAGTAGGCCACCCGTATGATCACTATGATGATGGCTCAACACAATTCCTTGAATTCCGGACAACTGTTTTTTAAAATGCTGCGCATTCGGAATAATACCTTGCCCTTGCCCCGTATCGAACAAATAGTTGCCACTCTCTGTCTCGATATATGCCGCCCACCCGTGTTCCGCAATCGCACCCAAATTGCCAAACACATTATTTTCACACAACACGGTCACCTTAAACTTCGTCATCCTTACCATCTCCATTCGATTGAATTTAGTTTAGAAACTAAACTTTAATGGCAAAAAAATTTAATGCTTAAGCATTCGACAAAGCGTTTCCAGACATTGCTCAAAAGCGGCAATCTCCGTTTCACTAAACTGCGCACGCAACTGATTATAAAATTGCTGATGCATTTCCGCATGCAAATAGAATGCTTCCTGCCCTAGTGCCGTAAGCGATACGATAACAGCCCGTGCATCAGTTGGATGAGGTCCACGAGCGATAAGCCCACGCTGCTCTAAACGTGCAACTAATTGTGTTGCCGCGCCCTTTGTAACCCCTAATCTTGCTGCCAAGTCGCTCATCAGGCAACCTTCGTCACTTCCGATTGCGTCTATGACATGAATTTCACTTGGGGTTAGTTCCCCTGCATTTCCGAATGAACGCGGCTGACGCTCCAACCTGCGAATTTGTAAAATAAATTGGCCTATCGTATGACTAGCTGACATGGAGTCTCCTATCTTGTACGCGAACGTAACATCTGGTTTAGCAATTGGCATTCTCTCTATATTCATATGCGCTATTATTTAGTTTAGCTTATAAACTGATTTGTTGTAAAGAGGAGGCATGCCTTTTTGGGAAATAATCTAAATAAGCGCGTTACGAACTTATCGATTTTGCTCGTTCTCGTCGCTCAACGATAACTTCGATCGGATACCAACATAGATGAAATAACATATGTACGACGATCGCAGCAATCAACCCATACTGCCAGAACAACCAGCCACAGATCAACGTTACCCATAAGTTCCCTAATATCCCATACGCAATAAATAGCGGTGTGAGTTTACACCCTTCTGCTAGATTGCCCGGGAAATGAGCCAGACCGAAAATAATTCCACTTAGGATAATACAGCTCCATACGATTACAGCTGACACTTCCCCGAAAAAGACGAAACCGAGCCAGACCGTCCCATTCAATAACCCATATCGAAAAATAACTTCCTCTACGACACCACCACTTAGCACCCGTCCCCAAAGGCCTACCGATCGACGGAGCCGTTCTGACACGTCAACGGTCGTACGATCAAGTGCATGGCGGAGATAGCCGTAATATACGATTAAGAATACGCCTGAGCAAATAACACCGCCTACCAATCCAACACGTAGCTGTTCGACTAAGGATGATACATGTAAAGGACCTGACATAGCTATACTTTCGAAAAAGGGGTCTGTAAGTCCCGTTTTGAGTGAAGCAAGGTGACCAAGCAGCACAATAACAGCGATGACGACTAGATTGATGGCAAACACCAATCCCGTATTTGACTTCAGTTCTGGTTCCATGCTTTTTTGCGCTGCAACCATTGTCACAATGCCTGGCACACAAATGAGAACGAGACAACTTATCATTATCCAACTAAACATGCGATCCCTCCTCTGTTACAATTGTATCCTGTTAGAGCGAGCAGCCATTTTCACTTCTTTATTATATTACAAAATGTTCCACTTTTTAACTTAGATCGGTGAATATCGCAAAAAAAAGCTTGATGATCGCTATGCTCTAAACTTAAAGCATAGCGATCAATCAAGCTCTTTATAGAAGTTAGCCGGCTTTCATCATTCATGAGTCAAGCTTACGCCACATGGGACGTAGCCTTCTCCTCGATCGAGGGCTTCACTTCCTGTGCACCACGAACACCGTTGAATACCAAATTGAGGATCAGCGCCGTGAATGTCCCTGCGACAATTCCATTGTCCGTCAGGATACGAACGCCGTCCGGCAAGCTTTGAAACAGCTGTGGCACTACCGTTACGCCAAGCCCCATTCCGACCGAGCAGGCGATAATGAGCATATTTTCATGGCGATTCAAATCAACTTGCGTACCGAGCATACGCATGCCGCTTGAAACAACCATACCGAACATCGCAACCATCGCCCCGCCCAGTACAGAAGTTGGAATGAGCGTTGTAATCGCTGCAATTTTAGGAACGAAGCCTAGCAGCACAAGCAGCAAACCTGCTACGAAAATGACATCACGCGTCTTTATGCGGCTCATTTGGAGCAAGCCTACGTTCTGCGAGTAGGTCGTATACGGAAATGCGTTAAACACGCCGCCTATCATAATGGCCAAGCCTTCCGCACGATAGCCGCGTGCTAAATCTTTCGCGGTCAGGTCGCGATCTACTATTTTGCCGAGCGCCATAAATACACCTGTCGATTCCGCTACACTGACCATTGCCACGATAATCATCGTCAAAATGGCTGTTAGGTTAAATTGCGGTACCCCGAAATAGAACGGCTGTACCATATGGAACCAGTCTGATTGCCCGACAACCGCAAAATTGACTTTGCCCATTAGCGCAGCCACAAATGTGCCGAGCACCAAGCCAAGCAAAATTGAAATGGCGCGTAAAAAGCCTTTTGAAACACGATTCATTAAAATGATAAAGAGTAGAACCCCGAAGCCGAGCATTACATTTTCAGCACTGCCAAAATCTTTAGCTCCTACACCGCCACCTAAATCATTAAACGCGACCGGTATGAGCGTTATCCCAATGATCGTCACGACCGAACCAGTGACCACAGGCGGAAAAAAGCGAATACATTTGCCGAATAAGCCGCCAAATAGGACGACGAACAGCCCCATCATAATGACTGCGCCATAAATATAAGGAACGCCAAAATCTTTACCGATCGCAATCATCGGCATAACTGCTTGAAAGGCGCAACCTAATACGACAGGCAGACCTATGCCGAAAAAGCGGTTGGCAAACACCTGTAGTAGAGTTGCGACGCCGCACATAAGCAAATCAATGGCGATTAAATACGTCATTTGCTCCTGCGTGAAACCGAGCTGACCGCCAACGATAAGGGGTACAATGATTGCGCCAGCATACATGGCAAGCACGTGCTGCAAGCCGAGTGAAAAGGTTTGCACCGGGTGTCGATTCAACTTAAATACGCTGTCTTTCATACCGTGCTCGATACCGTTTTTCATGCTTGGGCAACCTCCTGAACTTCCACAGCGGCTTCAACTTCCTCAGCCTCACGTACGAACTTCACTTGTCCGTCTGTTAACGATAGAATCCGTACTAGCGATTCAACGCGATATCCGGCGTTCTCCAAGCTCGTCCGACCTGGCTGGAACGACTTTTCAATCACGATCCCAAAACCTGCGACACTCGCGCCCGCTTGCGCTACAACTCGAGCCAAGCCAAACGCCGCATCCCCATTTGCTAAAAAGTCATCAATAATGAGGACATGATCTTCCGCGGTCAAAAATTTACGAGACACTGTAATTTCATTCGATTGCTGCTTCGTAAACGAGAATACGTTCTCGACATAAACATTGTCACGCAATGTAAGCGACTTCTGCTTACGCGCAAACACTAATGGTACACCTAATTCCAGGGCAGCCATCATGCCTGGCGCAATTCCGGAAGATTCGATAGTTAACACCTTCGTAATGGCCGTACGCTCATTTGCATAACGACGAGCAAATTCTTGCCCCACTGCTTGCATCAGCACAGGATCAATCTGGTGATTGAGAAATGAATCCACTTTCAGTACATGTGCGCTAAGCACAGTCCCGTCTTGCAATACCTTTTCTTCCAGTAGTTTCATTCCTCTATTTCCCCCTTAATGTTGGAAGCAAGTGTCATCCTCTCGCATAGGTGCAGCATCAGCAACCGACCAAACTGCAAAATAAGCAAAAAACCCGGTCGCACGTCTCCCTCACGGAATCGTTGCAGACCGGGTCGTATAGTTGCAAATCATTGAGTATGCAGCTTGTAATCATAAGAAAATAACAGCCCACGTAGCAAAAAAACGGCTCACTAGGCTTCAACGATTACAGCATGCATCAACGATCAACGTTCGCACACTTCGACTCCCGTAGTCCGATCATTCCGGTGATCAGGTAGAAACATGCAGGCCAATTCCTGCACATATACGAGAAATAAACACATTACTTTGTCTTGTTGTTAGGTTGCTAAACTTTGTAATCAAGTGAAAAGAATAATATGAATTGTAGTATACACCAAATTGATCACGAACGAAAGAACTATTTTAATCTTTAAATGTACGGATTTTACACAATATCAAACAAAAACAGCCGCACCCCTCACGAAATAGAGGGAAACGGCTGCTGCCATTCAAGACAAATCGTGTCTTATTGTTGCATCGACCATTGCTCAACGTCCCATGTCTTCGTTACCCAGCCTTCATAGAAGTCTGGTTCGTGACAGACGAGCAGTACAGTGCCTTTGAACGCCTTCAACGCACGCTGCAATTCTTCCTTCGACAATACGTCCAAGTGATTCGTCGGCTCGTCAAATATGATCCAGTTGCTCTCTTCCATTAACAGCTTACATAAGCGTACTTTCGCCTGTTCGCCACCACTCAACTGGCTCAATTGGCGGGTAATATGTTCATTTTTCAGACCGCAACGGGCCAATGCTGCGCGCACTTCGTGCTGATTCATATGTGGAAATGCGTTCCACACATCATCAATCGGCGTTCCCGCTCCTGCTCTTACTTCCTGCTCGAAGTAAGCTGGGTGTAAGTAATCGCCTTTATACACCTGTCCGCTAAATGGCTGAATCACACCGAGCATCGTCTTCAATAACGTCGATTTACCGACACCATTACAGCCGACAATCGCGATCTTATCGCCGCGCTCAATCGCAAAGTTCAACTCCGGTAACAGCGCACGGTCATAGCCAACTTCCAAGTTTTTCGCTTCCACGACAAGGCGGCCGCTTGCACGCGACTCTTTAAACACGAACGTCGGCTTAACCGCCTCTTCTGGGCGATCAATGCGATCCAAGCGATCTAACTGCTTTTCACGGCTCTTTGCTCGGGTAGATGTCGAAGCACGCGCCTTGTTGCGCTGAATGAAGTCCTCTTGCTTTTTAATAAATTCCCGCTGCTTCTCGTACGCTTGAATATGCTGCGTCTTATTCAAATCCGCCATCTCAAGGAATTTTTCATAATTCGCGGAATAACGTGTCATTTTAGCAAATTCCAAATGATAGATTACGTTTACGACCTTATTCATAAACTCCGTATCATGCGAGATCAACACAAACGCATACGGATAGTTCTGCAAATAGTTCGTAAGCCATCCAATATGCTCAACGTCCAAGTAGTTCGTCGGTTCGTCAAGCAGCAGCACGTTCGGCTGCTCCAGCAACAGCTTTGCCAGCAATACTTTGGTACGCTGACCACCACTCAATGCTGTTACGTCGCGTTCAAGACCAATCGCACCCAGACCAAGTCCGTTTGCTGTCTCCTCCACTTTAACGTCGATCATGTAGAAGCCGCTACGATCCAGCTCATCTTGAATTTCCCCCATACGCTCCAACAACTTTTCCAGCGTATCAGGATCTGCATCTGCCATTTGATTGGCGATCTCCATCATTTCCTGCTCTTGCTCAAAAAGAGGTAGAAACGCATCACGCAGGACGTCGCGAATCGTCTTACCAGCCTCCAACTTCGTATGCTGATCCAAGTAGCCGTAACGCAGACGAGGCGTCCACTCCACTTTACCGTTATCTTTCAACACTTTACCTGTTAAAATATTCATCAATGTCGATTTACCAGCACCATTGGCGCCTACAAGTCCAACATGCTCCCCCGGGAGGAGGCGGAACGACACATCATTAAATAGAACACGTCCACCATAACTGTGGCTCAGTCCTTCAACCGTCAATAAGCTCATAACTTAATCGCTTCTCCTAACCATGTTCGAAATAATCTGTGCGACCTCTACAGGAAAAGCACAACTTTATCGATCTTCCTTCAGATTGAGAACAAAGTCAAGGTTAAAGTCAAAATACATGCGTAAATCTCACATTCCAAACATATATTGACAAAAACAAAAACCGAGCGTTAACAATCACTCGGTTACGTATCCCATTATGGTTGTACAGTGCTTGTGCAGTACTTGTACACAAACAATTATTGACCGTCAACGGTGCGAAATTTTTGTGCAATTGCAGACAATTCCGAATCTATAGTATTTAACATATGTACGAATAATTGCATCTGCTGATTAGCTTCCTGAAACTGCTGAAAAAATCGCTGCTTCGTTACCCCATCCCATTCGCCCTCCATGGATTGAACAGCTTGCGTTAAGACAGAGATGAGCTCCTGACTTTGCTCACTTCCCTGTTTAAATTGTTTCGCGACATCTTCAACCCGCTCAGGCGTAATGAGAATGCGTCTAGACATATTCATATCTCCCTTCGCTTATGTATACCGACCTAATTGGACTTCCATAAGCATACGGTTTATTAACCTTTTTTCCTTCCATCAACAATTGCTATGACGAATCATTAAGCGAATCTTAGACGACCGAATCTCTCGTTCTCCCTGCATATCTGGGATCAACAAATGTCCATCCATTCGCAAAGACGGGATCGTTCGATTCCATATGCTGAACATGAGCAGCCGTATGAACTTGCTCCTGCTCCCTGCCTAAGTAATACGGATTTCCTAATGCCTGAATCGCCGTACGAGGATTGGATACACTTGTAAAAATCCCAGCTGTTGCTTTAGGCAGAAGCAACGCATTCGCTCCTAATTCCATCCCCATATACATGGCAGCTGGAGATCTTGAGTGCGAGTCATGAACAAGAATAGAACTCGCCTGATTATCAATTTCTTCAAACTGAATCGCTTTTGCTTGCACATGCTGACCTAATTCCGACAGTTGTTCTTTTATTTGATCCGCTAAACGACTTGCTCTGCTCCACTCATACATGATTTCAGATTTAACGGATGATTCCCACATTAATGAGTTAACCGTTCGATGCAATTCATACTGAATATGATGTAGATGCTCTGCTGCGCTTCTTAACTGGCGACTCACCCCCCGAAGCACTTCAGGCTCGACAATAATGCGCATTGCGGTCACCGTCCTTCGCGGGATATCGAATGTCGTTCCCAAGCTATTAGCATTTCAATAAATTGTGATTTAGTAGTCGGTGTAGCGGTAAGCCAGTCTTCATTTTGCCTAGAACTGCGACGGATAAGCCAGTTGTACGAACCGCCAATCAGAAAGGCAAAGCCTTGTACATCCCAGCCTCGCTCTGTCCACACAAATAACATCATTTCACCCTCTGACGTACGCTGTTTCATGGAAGTGGCAAATGCTCGTGCACCTTCTTCTTGTTCAGGTGCCATGTTCATCACATCAGCAAGCTGGTCGATCGTAAAATTGTCTACTTGTTCGTAAAACGTGTGGAACAACTTTTTGGATAACATGACAGAAGGGAGCGAATGCGCTGTTTCTACACTCGACTCTTCCGCTTCAGTTTCTATTGCTGTGTCCAACCAATTCATCCGTTCGACAATCGCAGGCCAAGCTCTATGCGTATCACCTAACATGGACAACCTAATATCTTCAGATGAAGCACTAAGTCGGATTCGTTCAACGACTTGCTCCTGTGTCACATGTACATAGCCCTCGAAATTTTCCATGTCATGAGAATATCTTACCCAGCAAGCGTGTTCGGCTAAACCGGTTATCGTCATGCAATCATAAACAGGAGCAGGCATCGTATATTCATAACTATTCGGCTGCGGCAGGATGTACCCTTTTTCCAGCAAGCTTGCTTTCGCTTTATCCCACTCCGCTTCTATCTCTTCCGTCAAGTAACCGCGAAACGGGTCATCGACCCCTAAAAGACGCTCCGAACCGACAATCCCCGTCAGGAAAAACAGTTCCTTCTCACTTAAAATAAACCGCTTTAACTGCGTGGTGTCCGCGGTGACCGATGTACTCGCTAGTTGTGTTGTATCCGTTGTATCCGTAAGGTCCATCGTCATCACGAGTCACACCTCCTATCTCATTCCTGCTGTTTCTAACGTAATGAATAGCTTTCTTTCATCCATACGTGTACATCGTCGTTTCTTATTCGTTCGAAGTAAAACGCTGTCTTGTAATATTCATTAGTGTCGTACAATATTCCTGCTCACTCAACTATTTTTGATCACATATAGGTCGATTTGGTATCCGGTAATCTTCATCTCCATTATACTGTATCACTCCGTGGTTAAATTTGTCAATTTTTGTTGAAAAACCTCGTTATTTCTGCAAAAAAAGAAGAACATCGATCATTTCGATGTTCTCCTCACTCCATTTTTTCCACGGTATTGCTAGTCCACTCACTTGCTTTCAACGAACTTTGCTACATACTGCTCGTACCATTCGCGTCCCGTTTCCCATCCTTCAATAGGCTGTGGCAGCAATTGATTCCCGACATAAGCCAATACCCATTCTTCCATGCCATTTGTCTTCGTCTGCTCAAACTGAGCAACGATTTCCTTCAGCGATTCATCGCCTTTTGCGATCATATCATCAATCAGTTGTTGATTACTCTTAATATACTCCATCGGGTCTGTATATTTCGATACGTCGATACTTTGAATCGCACTATTCACATCTTCTAGACCTTTGTTTACAGCAGACTCAAGCTTTTCTTGCGGTGAACAAGCGACTAACAACGTTAACAGGGCTACTGCCGCTGCTGCTCTCGACATATGCAAACGAATTGTTTTTTTAACCATTTAAAATACCTCCTACTTTCAAATAAGGTACATCTCCGACTCTACTATACTATTCGTTTGTCCACAAAATAAGTTTCAATTTTTTACTTTACCTTTATTACTCATCAAAAATAGTCATTTGTTGCATCGGCATAGGCGTTACAGGCTGACCCAACATGCTCATTAATTGCTTCGCGTTCCCTGCCGCATGACCACCTGAATTGTTATTAAAAATCATGCAAACTTCCGCTGTCTGCTGCGTGAGCGCACGCAAATACCCGCTCCATTGTTCCAACTCTGCTTCGTTATAATCATATAAATAGCGTACTTCACGCCAATTTGGCTGTCCGCTCGCGTTCCACCCTGAAACATTGCGCCCGTGCATTCGAATCATCGTTAAGGAAGGCTCGGTTGGATGCAGAATCATCGGAACCGATCCTTCCCCAGCTTGAGGCTCGTCGCATATGCTATGAATCCATCCCTCCTGTTCCATAAACGCTAACGTCTTGTCGTGCATATCAGCGCGAAACCAGCTCTGATGGCGAAATTCCAGCGCCACTGGAATCCCTTCCATCCACGTACGTGTTCGTCGTAAGACGTCCACATGCTTCCGGCTACAATCAAACCACGGCGGATATTGAAACAATGCGGCTTTCAATTTACCCGCCTGTTGCAACGTCTCCACCGATTCACGAAACACGTTAAACATCGTTCTCGAATCAGCGAACGGAATTTTCCCTCTAGAATGCCCCGTCATCCCTTGGTACGCTTTAACAATAAAGCTAAAATGACTCGGCGTCTGCCCGATCCAACTTTGCATCCGTTCAACGGAAGGAATCGCGTAAAATGAGCTGTCCAGCTCTACGATTGAAAAATGGTCGGCATAGCTTTTTAATTTATCACTGCTCTTCGTGCCCGCTGCATAAATAGCGTCATGATCACCCCATCCGGCTAAACCGATTTGTATGGAGGCAGCGTTTGTTCTGTCTAAGCTCACGTCCAGTCACTCCTAGTGCATTAAACTTGATTCGCATTTTTTGGTATGATTATCTTTGTACAAATCACATAAATTATGTTACTATATAAATGTTAGTAATGAACAATAATTCTTATCTAAAATGGTTACTTTATAACGAGAAGGGACAGATGATAATGACAACACATATTGATGAAGTTATGCGTGCACGTCACTCCGTACGTAAATACGATGCGGATGTACGTATTCCAGAAGCAGATTTACAACATATTTTGGAAATGGCAGCAACTGCACCTTCCTCTTGGAACTTGCAGCATTGGCGTTTCCTCACGATTCAAGAAGCAGCGAACAAACAGCGCTTGCTCCCTATCGCTTATAATCAGCAACAAATCGTGGACAGCTCCGCGGTCATCGTCATATTGGGCGATGCAGAAGCGAACTTGGTAGCTGGCGATGTATACGGCCCAGCGCTTGCGTCTGGCTATATTTCGCAACAAGTACATGACACGCTTGTGGGCAATATTGAACAAGCTTATGCAAGCAGCTCGGCTTTCGGTCGTGAAGAAGCCATTCGCAACGCTTCTTTAGCAGCAATGCAACTTATGTTGGCTGCCAAAGCGAAAGGGTACGACACTTGCCCAATCGGTGGATTTAACCGTGAACAACTTGCAGAAGCGTTCAACATTCCAACTCGCTATGTGCCTGTTATGATTATAACAGTAGGTCAAGCTTCTGCTCCAGCACACGGCACAGGTCGATTCCCATTGACACATTCGGTTATTAACGAAACATTCTAAGACAAC